>JAIPFU010000017.1 GCA_021736505.1 Spirochaetia bacterium | reverse complement strand
TACCCCAATGCTATCAGGGCATAAATACTTCCCTTGACCATACCGCTCATGAATAATTGAATAAAATATTCCATAGCACTTCCAATATTTACTTTTGATATGTTTTATACATTCCCAGTTTTCTCGCCGCCGTTACTGCAGTTACTACTGTTACTGCTAACTGTAGTACTTTTCGCTATCGTAAACAACTCTGCCCTCAATGCCGCCGGCGGTTCTTAAAATTCACTTAGCTATTTTTTACTATTTCAGATATTTTTGCAATAAAAAAAAGTATTACTTAGTTAAAAAACAGCGACAAAAAAATGGGGACGCACAAGACGCCCCCGTTATATATCACAAAACAAGTTATTCGTCTTTTTCTACAAGCTATTTAAGTTCAACAAATTCCCCGTTCTGAACCTGATAAACTGAGAAACCGACACCAATTGCATCACCCTTATCATCAAAACTGATCTTTCCGAGTGGAGTTTCTACATATTCACTGGTTAAGGCATCTTTGATTGCCGCATACTCAGTTGAGCCTGCTTTATCAATAGCATTCAAGAGTGCCTCAGTGGCGGCATATGCATTGTGAAAGAAAGCCCCGGGCTTTTCACCGTATTTTTCAACGTGAGCTTCTGTAGATTCAATGTAGAGCGGGTTATCACTGGTATCAACAGGGCCTGTGGCATAGACGCCTTCAGCGAATTCACCTGCTACAGCGATGAAGGTTTCATCCTTTACACCATCTTCAGAAAGAAAAGGCATATCCATACCTTTGTTTCTCATCTGTGTAACCAGCTTTGAAGCTTCAGGATGATATCCACCCCAAACAAGGCCTTCAGCATCGGAATTGGCTACTTTGTTGACTACCGCATTGTAATCCAGTGCTCCGGGAGTTATTCCTTCAAAAAGAACAACTTCCACACCTTCTTCCAAGAGATATTCTCTCATGAAAGTAGCAAAACCCTTACCATAGTCACCCTTGTCATGTAGAATGGCAACACTTTCCAGACCAAGTTCATCTACGATAAAATTAGTTTCTGTTACTGCCTGTGCATCATCAGGTGCAATGGTACGGAAAAAGTTTGGATAATCGCCGCTTTTGGTCAGCGGAGGGTTGGTTGCTGAGGGAGAAATAGTAATTATTTCAGAATCAACATAAATACCCAGAGCAGCTTTAGTTGCACCAGAGCAAATATGCCCCATCACAGCTACTACATTTTCACCGAGCAGTTTGGCAGCAGTATTTGTTGCAATTTCCGGTTTACACTGGTCATCTTCAACAATCAGCTCTACCTGACGACCCAAAACACCGCCTGCTTCGTTCCATTTTTCGGCAACGAGTTCAGCAGCATGAACAGAAGGGATACCATAGGAAGCAAGGTCACCGGAATGAGCTCCCCCAACTCCAATCTTGATCGGTCCTGTACCTTCTGCATCTCCCTGTGCGAATACACTCATGCTTACCATTGTTAACGCAAGAATAAGCACCAATGAGAAAATTCTTGTTTTTTTCATCACGACTCCTTTTTATGGTTTAATTTCTGTACTACCAAAGCCTTATGGAAAAATCATGCTTCCATACTGCTATTCGGACATATTACCATAATTTTAGAGATAATGTACCAGTTTTCATATCTTTTTTCCATACTTATTTTACTTTTTTAGTATATTTTTTCGATATTTATGCAGACTCGCTGTATACATTACAAGTATTGGATCTGTTTGACTATTTTATGATGCTTAGAATGCGGTAAGTAATTTAGGCTCCAGCCTTTTTTAGGGTCTCAGGCTTTAGGATCATAGACTTTAGACTTAAGGCTTTAGGGACTTAGGGATTGGGCCTTGTGGACTTAGGGATTGACAGCCGAATCTATTTATTTTAATCTTCAAGCGCAATAAACTGTAATGCCCCGGTAGCTCAGCAGGATAGAGCGGCTGCCTCCTAAGCAGCAGGTCATGCGTTCGAATCGCGTCCGGGGTAATTTTTAATCCATTAACATATAATGATTTAATTGTACTGTTCATGAGTTGAGTAATTTTTGCCGGTGACATTTCTGTACCAATCTGTACCAATCTGTACCAATTTTTAACGTTTCGATCTACCAAACGATCTATCAATTCCAAAAAAATCAAAAAAGAACTATATCATCGTTGAGTATCATATAAATTTGACAAAGCTCACAGAGAAGACTAAGATGGTTTATGGAAAAAAGGCATACCCTTAAACTCATAATAATTATCAGCACATTGCTTATTTGTTCTTTTCTCAGCTTGAGTATTTTTAATTATATAGCTATGAAAGACTCAATAAAAGAAGAAATTGTAAACTCCACACTCCCCCTGCTTCGAGATAATATCAATTCCCAAATTCAAAAAAACTTCATCCCCTCACTGCATCATGCATCTCTCATGGCTAATGATTCCTATGTTAAAAATTGGATTACATCAGGGGAAAAAAACATCAATGCTATTCAGGAATACCTTTTAGGAATTCATGAAGAGTACGGTTATTTTTCAACATTTCTCATATCTGAAAGAACTAAAGCATATTATCACTATGACGGGATACTTAAAACGGTAGATCCGAAAGATCCCCATGATATCTGGTACTATACATTTATTGAGTCCGGTGAAAAGTATGATTTGGATGTAGATACTAATGAAGCAAGCAACAACCAGCTGACAATCTTTATTAATCACCGAATTGAAGATGCCGAGGGAAATTTGCTTGGAGTAACCGGAGTAGGTATTAAGATGGAACATTTTTCTTCTTTCCTTGAAGAAAAACAGAGAAAGTACAGCAGAAATATCTATTTAGTGGACCCCGATGGTATCATACAGGCACATTCTGATGAAAATATGATAGAAAAAACTTCAATTTTTGACGAGGCTGGAATAAGAGACGTCGCAGATGATATACTTATTCCTGAACTTGAACCACGGAATAATTCCTATATAAACGGCGGGCATACCATTTTGACAACTTCGTTGTATATGCCTGAACTGGATTGGTTTCTTGTTGTAGAGCAGGATGAAGAAGAATCCTTGGGAATTGCCCGCAAAAATTTATTACGCACCATTATTATTGGACTAGTAACTTCACTCCTCATCATTAGTATCATTGCTGTTATTATCAAGCATTTCCAGAAGAAACTTGAATATAATGCATTGACTGATGAGTTGACTCAAATTGCTAATCGAAGAAATTTTATTCAACACATGCATATATCCATCAGTCGATTCAGGAGATACAGTCTTCCACTTTCATTAATTCTATTTGATATAGATCATTTCAAACAAATAAATGATGCTCAAGGTCACTTGAATGGAGATCAAATCCTTAAAGATTTAGCTGCTTTTCTCCAAAGCATTATTAGGGATGTTGATTTTGCAGCTAGGTGGGGCGGAGATGAATTCGTGATCATTGCCCATAACAAGCAGTATGAAACTGAACAGCTAGCTAAACGTATACGGAAAGAATTAAGTCAAACACCGCTGCCTATGGGCAAGGAGAAAGCCGATTTTATTACGCTCAGTATGGGTGTGACGGAATTCAAGCAGGAAGACACCCTCGAAAAAGTCATGGGACGTGCAGATAAAGCTTTATATAAGGCTAAAGATGAGGGACGAGATAAAATTGTTGTCCTCTCCTAACCTTTTTAACCTTTTTCCTCCTTCTGATCTTCGACTCTCCTGTTTTTTGCTCTCCTGTTTTTTGCTCTCCTGGTATCCGTAAAGCACCTATTGCTGCCTATAGCTAATTACTTTTCTGCCGCTGAGCTTACTTGAAACTCAGCGACACTCCCTATTTTTACCATGATTCAGATTTTCACCTGAATAGTAGAATATCAATAGTGCATACGATAGTAATCAGCATACTGCTTAACCTGCAGGCTTCGTTTGTAAATGGTTTCCATGATTTCCGGATTGGATTTTCTGCAGGAATTGAATATTTTCATGAGCTTTTTTTCCTCACTGGCTGAATATTTCGATCCAGGACCGATTCTGTAAAAGACATCCCCGGTTTCAGCATCCACAGTCAGATACCCGGAAAACATCTCTCTCTTCTTTTTCTTATGTACCATGATCAGCTGTACACTTTTTGTAAGATCCTGAGAAAAGAAACCGTAGCGGTCATCCATGATGACATGTTTGTACTCGAATACTGCTTCAAAGGGCTCTGCATAGGGAAAAATATGATGATACGGAATTAACGCCTTACTACGCTCCTTCTCAAGAGCTGAAAAATCTGGGAACCATCCCGTTTTAATGGAATCCTGAAAGGTAAAACCTGATGTCACACTCCGTTTGAAACTGAGATATTCATCCTCAATCCAATCCCAATCATCCTCAGACAGCTTTACTAGTTCTTCATCAAAGCCCCACTCCTTCTTATCTTTATTAACGCTGTCAATTCGTGATGTAACAATAGAGCGCTTTCTGCAGGAGATGGGTAAGCGCAGGGGCGGCATTTTCTCCAGCGTATTACTGCTTTTACCGAAATAATCAAAGACGGCCACGGCCTCATCAATTTCTGTAAAAGGATTTGGATCCATCTCTTCCAAGTCCAAAGTGGGTATGACCTCTTCAACTTCAAAATTTGCTTTTTTCCCGGAAATAGCCCCTTCAAAATCTTCTATCGGAATACTGACATGATACATAATGCTCCTCCTGATTGCCATAAATGACAATTCTAATTAGATGAAATTTTTTCAACAGCTTGGATTATCCAGCCTGTACCGGATACAGCAGATGCTTCAGCTGCAGCATCTGTTTCTCTTACGGTCTATACTATGTACTACACAGAAAAGGAGAAATCTGATTTAATATTTTGAGATTTTTTTACGTTTTTTTGATTTTTTTTGATTTTTAACGGTTTTTTTAGATGTTCACATTTTTTTAGATGTTCACGCACCCGAACGTGCAAGAACATGCTGAAAATGGAATAATCCAGGAAATCCCGGGAAAAACTCTCCAGAAAAACCAGATAACCGGCTGTAAAATTCAGTTTTTAAAAGCCGTCAACTCCCTCTCTGTACGCTCTTTTAGAGCTATCGTTCCAGCTAGACGAGATCCTGCCAGGGAAACACGTTTCATAACAGCTTTATCAACTGCAACATCTCCAGCTTCAAAATACCCCCGTGCAGCGACACTGTCCACAAGCCGCCAACCCAAAGAGGCTAAGCCCTTCTCCATCCCCTCTAGGGTGCAGCCCATATCTTCGATAGCTGTTTGACCGCTTACCGCCAGAACGGCAGCATATTTCGGGCCAAGCACTTCACCTATACCGAGCCAGACAGAGCGATCATCATCTGCAAAAGCTTCAAAACAGTAGCAGCGATCCATCATCATCTTCATAAGTCCTGACATACCGTAAAAATAAGCGGGAGACCCCAAAATAAGGCCATCTGATGAGAGCAGCCGGGGATACAGCTTCTGCATATCATCATTGATGATACAGCGGTGCGTATGGAGACAACTGTCACAACCGCGGCACTCTTCAATAGCAAAATCATCCAGGAATATCAGTTCTGTCTCAGCACCCTGACTTTCCGCAGCTTTCAGAGCTTCCTTCATCATCACTGCAGTATTTCCCTTTTTTCGAGGGCTTCCGACAATACCGATAATGTACATACTTCAGCCTCCTTCAAACTTCAATTACCGAACCCATCAGCCTGAAAAGGCCTCACAGGATAAATAGTCTTCGCAAGATTCAAAGACCCCGCAAGATCAATAGTCTTCGCAAGATAAAGCTAATGTTACTCCATGTGAAATCGTTGACGGTGCTATTGCTGCTTCGCCCTATTCTTACCTGGGTGCTGCGGAAACTATTCCTGCCAGTACTGCGGATCCTTGAAGACATCGCAGCATTCAACTTTCCCGCTAATTCTGCCGATTAAACCAGAATTCAACTCCTGTACCATCCACGCATCAGCGTTTTTTTCTGGTATGGGATAAGGCGCTTCAAAACCGCGTACCCCCGCCGGAAGAAAACCAAAACGGGGGTAGTAAGCGGGGTGACCTAAAACAAAAACCAGTTCCGCCCCGGCTCCATGGAGAGAAAACAGGCTTTCCCGAATCAGCCGTCCTCCGATCCCTTGGGACTGACAGGAGGGAAGAACCGCCAACGGAGCTAGCAAGTAGACCTCTGCCCAAGGTTCAGCCTGTTCATGTCTCTCCGAAGTTGTCTGAGAAGCAGCATGAGCAGCCCGCACTGAAGCCTTTGTATACAGGATATGCCCAATCAGCTCTCCCTGGTAATCAGCCGCTAAAGAGAGGATCGGCCGCGCCGTTTCATCAGCAAACAGCTTAGTCACCAGATCAGCAATAACCGGTCCCTCCTCAGGACCGAAAGCTTCTCTATGAATATCCAGTATCCGGGGAATTTCTTCTTCCCGGGTTTCCCGTATTTCACTCGTTCTGTACATAACTCCCCCTGTTTATATCCCTTCTGTACTCAGTCTACTTTCGACACTGCACTGGAACCGGCGCTCATGTATCACCAGCGTAAATGCACATCCTCTTTTACATACTGTGCATAGATATCATCGATTTTATGCATCAGTGCATCGGAAAAGGGCGGAAAATCCGCTGCCTTGATATTATCCTCCGCCTGGCTTGGCCTTTTCGCTCCCGGAATCACCGTAGAGACCTCATCAAACATCAGAATCCACCGCAGAGCAAACTGAGCCATGGTCATTCCCTTCGGAACGAGAGCCCTGAGCTCCTCCACAGCTTCCAGTCCCTTCTCAAACCGAACACCTGCAAAGGTCTCTCCACGATCGAATGCGGCACCTTCTCGATTGAAATTCCTATGATCATCATCGGGGAATTTTGAATCCTTCGACATTTTACCGGTCAGCAAGCCGCTTGCCAGAGGAACTCTTATGATGATGCCTACGTCCCGCTTTTTCGCTTCCTGAAAAAAGAGCTCCCTTGGTCGCTGGCGAAACATATTAAAGATGATCTGCACTGTTCTGACATTAGGAAATTCGATGGCCTTCATGGCCTCTTCAACCTTTTCAACGCTCACTCCGTAGTTCTTCAGGATCCCCTCTTCCATCATTTCATCAAGGCCTGCAAAGAGTTCCGGATTATAATACACATCCGTCGGCGGGCAGTGCAGCTGCAGGAGATCAAGGCTGTCAGTCTGCAGATTCTTTAAACTCTCCAGAACAAATCCGCGGATATTTTCGGGTGTATACTTTTCAGCTGTATGCGGTTTTAATTTTCTCCCCGCTTTGGTTGCAATGATCAGCCCCTCCCTGCGCCGCTTTTTGAGTTCAGCCAGAAAGCGCTCACTCCGTCCGTTTCCGTAAGCATCAGCTGTATCAAAAAAACTGACTCCACCATCCACCGCAGCCTCCAGCGCCGCCGAAGCATCATCATCAGTGACTTCCCCCCATCCTGCGCCGATTGCCCAGGTTCCAAAACCGATTTCCGACACATACATGTCCGTTTTTCCTAATTTTCTGTAGTTCATAAATTCCCTTCCCCTATTATCCTAAATTATATAGATAAGAATACATTCAAAGATCATTCAAAGCTGCTATCCCCGTAAAACAGTATAACGTATTCTCTCCAAGTACACAAATCTCCAATAAGAGGAATGCAGAAAACTTCAGAGAAGTTATATTCCCTCCTTATTGTAGTCTCCAGCAGTTTTTCTGGTCGTGGAACAAGATGATCCTTGTCTAAATGAGCTAATCTGAGTACCATTTATATACTGGCAAAAAAATTTGTGACGAGTTGTTCAGAGGCTTGTAGAATAGATCTTACTGAAATCTTTCAAGCAAATTCTTTGTTTTAGACAGTATAAAGCTGATCTCGTACTGCAATACTCCCTGGCCAGTGAAAAAGATGAGCCAAACCAGGGTAACAACAAGCTTTGAGCCAGCGTATAAAGCAAATGAGAGCCTCAAAGCGCAGCAGCATACCCGTATGAAAACGACAGGAGAAAAACATGCCGATATTTGTGAACCGTTCCCTCAACCTTAAAAAAATTAAACTCATCGGATTTGATATGGACTACACCCTTGTACCCTACGAAACCGAAGCCTTTGAAGAGCTGACCTATACCCTGGCAAAAGAACGGCTCATCGAAGTACTATCGTACCCCAAGGAGCTGAATCAGTACTCCTTCGATTTTAACCGTGCCATCGTCGGCCTGGTGATAGATAAGCGCAACGGCTATCTTCTCCAGCTGAGCAGGTACAATAAAGTAAAAATTTCCTACTACGGCCTGGAGCGGGTACCCTACCGGGAACAGAACCGCGTCTATCAGAACATGGCCATTGAACTCCGGGACCCTGATTTCCAGAGCCTTGATACAGCCTTTGCCATCTCCTACGGCGTCCTTTTTTCTCAGGCAGTGGAACTTAAAAAGCAGGGATACTCCCTTCCTTCATATCAGGAGATGGAAAAGGATATCCATGATGCAATCGATATGGTGCATCGTGACGGCTCTCTCAAATCGGAGATCAAGAAGAACTTTAAAAAATATGTGATTCTGGATCCCAGGACGGCCCAGGTGCTCGAGAGATACAAGGATTACGGCAAGAAACTGATGATCATCACCAACTCTGATTTTTCTTATACCCAGGCCCTGCTGAATTATGCCATTGACCCGTTTCTGAAGAAGCATAAGAGCTGGAAGGATGTGTTTGACATTGTCATCACTTTTGCGGACAAACCGAAGTTTTTCGAACATCCCGCCCGCTTCCTGAAAATTGACCCGACCACCGGGCTCATGTCAAATCATGAGGGCTCTGTGACTTCAGGAATATACCAGGGGGGAAATTCAAAAAAGCTGCAGCATGACATGCAGCTTCAGGGAAGTGAAATCCTCTACATCGGCGATCACATCTACGGCGACGTGGTCTCCATCAAAAAACTCTGTAACTGGCGGACCGCACTGGTACTGGGAGACTTGGAACGCGAAATGGATGGAATCAGGCGCTCACAGAATGTACAGCAGGAGATAGACCGGCTCATGCATGAAAAGGATATTCTAGAACGAGAGCTGAATCAGATCGATATAAAAAAATATGAAGGAAAGAGGGTTAAGCATCATGTCATTGATGAGTTATTCCAGAAAATCGACGGCCTCAACACCCGAATATCCTCCCTTCTGGATGACTACATGCAGTTCTTCAATCCGTATTGGGGGGAAATCCTCCGAGCCGGCGCCGAGGAGAGCCGCTATGCAGAGCAGATAGAGAAGTACGCCTGCATCTACATGACCCGAGTATCAGACCTCTACGAGTATTCACCGAGAACCTATTTCCGTCCCATCAAACGCATCATGCCCCACGAACTTGCGGTAATGGGGAAGAATTCATAATTCCCATTATTTAAAATTGAGATCCAGTGGGACTTGTGATTCTGATAACTGACGAATCAGAACAGCAAGTCAGAACATCCAGTTATACATCCAGTCAGAACAGGAAGACAGAACATCCAGTTATACATCCAGTCAGAACAGGAAGACAGAACAGATAGTTATACAGCCAGTCAGAACAGCCAGGAAAGCTTTTTTACCAGGCTCGGCGGAAGCTGCTCCCGGAGCTGCACTTTTTCTTCCTTCCGGATATACAGCATCCACCCGAGAAACAGATAGAGCAGCCCTGTCCCGATACCCACGGCCGCCAGCACCATAATGTTCCAGGACTCCAAAGCGATAAATCGCGAAGCAATATAGAGGATCGCAGCCGTGGGGACTACAGGATAGAGAATTGCGAGATATACCTGTTTGATGAACTTCCAGATCTGCACTTCCGTGTAGGCGGTCATCGCCGGGAGATAGACAAAAAGGCCGAACAGAACGTTCGGAATCAGCGTTCCCAAAGCTACGCCGACCGCCCCGTATTTTCGAACCAGCGCTATGCTGATGCCTAAGTTCAGCAGACTCTCCACCGCCGTAGCAATAGAAATCAAGCGATGGCGCCCGCCCATCTGCAGGATCTTCTTCGCGTTCTTCTCCATCAGAATAGCTACAAACATGGACGTAAGCATCACATAAGACGTCATGATGGTTTTAGGATTTGTATGATCCAGCCACACATAGAGTATCTGCGGCCCCAGGAGCATGAACTCAATATACATGATGGAACCGACAAAAATACCAAAACGAAAACTGGCGAAGACGATATTATTGAGGCGTGTTTTTTCCCCCGAATAATGCAGGGAAGCTGCAATGGAGGAGATGCTGCCCGAAAAACCGGAAGATAGTATCCGCATGATATCCGGCAGGCGCGTTCCAATTTGATAGATGGCGATGGAGCTGGTTCCGACAAAAATCCCCAGCACAAGCCGGTCGGCATTATAGGTTATGAGCTCAGCTAAAGAAACAACATAGGCAAACAGGCTGAATTCTGATATCTCCTTGATGTTTCCCCAGGTAAAGTGTTTCAGCTGAATTCTGAATTTCGGTATTTTTTTCTTTACATACAGATACAGGACGAATTGGACCAGAAGGTTGAGCCCGTTGACAAAAACTGCCAGCTCAAGCAGGCTTCCCCCCAGCTGAAATATCAGCCAGATCCCAAAAATCCTGATGACTATGGAGCCTGAAACAACGATATTCTTTATGTCATACCGTCTGATACCTCCGACAATTTCTGAAAAGACCCCCATGGGAAAAACAAGTCCGTTCCCCAGGGCAAATACAAAAAAAGCTGTTTTGTAGTAGCCGATCTGCTCCCTCGGCTCCAGGACAAAAATCCGGTCCAATATGGGGGTCAGCGCACCGGCAGCTCCGATAATCACCAGCATTGTAAGAAGATAAAAGACAAAAACGGTTGAAACTATTCGGTTGAATTTTTCATAGTCCCCGGAAATGTGGGTTTCGGCGGTATACTTTTGCACCGTCACACCCACACCGAAATCCAGAATAAGGGCATACATGAAAATATTCCAGAGCAGGGACCAGAATCCGTAAAAATCGGGCCCCAAACCTTTCAGCAGCATCCTCGTCACAAATACAGCAGAGACCATGTTGATGACTACGTAGAGGTAATTTGATGCTATGTTTTTGACGATTTGCTTTCCTAAGGTATTGTCCATTTCCCCTCCGGAGCTCTTATCCTCATGGTAGCCTAAATAAGCTGAAATTACCACAGAAATTTCAGCCCATCACTAAGCTTTATACCACCTGACAAAGACCCCCAGAACCCCGGAGCCTCCAGAGCCCTAGAACCCCCAGAGAAATTTACCAGCTACAACTTCGCCGCAATTTGTTCAGATTCCTGCTGCTGATATGTTATTTCGATATCCACCTAGTTCAGAAATTTCCCACAGCGTTCAGTATCAAAGAAAAGCTTATGTTTGAACCACTTTACTTCTCCACATCCATTCACATCAATTCACATCCACATTAACATCCACATTAACATCCATTAACACCCATTAACATCAATTCTTTTTCAGGGGATACTAGATGATCTGGAATTGATTGAGCGTTTTGAGGAACCGGGCAAAAAGCAAAAAAGTTAAGAATCGGAGAAACAACTGGAAAACTAAAAGTTCTCTATACTGCCTTGGGAATTTCTATACCTAACTGAACCTTGGTAAAATTTTTCGAGTATTCAGGATGCATCTCGTTCTTTTTGTTCATCCTATTGCTTACTCAATCGTTTATTGCCTATAGTTATTCTTAGTGCGTCGAATTCACTTACAATATAGGTGAGCAATGCATAAAGAAATACTGCAATACCAAGCATTTCAAGAAATTCTTCACAAGTATACAAAATTGATGATAAGAGAATGTTATTATTTCCGGGTGTTTGAGCTTGTTTACTACCAAGCATTTCAAACCCAATTGCGCCTGAAACAAAGATGAAACCTGATAAAATAAATAAGCCCATAATTTTTTTTGGCAAATTTAGTAAAAATTTTGAGTACATTGCAATAAAAATAATCAACGCAGCACCATAAGGTATTACCCACGCATAATATAGAAAGCCTGAAGTTTCAAAAAAGTTTCTAGTGGGAGCAGCTAATCTCTCATGAATCATTGCTATTTCATCAATTGATAAGAACAGAAAGATTAAAGAAAGTCCAAGCCAAGGAATATAAGAGGACTTCATTTTTTTATGACAAATTGCTATTAGATACAACATAACACTGCAAACAATAAGCATAATTGATGAGAAAAGAGTCGGAATACTTTTTTCTTCGTTAAAATCAAATAAAGGAGTAAGACCATAAATATTATCTTGATCAAAATATAGCTTTAACACTATTCCAAATGAATTTACGAACAGCAACAGAAGAATTAACGCAATATGCATATTAAATATTTTTTTTGGGGATATTTCTAAGATCATGTAACGCCTCTCAATTTTTTTTTCATTTCAAATCAGCCGCGCAAGTTACTGTTCAGGCTGACTTTTCTTGTTAGATATAATCAGATTGGAAATCACTTTCTCCATTTTATCTGGCTTGGCAGCAATAAAAGATATCAATACTGCATGACTGATGCTGCCGTTAATAATATTTTAATAATCCCTTCAAAATACTGGCTTTACTTATCAATATTATCTGCAACGAAGCTGTTAGATGCTGATCCATCACCCCTTTCATTTCTGAGCAGAAAGCTTCCATCAAACTGTTCATCTCCTTTATTTGCAGAGGTTAAGCCGAAGCTAAATTTTTCTGCTTTTGTGCTTACTCTGTTCAAGAATCCTGAAATGGTCAACACTTTTTCAGACAACTTCTTAAACATTTTATGTTTTCCTGGATTTCTCCAAGTTTTACAAATATTCTTAAGAAGACTGTAGGACTGAGTCTAGCTTGGTATTTGTTTAAAACTACAATTATACGAGAATTGCCAATCCCAATGTTCCCCCTGACCGCTATCATCAATCATAATGGAGAGATCTTCAGAGATGTTCGGCTGACCCACGTATTACATCAGATGATCGGTATGCCTATATACTTAAGATGCTGTCCGGGGAATGATACTTAAAATGATGTCCGGAGAATGTGATTGATACCACCACACTAATACGGAGCTTCGCCGAACTAAAGCAGCAGGGAGTTAATACGAAGTCTGCAATATTGATTGATGGGTAGTATTCTGATGAGTATGTTCAAAGTCTTTATGACAACAGCATCTCATTCCTCACCGGACTGAAAGCAAATCACAGGGTATATAGAGCTCATAGCCTAATACCTTCCCACTATAGAAAAGAAAGAAACCTTGGTTTCATATAACACTCTATATGCGTATATAGTTTGTGATCTCTGCAATCTGATCGCAGGCCAGTCAGCCTATATCAATGTCGGATTAGACATCTGAAGGAAATCTTTAGAGAATCAGAAGATTTTAAGACAGCCCCATCAGAGGTCCTTATGAATGAGTTATAAAAGAATTTTCATCTCTCTGCTTTTTGGAGCTTGAATAATGAAGGATAATCTACTGGGACTCTACTGGGAACAGTCAATCACTAAGCTTTATACCACCTGACAAAGACCCCCAGAACCCCGGAGCCTCCAGAGCCCTAGAACCCTCAGAGAAATTTACCAGCTACAACTTCGCCGCAATCTGTTCAGGCTTCAGCACCTTACCGGTACTTACCACCTGCTCATCTATTACCAAAGCCGGCGTCGAAATAACATTATAGGACATGATATCCTTCATGTCTGTCACTTTTTCGATGTCCGCAGCAGCCCCGGTACTTTTTAAGGCCTTCTCAACATTTTCGTACAGCTTTTTGCACTTGGGGCATCCGCCCCCGAGAATTTTAATTGTCATAAACGCTCTCCTATTTTCTTTTTTACGCTGGCACAAAATTTAGTGTTAAGCAGAAACTCAATAAATTTTGCCTTTTCCCAGGCTGAATTTATTACTGCATAGGCTGCTTACAGCCTGGAATACATTCAAAAAGCAGCTAAAGGCCCTAATTATTAAGCCCAAAAAACCATCACTAAATTTTGTGCCAGAATTTAAATGTTTATCTGAATCATTCAAATCACCAAACTTCACCCCTAAGGCATCAAAATAGTGCATTAAAAATCCAACCGGCCAAGGTGAACATAACCAGGAGGAGAAAGAAAAAGAAAACCAGCAGCCGGGACTTCATAACCTGCTTCAAAAGAACAAATTCCGGAAAACTTGCTGCAACCGTACTCATCATCAGCGCAAGGGTCGTTCCCACAGGCAGCCCCTTCAGAAGCAGGCTCTCTGCCACTGGGATGATACCCGTCGCATTGGCGTACAAAGGAATCCCAAGCAGAACTGCGGCGGGCACTGACCACCACTGACCATCACCCAGCGTATCAGTGATAAACTCTTCGGGAACGAAACCATGAAGCATGGCTCCTGCCCCTACCCCAATGAGGACCCACTTCCAAATTCGACCGAAAATCGTACCAACCTCATCCTTTGCAAAGAGGTGGCGCTCCTTCAAACTCAGATGGCGCGTTTTCTTACCGTGCGCCGCTTCCGCATCATCAGCACTTGCTTTCGAATTTTCATCTTCCTGTTTTTCATCGGACATGCCTTTTGCCTGAAGGCCCAGATCGGTTAAATAGCGATCAGCCTTCAATGCATCTATGATGAATCCGCCCAGAATTCCGGCGGACAAACCGGTGAAGATATAAACAAGGGTAAATTTTATGCCGAGCAGTCCGCCCAGCAGGGCGATGGCAACTTCATTGATCATGGGAGATGTGATGAGAAAGGCCATGGTGATTCCCAGTGGGATGCCGGCGGAGGTAAAGCCCAGAAAGAGCGGGATGCTTGAACAGGAACAGAACGGGGTGACTGCTCCAAAGAGGACGGCAATTACGTAGCCTGCCGCCCGGGACTTACCTTGGAGATAGGCCCTTACGCGATCTGTATTTAGCCCTGCCCTCAGGACGGCAATGAGGTATATCATGACTACAACTAGGGCATATATTTTTGTTACATCTTCTATGAAGAAATGGAGGCTTTCGGCTATTCGTGATCCCTCCTCCATGGAAAAGAGGTCGTATACGATTGCATCTGCAAGCAGGGGGAAAATTTTAAACATAGGGTTTCCCTTATTAGCTGGCTCAAAGCTTAGAGAGAGGATCGACAGTGATCTAAAAAACACAAATCAATTACATGATCCCGAATTTAAAACGGTATAGTGGGGTTCCAAACGGAAAAAAATCCCCAATTTAACAGCTATTTTTCTAATATAAGTGTATCTCTAGGCTTTATGCCACGAATTTTATTGTATTCTTAATCGATTTTTTGGCATTTTGTACCAGTTTCCTTTATCCACAAAACATTAAATAATTGTTTTTCTGATGCCCAAATTTCTGCAAGAAGTCAAACTAAACAGAAGGAGGCAGATTTTTCGGCATGCCTGAAACAAAATCACGAATTTTGTCTCGGACCTCTCGATAGCAATTCAGCTTTTCCTCTTCGCCTTCTACTTCGGCTGCCATCCTCGGCGGATCCTGAAATCCGACATGAACTACTTTTCCGCCGCCAGGGAAATAGGGACAGTTTTCGTATGCGTCATCACATACAGTTACGATATAATCAAACTTCTCCTTAAGGTACTCTGAGACATGTTGAGAGACTTGATGAGAAATATCGACTCCAGCCTCTTTCATTACTTTTACAGCATGGGGATTGAGCCCATGAGTTTCTATACCAGCGGAGAAGGCCTCTATTTCCTCTCCTTTCAGAGATCTTGTCCACCCTTCAGCCATTTGGCTGCGACAGGAATTTCCTGTACACAAGAACAATATTTTTAACACCGTTCACTCCTTACATTACGTTGTTTGAAAAACTCACAAATCGGCGGAAAGCTCAACTTTTGTCGTTTTTCCAGCTGCTTGACTCAGATAGAAATCTTTCTATTGATTTTTTTTCTGCCTATCAGTAAGATAGTGATTAAATCAATATATTTCTATATATACCGAAATATAGAATTAAAAAGAATAAATGTCAATGTCAATTTTATAGTGGCATAAAGCTTTTTGGTATGAATTTTTGCTTAGTTTTTTTCCTGACAAAGAACTTTTTCGATTTTTAAACGCTGTTTTGGAGCCTGGAATGGTGTTTTATAAAGAAGCTGCCTAAACAGGAATATAGTAAAAGTCCTATCACCAAGTTTTGAGCCACTTTGGAGATGAAAATGAAGGAAGCCTTAGAAATCCTTAAAGCGCTGAGCGATGAAAACAGACTAAGAATTTATCTCATGCTCCAGCAGAAACGCATGTGTGCATGCGAACTTCTCTCAATCCTCGACATAGCCGGTTCAACCCTCTCTGCCCACTTAAAAATTCTACGCGGTGCAAACCTTATAGAACAGAAAAAAGAAGGTCGCTGGATCGAGTACGGAATTAAAATATCGCAATTAAATAAGGAATTGGAAGCATTTCTCATGAGAACCCTTATAGAGAATTCGCAAATTATCCAGCAGGACAGAGAAAAAGCTCGATCCCTAGACCGTCTCAGCTGCTCACAGCAGAAACAAGCCGGAGAAACAAACCTTCATTAAGCTTTTTGCCAGCGTATATAAACTACTCCGCAGTAAGCTGCTGAGGGATTCCCCATCAAATCAGGTAAAAGGCAAATGACAAGTAAAAGCTTAAACTTCCCGCAATCACGAACAAATGCCAAATCACATGACTCAAGGGCACTTTCTTAGTGAGATAAAAAATGATACCCACAGAATAGGAGAAACCGCCGATAAACATCCAAACGATAAATCCTGTGGGAGTATATTGAAGCAGCGGCTTCAGAAAAAAGATCAGCAGCCAGCCCATGGGCAGATAGAGCAGATCAGAGAGATAATGCTTTTGCCGATAGATGACTGTTTTCAGGATCGTTCCCATTAAGGCCAGTGTCCAGATAATGCCGAACATCCACCATCTCCAAGGGTTGGGAATGGCTATCAAAGCTACAGGAGTATAAGTTCCAGCTATAAGGAAATAGATAGCAACCTGATCAAAAACACGGGCAATGTTAAATACCTTGGGGACATCCTTAAACTGATGGGTAATGGTAGATGAAAAATACAATATTATTTGAAATGCACCATAAACTGAAAATGCTGCGTATTGAACAGCTGTTCCATTTTTCAGGTATGTAAGTATCAGCAGAAACACTAAACCGGCTATGCTCAAACCGGCTCCGACGCTGTGGGTTACAGCATTCAGCCGCTCTTCCAGATTATGCTCATGACCCGAGTCTTGTAATTCCTTTTTGGCGTTTTTTTCGGCATTCACCCCGCTCGAACCATCTCCGCTCCCATTTTTAATGGTGCGGCCTTTTAGGCTATCTTCAGAACCCTCTGCTTCCACGTTTCTACCTGTCATTTAATTCATTGCCTCCATAAATTATATCTTCAAGTTCATGAAATTTCTTATTGTACCAGGATAAATGATACAATTCGACTTTGTGGAATACAATAGTTAATATGTACTATTTTTACCCTGGCCCAAAACTTTAGGATAGTTTATTTACATAATACTTTATAACCTGCCGCTGCTTTAATCCGCATTTCAGGCTATGTATGCTATCTTTGAAAGAGTCTATTCAGCTTTAACAGAAAAATTTTAAAAAAAATTGGAGTAACTCAATGGTTTGTGCCACGGTTTATGCTAAGATAGCTTAACAGGAGGTGTACTATGAAAATTCTTGGAATAAGCGGAAGCCCGAGGAAAGCGGGAAACACCGGATCGATCATATCATCCATGTTGAAAGGTGCTGAACAAGCAGGAGCTGAAACAGAATACATTCAACTGTATTCACATCATATCCAAGGATGCATTGGCTGTGAAAAGTGCCGCAAAGATAAAACCTGCACGCAGTTTTTCGACGGCATGCACCTGCTCTACCCGAAAATTGAAGCAGCAGAAGGGATTATTTTGGGCTCCCCTACCTACAATTACAACGTGACCCCCTGGATGAAAGCCTTTATCGACCGGCTCTATCCGTTTTTCAACTTCAGCAAAGAGCGCCCGGGACCCTACAGCTCTCGGCTTGCAGAAAAAGGCAAGCGAGCACTGATATTTGGAGTCTGCGAACAAGTCGATCCGAAAGAAATGGGGTACACCATCGTCTCCATGCGTGACTCGATTGAAGCCCTCGGCTATACTATACATGATGAAATGGCATTTACTGCACACTTTTTTGCAAATTCCATCAAAAAAGACAGTGAGGAAAAAAACAGAGCTCAAATAGCCGGAGAAAAATTCGCCGAAACGCTGAAGGAGTAAAATGGGCACACTGAAACCCGTTGATATATGTAGAATCACCGTAATTGTTGATAACTATGCAGATACACTGCTTGAATCACGCCCGGGTGTCGAGCGCTTTCCTTCCGTTCAGGGAGATTCTCTGGCAGCAGACACTCTCCTGGCAGAACATGGAATCAGCCTTCTGGTAGAGACAAAAAGCGGAGAAAGATGGCATTCCGTCATTTTTGATGCCGGTTACAGTCCCATAGCCGCCCCGAGAAATTACAAGATGCTCGGCTTACTGGAACACTTGAAGCACGCGCCTCCGGAAGCAGTAGTTATCAGCCATGGACATGAAGACCATGTGGGCGCTCTAGATGAAATGATGACACTTGCGGGAAATCCTTTGTTGGTGATCCACCCGGAGGCATTTACCTCCCCGCGCTTCTGGAAAGCGGATGACGGCAGACTGTACCGGGTACCCGTCAAACTAGATCGCGGAGAGATCAACAGCAAGCTGAAATCCCAGGGATCAGCTTTACGGGAGAGTGCCGCCCCGCTGTATCTCGGAGACAATACGATACTCGTGACGGGGGAAATCCCCAGAATCACATCATATGAAAAAGGGATGCCGGGTTCCGTTAAAGGAGCAGCTCATCAATCAGGGAAACATGAAGGTGCTAAAGACAATCAGGAACTTATACCCGACCAGATACTCGACGATCAGGCGCTTGTTGTTGATGTCAAAGACCGCGGACTCGTTGTGATTACCGGTTGCGGCCATGCTGGAATCATCAACACCATTCTTTATGCGAAAAAGCTTACCGGAATTGATCAGATTGAGGGAGCGGCAGGGGGCTTCCATTTATCAGGAAAAGAATTCAGCAAAATCGCCATTAAAACCGCAGAGGATCTCCATCAAATGAATCCACATCGGGTAATACCGATGCACTGCACGGGATTAACGGCAAAAGAGGTCTTGAAAAACCAGTTCAAAGAACGGTATGTTGAATGTTCAGTTGGAAC
>JAIPFU010000016.1 GCA_021736505.1 Spirochaetia bacterium | reverse complement strand
CATGGTATTATAAAAAAAAAGTTTCATAGATCCTCTCATTATTTCAAATATCCGTTTGCCCTGATATACAAAATACCGTATTATATAGCTTGTGACAATCAATGTAAAAGAAAGAATGAAAAAAATCAACATAAGTGGACAACTGCTCACTGACGAGAATATGGCTCGGCATACAAGCTTCAGGATTGGCGGGAAAGCTGACTATTACTACATCCCGGAAACATTTGAGGACATTGAAGGGATGCTGTCCATCCTTAAAGAAAATGAGACACCCCCTTTTATCATTGGGAGCGGCTCTAATATTCTTATATCAGATAAAGGGATACGAGGCTGTGTCATTGATTTGAAGAATTTTGCGGATATTTCCATACGCGGAGTTTTTGTCTCTTCTTATGCTGGAGCGAACATTCATAGACTTATAAAAATGACATCCTCCGCTGGACTGAGCGGTTTTGAAAACTTAGCCGGTATCCCCGGCACGGTAGGTGGATGTATTGCAGCAAACGCAGGTTCTTACGGTAGTGAAATCGGTTCTGTCATCGAGTGGGTCGATTATTTTACTCCTGAAGGAAAGCTTAAGCGCTTATGGAAGGATGCCGGAACCTTTTCTTACAGAAACTCTCCTTTTTCAGATACTGGGAATATTATCTTCGAAGCCGGATTCAGACTTCAACCTGAAAACACGACAACAATTCTAAAAAGAATGGAAAAAGTTCGAAGTGAAAGAGTTGCAAACGGGCATTACTCAAAACCTTCCGCAGGATCTATTTTTAAGAATCCTGTTAATCTTGAAATAACTGCAGGTGAACTTATCGACAGCCTGCAACTCAAAGGATATGCTTCAGGGGATGCAGAAATATCCCCAAAACATGGAAACATAATTATCAACAATGGTTCCGCAGCTGCCCAGGATGTTTTGAATCTTATTCGTACCATAGAAGAAAAAGTCAAAGATGAAACAGGAATTGAATTAGAACGTGAAATTCGTCTCATAGGCGAATGGCAAGTCTAAGGGAATGGCAGGTGATTGCTTATGACAAAACTGGAACATTTTCTAGCTTACAGAAGTGAAATGACGAAAGAAGAGCAGGAAGAATTTTTTTATAACATTCCTTTGGAAGAGATGATTGAAGAGTGGCGTAAACTTGAAGATGATGAAGCGCTCCACTTGTTTGCTGATCTGCCCTACGATTTAAAAATTGATCTTCTCTTGGAACTGCCGTATCAGGATCAGGAAACCATTCTCAGCAATATATCTCAACAGAATAAAAAACAGCTTTTTCACTTGATGGAACCCGATGACATTGTTGATATTATACAGACTGTCAGCAAAGAGGTTAGAGATTCTGTCTGGGTAAACTTGAGCAATGAAGCAAAAAGAGAAATGATCTTTCTTCTTCGTTTTGATGAAGATGATGCTGCCGGTTTAATGACTCCGAGATATCTTGCTGTACAAGGAGATATCACCGTCGGTCAAGCTGTTCAATTTATTCGTGCTAATGCCGATAAGGTAGAATATGTCTTCAATATTTATGTAATAGATAAGCTTAAACGATTTCTTGGAACTATCCCAATGAAGGATCTTCTTTCTGCTTCAGATGATACTATCATAAACTCCATTCTGGAAAGCAAGTCAGTCTTTGTATATGATGATACAGATCAGGAGGATGTAGCGAGAACTATCGAAACTAACGACCTTGCGGCGGTTCCGGTTGTGGACCATGACCATATTCTTATTGGTATCGTAACTTTTGATGATGTTATCGATGTTATTCGGGAAGAACAGACCGAAGATGTCTATAAGATGGGAGCCATGAGCGGAACTTCAACTTCCTATATGGATACTAACATTTTGGGTCTTGTTAAAAAGCGCGTTCCCTGGCTGATCGTCCTCCTTTTTTTCGGCACCATATCAGCCAATGTACTGCATCATTACGAAAGTATGATGATCGGCGCAGCTTTTCTCATCATTTTCATGCCTGTAATTACTCAAACAGGTGGAAATGCCGGGAGCCAATCCTCAACCTTGATGATCAGAGGCCTTGCAACTGGGGATATTCAATTTAAATCCATCGGAAGAATATTTTCCAGAGAATGTGTTGTCGGCTTAATAATGGGTATCTTGACTGGTTTGGTTATCATTTTTAGAAGTATTCTTCTACCGCCGGGTGTCGGTATCCACGAAGGAGTTGTAATCGGCATATCACTTATGCTGGTAGTAATTATTTCCAATTTAATCGGAATTCTTGCTCCGCTGATCATCAACAAAATGGGTTTCGATCCTACAGTAATGTCTACACCGCTGATGGCAACGGTAATAGATATCTGCGGGTATGGGATTTACTTTGAGACAGCCAGGCTGCTGCTGAATCTTTAACTCTTTTTAAATCACATGTTTTGAGCAGATTTTGTCAGGGTTTAACAGGGTTTAACAGGTTTTGGGCAGATTTTTAACAGGTTTTGGGCAGATTTTGAGCAGGTTTTGGGCAGATTTTGAGCAGGTTTTGGGCAGATTTTGAGCAGGTTTTGGGCAGACTTAGGCAGGTTTGGGGCAGGAAAGAATTTCACCAGTTTTCATCTTCTCAGTTTTTTTTACTGAAATCTATGTTTTGTATCCTGCAAAGAAAGCCAAAGCTCTTAAAATCGTTCAATCGTAAAGAAAAACTTCCCCAGGACAGTTCTTTTCTATATTCTATTTCGGTGCTGTATTCTTTCAGTCTTTTATCACCAAATTGGTACTCAAAATCGAGATTGCCTTTAATCGAACAATCGGCTGACTCAAATACTAGTTCTCCTTCTATACCATGTTCCATTTTTTCCCATAAAGCATCTTCATCTCTGCTGATATAGATACTGCTTTCAGAAACCAAGGATAGGTTTTTTATTTGTTTATCAAAGGTAAATGTGATACATCGATACATGTTTTTATTAGTCTCTCCACTTATGCCTTTTGAACCAGATGCATAGGTATTGTAGAAACGATATTGATATGCCAGCTCAATTCCCAATTCCTTCCCCTTCACACCGTTATTAAACCTAGTATACGTTTCCCAGTTTATTTTTCCCGGAAAGCTTACATCCTTACTCCATGGACTGGGATTTGTTAACGTATAGTTCCAATCAGTTCCCAAGGTAAGCTCTTTTGCTGGATAGATGCAGGTTTGGATTCCGAGAATTGCTATGGTTTCATCCTGTATTCCGTTAATTGATTTGGTCCCGTAAGGTGCTGCAAAAAAACTGAATTCACCTTGAAAATTTTCGTTCTCAGCTGAGGCTTTTGTTTCAAACCACCATTGATCTCTTTCAAAGAGATTCCATTTCCTGCCCAAGCCAAAAAAAACTTTCTGCCTGTCTCCTTTCATGAAAACCCACGCCGACTGATACCAGGTATTGGGAACAGCTTCATCTAAAACAAATGCATTTCTTCCATAAACGGATTGCTCTTGAAACTCTTCAACTTCCGGTATATGCAGAAGGTCTGTCACAGCGGCACTATACCAAAACTTAACTTGTTCGCTGGATTTCCCAACGGCAATTCCTATGGTATTTCTGCTGATACTGCCGGGTAGTATCACATCCATGACAGTATTATCAATAGACTCAGGGTTTGGATCTCCCCCTACTGTTTCTGAATGACCCCAATCAGTATCATCCGTTTCCGAATAGATAGTTTCACCAAAAAAGCATACATCAAGTTTAAGTGCAGGGATAATATCTGCATATCCGAAGAAAGCTCCTAGAGATGTATTAAACTCCGTTATATTAACATTCACGGGAAAGACTTTCTCCAGGGACCGAAATGATGTTAACTTGCCGGGATTCTCATACTTATCCAAAAAACCTGTAAAATTAAGCTTTCCTAATCCTCCTTCCCAGGAAGCATCAGATTCGAGCATGAACTCCATCACTCTATCTCCTTTTTCATCTGCAGTTACGTAAACATCAAGAAGATACTCCCTTAGCTCAATTTCAGTACATTTTATGTTAATAGTTCGTTCCTTTACACATGTTTGTATAGAGTACGCCGACAAAGGAAGGTTAATAACAAGAATGAATACTAGATAAAAAAACATCTTTCCCATACTATATATAAATGGAAAAACTGTTTTATTGATTGACTATTATGTCTTAAATATTGAATTTTTTCTGCTATCGTGTAACAATTTCTTTCATATACCTAAAATATATTAAAATAAACTAACCAAAAGGTTCGGAGGTCTTTTCATGTTAATTCTCACGTTGAACTGCGGCAGTTCCTCTGCAAAATATCAGGTCTTTGACTGGACAGAAAAAAACGTTCTTGCCGTCGGAGTTGTAGAACGAATCGGACTTAAAACGTCAACAATTGAACACAAAGCTATCGGGAAACCTGAATATACCCAGGAATTTTCCTGTCCAAGTCATAAAGAAGCTATAGAAATTGTTACGAGCATGATACTTGATGGTGAATATGGAGTCATGAGTGATATTAGCGAAATTAAAGCTGTTGGACATCGAATTGTCCACGGTGGAGAGGAATTTAAAAAATCTGTTATTGTGGATGATGAAATTCTTAGAGAATTTGAATCTCTTATTCATTTAGCTCCTCTCCACAACCCTGCTAATATTCTCGGGATAAAGGCAGCTAAGCAAGTTCTCCCTGATGTACCTCACTGTGCAGTCATGGATACTGCCTGGCATCAGACTATGCCAGAATCGAGTTATATGTATGCTCTCCCCTACAACTGGTATGAAAATAATAATGTAAGGAGATATGGTTTTCACGGCACCAGCTATGTCTATACAGCAAAAAGGGCAGCCGTTCTTCTTGGCAAGGACCCTATGGAGACAAACTTGGTAATAGCTCATATTGGAAATGGGGCATCAATATGTGCAGTTAAAGATGGAGTAAGCTATGATACCTCAATGGGTATGACTCCGCTGGAAGGACTTATTATGGGAACCCGAAGCGGAGATATGGACCCGGCAATTGGACCCTATATTATGTCTGAAAATAATATTTCAGCAAAAGATCTGGACCAGGCTCTTAACAAAAAAAGCGGTGTCTTCGGCATTACAGAAAAATTCAGCGACCGTAGAGATATACGAGATGCAGCAGCGGAAGGTGACAGTCGATGTCAGCTTGCCATTGATATGGAGTGCTACCGCATAAAAAAATACATCGGCGCATATGTGGCAGCAATTGGGAAAACAGATGCTATTGTCATGACTGCTGGTGTCGGCGAAATGGCTCCCCATATTAGAAAAGGGGCACTTTCAGGACTGGAGCATTTAGGCATCATCCTTGACCAGGAAAAGAATGAAAAAGCAACCTGCCGTAATGCTGAGCTGGAAATATCAGCTGATAATTCTCCGGTAAAAATCTTTGTTATACCAACAGATGAAGAGCTTGTTATGACTGAAGATACTTACGCTCTGGTTAACGGCACCTATGATATTCACACAAAATTCCAATACAGTTTTCAGTCTGCAGATTACGTGAATAAAGCCCGGGCAAAAAGCCTTGAAACGGACCTGCAGAAACGGCCTCACCTAAAGGGACTAATAGCATATCCACCTAAACAGGAGTAAAAACGGAATAATTATGTAAAAGAATTGATAGAGTTTTCTCTATAAGTAGAAATACTGTCTGCTCTGAGTTTATTCACAGGTATATTTTGAAAAAAGCCGTCAAGCAGGCAGTTAATTAAACAATTGAAAATAAATAAAACCTTTTGTTTTAGGAAATATTCCACCGATGGAGACGATTAAGTACTTCAATTTCTTCTTCTTCACTTTCTGTTCCGATCCAAAGAAATATTCCCTCTGGATTAACAGTATTGCAGAATTTTTCTAATTCTTTCAGAGCTACATCAACAATTATGGGGACTTTTGCTTTCTGCAGTTTTTTTATAAATGGAACCCACTGCATTATTGGGTAGTCATCTCCTACTCCCTGAACCCATTGAATAGCTGAAAGATTCGGTAAATTTATGATTTCATCAATATGTCTGGCAACCCCAGGACCATCAACATGAAAAATATTCCTGCTCATTTCATGCATTTCTTTTTTGTGAATGGGAATACAGAATTCGTTAAAAATTTGAGGCCCTATCATAGCTGAAAAATCATTACTTGGTATGTGTAAAGTGCCAAAATCTGGAATGTTCATCCAGCAAACGGAAGGAAGTTTTGCAGCCTTAAGGATTTTATCAAAATAGCGATAAACCTCTGAAAAGTTTTCCAGGGCGCGGTTCATTAATTCCTTTACAAAATGAGGCTTATCATAAAAATCCATACATAGTTTATCATTTCCCCTCCATGCAGCCGCACAGTCCACTCCGGGATGTAAATCGGTATAAGCAACAAGGCTTTTCCCTCTGCATTTATCAACAGCTATAGCTGTCAATTCTTCCAATTTTTTGAAATACTCATGATTTTTGCTGAAAGTAAGTTCTCTCATATCTTCTTCATTGGTAATTATGGGATGATACCAGCTCGTTATTTCGCCAAACTCCAATTCACCTCCGTGCATAGCGGCATATACGTTAGGCCCTAAATTGGGTTCAAATACCGGAAAAGTTTCCCCACGAAACACCTTATCCTTAATTTGTGAAAGATAAGCATTCACTTGATAGTCTGCATCCATCCACCGCTCTTTTAATGAACTCCAAGATTCTGTAACAATGGCATCACTTGAAGAAAATTGTTCATTATGCCGATGAAAACGGACAGGGGGGCGATCAATAATATCACTATCATACCATGCATAAATGCGTTTCATTGATTCTTCAAAATCGGGTTTCCCTTCCAGTTCAACATTCCACCATTGCTTCATATGTTTTCCTTTCACTAGTAAAAAAATATTAAAACTGTATTATGTTCATCAGTCACGATCTCAAAATGATCCAACAGATATGTTAAGTTTCCATTCATAAGTTTCATAGGCTTTTACATATGCTTCTGTGCCAAATTGTGAAGACTTTTCAGGAGAGTCCATTGGAGCAGAAGCCGGTTCCAGTGCAAAATTTTCCTGTCCTCCCCAACCTGAGCGATTTATCCAGAAACCAATCCATGGAATCTTACTACTGGAGAATTCAAGCTCCAAATTTCCTCTACGATCCTGAATAGAAAAACTTCCATCCTTTAACGGCTCTGCATTGTAGAATTTTAAAGCCGTTCCATAAGGAGTACATGAAGGTCTAAATAGTGAAAAGGGTAAATCTTCAATCTTATGTCTGCTGCCATATTCACCAAGGGCTCCTCCATCAATTTTTCCATCCGTTGCCTGAATAATATATCTTAATGTCTTTGGTATAGAAACAACTGTCTCAGGATACATACTGAACAGCGGATGCAATGCCCATAATCCCGGGAATCTACTATCAGTCAAATTTTCAAGACAATAAGAAAAAATAATTTGATTTGCATTAAGTTCAATATTTCTATGAAAATTCCAACCAAGATCATCTCTGCAGCAGGAAAGACTGATCTTATTATCTTTTTGATAATTAACTTCCCAAGGTAAACGCCATAACCAACCATGATCCGGCTCTTCGATACATTCTCCAGCTGATTGTTTTCGGCTATACGGCAGAATAGTTGGAAACATTTCATCTATACCATAAGATTCTGAGGAATCAAAAGCTCTCAGGTAATTGTCGAGATAAGCACCGATAACTGTCTCCGGCTTTTGATATAACCACTCAAATTTATTTTGATTATTCAAAAGTGAAACTATTTTTCCACCCCGCTCAGGCAGACAACTTAGTTTGATATATTCATTTTCAAGGATTAACTTTTTCATGAAGATCCTACCCTGTAATTGTATCTACCATGGCATGAAAATTTTCCAAGGGAGTATCTAGCTGCACATGATGTGTAGGACCAAGAATTAAACCACCATCTTTGCCGACTATATCCATTCTACTTTTTGTTTCTTTTTTAACATCGTCGGGAGTCCCATAGGGTAAAGTATGTTGTTCATCAATAGTCCCCCAGAAACAAAGTTCTTTGCCGTAAAGCTTCTTTAGTTCACTGGGATCCATGGATAATGGCTGAACAGGATTCAGTATATCCAGTCCAATATCAATTAAATCCGGAATTATGGGTTTGATCATACCATCTGAATGATAGGCAACTTTCAAAGCAGGATTTAATTCCTTAAGCTGAGAAATAAAGCTAGCCATTCTCGGCTTTAAAAACTTACGCCATATATCAGGGGAGAGCATCATTGAATGCTGGCTGCCTACATCATCGCCTATCCAGATCATATCAACGCCGATATTTACAAGTTCTTTTGCTGCAGCAAGATGGTATGAAAAAGGAATATCAAGAATCTCTTCAGCAAGTTCGGGATTTAGAATAAAATCCATCATCATCTGTTCAAGCCCACGTAAAGCCCAAGCTGTTTCAAACATAGTGGTTACAGTAACTCCAGTAATCCAATATTCACTACCAAAATCAGATACGAGATTTCTTGATTCTTCATACAAACTCGAGCGATTAGGATCAGGAATCTTATAGGATGAAACTGCTTCGTCATTTTCTAAGGGATGCTCGCAAATTTCTGTATAACGCCCCTTTCCGAATGGCGTTTCATAAGGGACACTTCGCCAGCCAACTCCCCATTCATCTGTATATTCTTCGTTTTCATTGTAATAGCAGTTAGCCCAGCCAACGGATGTCAGCAGAATATCCTGTTGAGTGGCAATTTCCAATTGGTAATCATTCCCTCCGCCATGGGGATTATGTGCATCTTCTGTAAGTTTAAGATTTTCAGAAAGACGCTGAGCAAATTCTGGAGTAAAACTTATCTGCATGGGTGGCCTATCTGGCTGTTTATGATCAAGAGCACATGCTACTCGCTCTCTGTGTTTCATTTTCTTACCCTCAATTTTGGTGATAACTCGACTCTTTTTTTCTTAATTCGTTCAATATCTATGGGATATGTCCCGAATTCATGCACAGTGTTATACATAACCTCAATATTCAGCAATGGAATAGACTCATGGACTTCACTGGATGAACCAATAAAAATTCTCCCTGATGGACCAATTTTCTCAATTAGTTCCAACGTCTCATCTTCAACATCATATCTATTGCCGAAGGGAAGTGTATCTTCGCAGCAGACATTCCCAAATAAAAAGGTATCAGGCCAATTACTATGTATCTCAAAAATATCATTACAGTTTGATCTTTCTATGGGATTCAGCGCTTCTGCATGTAATCGATCCTTTCCCAATAGCAGATCCAACAATTCCCCATATCTTCCATCGGTATGAAAAATAAATTTCCCACCTCGATTTTGTATATGGGAAGCAATTTTTCTCCATTTTTCTAATCCCAACTGTTCAACTTTAACAGGAGAAAAAATAGGACCTGTCGATCCAGCTATATCCTCACCCATAAATTGAAGAGGGGGAGTCTCGTTTTCTGAATAAATTTGCGCTATACTGTCTGAATATGTGTGTGTACATTCCAAAACATGCTGAACAATATCCGGAGCATCAAATAGTAAATAAGAAAAGAGTTCCATATCAATATATGTATATGCATCACAAATTGGTCCTTCTACAGCACCAATAAACAAGCGGTCTTCTGAGTTAAATCGTTCTGTAATATCTTTGATAAACGGCTCATACCATTCTCTAATTTCTTCGATATCTGGTATTTCAGGAAGATTTTTCTTTAGACTTTCAAGATCATGGAAAGGCCTTTCTGAAATCCAGGCAGTATCTCCTCCCTGTTCCACTTTCCATTTTTCAGGATTTACATGAAAAAATCTAATCCAGTTGTCTACTTTGTTACGCATCCAATGATTCACAGGGTCATGCGTTGCACGAGTGATATCCAAGCCTATTCCGCGGTAAGCTTTTACGTTAATATCAATCAATTCTTCAGTACTATAAGATTTTGCTGGATTATATCCGCCATAAGCTTTTAGCACTTCAGTATTATCAACATAATCATAAGTCATGATGCGATCAGCTTTTCCATTACATGATAATGTATGATTAAGCCTATCAAGATTTGTCATCTAATTTCTCCTGGTATTCTGTTTCATCTGGTCAAGGAATACAGCAATAAGCAGTATACTTCCTCGAACTACATACTGGTAAAAGGTTGGTATGTTTAATAAATTCATAGCATTCTGAACTGTTCCCATAATGAGAACACCCACTATAATGCCGCTTATTGATCCAACCCCTCCCGATAGAGAAACTCCTCCGAGAACGCAGGCAGAAATAACATCAAGTTCAAAGCCATTTGCAGAGTTCGGCTGACCGCTAGTCATCCTAGAGGCTAATACAATACCAGCTAAAGCAGTGATAATTCCTTGCAGAAGAAAGATAACTGTTTTTGTACGTTCAACATTTATTCCAGCTAAACGTGCAGCTTCCATATTACCGCCAATGGCCAGGGTATTCTTACCATAAGATGTATTATTTAGTAGAACTCCAAAAACAATAAAACAAGCTAATGTAATCCATACAGGATTTGGAATCCCCATGAACGAGCCAACTCCAAGACCAAAGAAGTCTGCATTTCTTACTCCAATAGCACTGCCGCGAGAAACAATAAATCCTAATCCACGAACAATCTGCATAGTTGCAAGAGTTGTGATCAGCGGATTAAGTTTTAAACGAGATATTATTAAACCATTTACGAGGCCTACCATTGCTCCAGCAGTAAGTCCGCTGACAATTCCGAGAAAAACACTACCCGTTGCATTGATTACTACTGCGGTGAAAACCCCTGTGAAAGCAACAGTGGAACCCACAGATAAGTCTAGATCTCCTGCAGCTAGAGCAAAAAGCATAGTGCTTCCTACCATACCAAGAGATGTAACAGAAAGGCTTAAGCCTATCATATTTCTATAAGTTAAGAAGTAGGGAACAAATATACTGAGAAGAATAAACATGATAACAAAAACAAGGATCATCCCAGAATTATCCCAGACTTTTCTTATGAAACTATCCTTATTTTCAGTTTTTACAGAAACTGTATCTCCGTAGTTATCCAAAATAAACTCCTTATACAAGTTTTATCACTTATTATGTTTGAAATATGCACATGTATTAAATACATGTGAAATTGTAAAAATTGCCTGGTTCGAATAAAGGAAGACTAAAAAATTTAGAATAATCTAAATTTACGCGACTGGAAGCGCTAGGGAAAGAAGTTTCTCTTCTGTTGCTTCATCACGATTTATTGAACCGACAATTTCACCTTCACGCATTACAATTATCCTATCTGCAACTCCCATTACTTCCGGTAAATCACTGGAAACAAAAACAACAGCTTTTCCTGATTCAGCTAGGTTATACATTATTTGGTAGATTTCATATTTGGAACCGACATCTATTCCTCTTGTAGGTTCATCCATTAAGAAAACCTTGATATCCTCACTGAGCCACCGTGCAAGAATGGTTTTTTGCTGATTTCCACCAGAAAGGTTAGCAATTAACTGATTTATTGAAGGGGTTTTTATTGTCAATTTCTCAATAAAATGTTCAGCATTTGCCCTCTCCTTTTCCTTATCAAGGAAAAAAATTCTTCTCAGCATATTTCTTCTGCAGCTAATATTTATATTTTCACTTACAGATCGAATTGGGATAATCCCTTCGTCTTTTCGATCTTCTGGGCAATAACATAAGCCATGGTTTATGGCATCCTGAGGGCTTTTACAAGAAACTGAAGCATTTTCAACATGTATTTTCCCAGAATCAATTTTCTCTGCTCCATAAATCAAACGCATTAACTCCGTTCTGCCGGCACCGACAAGACCAAAAAATCCCACAATTTCCCCGGCTTTTACCGTAAAATCAGCTTTATGAGTAATACCTGTTCCTAAGAGCTGTTCTACCTTCAATAGAGTTTCGCCTTGCTTACGAGGCTTATACCCATAAACATCTTTTATTTCTCGTCCAACCATTTTTTTTACCAGCTGATTATGAGAAATACTTTTAACATCTGAAAAAGTTTCTACCAGTTTACCATCCCTGAAAACTGTAACTCTGTCACAAACTTTAAAGATTTCTTCCATTCTATGGGAAACATATATAATTGCTTTACCCTGCTGCCTTAGATGATCGATTATTTGAAATAACCGTTTAATTTCTTTATCTGAAAGTGAACTAGTTGGTTCATCAAATGCGATAATGTCAGCATTTTTTAATAATGCTTTTGCAATTTCTATCATCTGACGCTGGGCAATTGCATATTTCTTGATTTTTTTTCTTGGATCAATATTTTCAAGAACATACTGCATCTCTTTTTGGGCAATTTTATTCATAGATGTAAAATCAAGCATTCCAAAACGATTTTTAGGCAAATGTCCAAGCATCAAGTTTTCCGCCACTGTCATTTCGGGAACAAGATTCAGTTCCTGATAAATAACAGAAATTCCCTCGTCAAGAGCATCACGAGTGCTCTGAAATTGTTTTTCGACTCCATCGATAATAATTGAACCTGTAGTTGGTATGTATGCCCCGCTAAGAATCTTTAATAACGTTGATTTGCCTGCACCATTTTCACCAACAAGTCCATACACTTCACCTTTTCTAATTTCCATGTTGACATTATTCAAAGCAACAACACCTGGGAATTTTTTTGTGACTCCGCGGAATTCAAGATATGATTTTGACATAGTGTACCCTTTTGCTTATTTTACAAATATTACTCTCTGAGCCGTAATTTTTTGCTTACGACTACAGAGAGTTACAGTTGAGAAACTTAGCTTAATTCTCCCAAAGACCGTTCTCTTTCAGTTTTTCTACATAATTAGACCGGTCCATCATAACTGCAGTTGTATAAGTTACCTTTGGTGGTTCAATCCCTTCGGTAATCCATTTGTATACAAATTCTGATGTTTCATATCCATGCCTTTTGGGGCTTATAAGTGCTGTTGCATAAAAGCCGGTTACGTCTTCCTTTTCAAACTCTGCTGTAGCTGTTCCACTTCCGCCTATACCCACTGCGCAAATGTCATCAACTGCAAAACCATTACTTTCACAAGCCCTTGTTCCTCCCATTGCAGCTTCATCATTCAAACCACCTATGAGCCAATGCTCAATATCAGGATTTTTTGTAATAGTTATATTTGCAGCATTAAAGCTGCCTTCTGTATCAGTAGTTTTTTCCGGCGATTCAAAAATATAGTTTTCATCAAAACCTCTTTCCAATAGAGCATCAGTCATACCATCAGTTCTTTCTTTTGCAGTAGGAAGTTCGTTAAAACTGATTCTCAGAAAACCAGTTTTTTTCTGTTCCCAAGCTCTCTCTTCCATTTGATCTGCCATGGTATATCCTACCTGCTTACCAATCTCATATGCAGATATTCCCATATGGGGAACTTCTTCAATGGGTTTACCGTCAGCATTGATGAATCGATCATCCACACTAAACACTTTCAAGTTATTAGATTTTGCTTTTGCAACAATAGCCGGTCCTAGTTTTACATCTGGAGTACAAATAACAAAGCCTTGAGCCCCCTGGGCGGCTATATTATCTATAGCGGCTAAAACTTTCTCTCCATCAGTTGTCCCTATTTTAAGAACATCAAAGCCATAATCTTCTCCAGCCTGTTCTGCAAATTTCCATTCATTTTGGAACCATGGTTCTTCAGGCATCTTAACAAGAAAACCTATTCTTACATCATCATCAGCTTCCTGCTGCCCTGCAGCAAACAAAGCCATGGATGTTATTAGAAGAACACCAATAATCAGTAGCAATTTTTTCATAAACCTCTCCTTTTTTTTGTATTACTTTCTTTAATGCAAGTTATATGCCATTTTCACAATAATAAATTGATTATTAATATATCTTATCACTATAAACAATTACTTACATCTTGTTTAATTCATTGAGTAAAAACTTTTCATTTATTGGGAAATTAATGTTTCTCATTCCCATAAAAATGAGAAGCTTCTTTCCCATTTCAAATTTAATGAACAAATAATATATAAAGAAACAAAAATTCTAAAGAAAATCCCTTTTCCTTGTAAAATTGAGATACCTGATTTATCATCTATTCCTATGGAAGAACAAATTTTAATTGTTGATGACGAACAACAACTGTGTGTCAGTTTAAAAAAACTATTAACAGCTCAAGGCTATAACGCTGTTTATACGCTAGACCCTGTTAAAGCTATTGATCTACTGCGCAGCAGAAATATCTGTTTAATTATTACAGATCTTAAAATGCCTGGAATGAGCGGGACAGAATTAATCAAGGAAATTCGTAAAATACACAAGAATATTCCTATTATTATGGTTAGCGGATATGCAAGTGTGGATAACGTCGTTAAGGCAATGCGCTATGGGGCAACAAATTTTTTCAAAAAACCTGTACGCTTTGCAGAACTGATAAAGGAAATTTCTAACCTTTTATCAGCTGAATTTTGTCATAATTCCCATTATGACTTAGAGAAAACACGCTCTGCTCAAAAACTTATCTCAACAAGCAAATTAATGCAGAAACGTATTAACATGCTAAAAAAAGCTGCTCCAACGGATGCACCAGTACTTATTACTGGAGAATCAGGAACTGGTAAAGAACTTGCAGCTGAAATTATACATACAAGCAGTCGAAGACAAGAAAAGCCGTTTATTAAATTCAATTGTGCCGCTATCCCCGAAGCACTTCTTGAAAGTGAACTATTCGGGGTAAATAAGGGGGCTTTTACTAGTGCAGTTCAATCACGTCCAGGAAAATTTGAAATTGCAAAAGGAGGAAGTATTTTTCTCGATGAGATAGGAGAAATGAGTACCCAGACCCAGGCTAAGCTTTTAAGAGTTCTTCAGGAAAATGAATTTCAACGTTTAGGATCACACACTACCCAAAAAATGGAAGCAAGAGTAATTGCTGCTACAAATAAACAGCTTCAAAAACAAATTAAAAAGGGGAAATTCAGAGAAGATCTTTTTTACCGACTTTCAGTCATTCATATTGAATTACCCTCTTTACGAGAAAGAAAAGAAGATATTCTACCACTTTCCCGTTTCTTTCTTGAGAGTTTTAACAATAAATATTCAAAAAACATTAAAGGCCTCAGCAGAGCAACAGAAACAATTTTTATACAGCATGACTGGCCTGGAAATGTACGGGAACTTAAAAATAGTATTGAGCGAATGGTTATTTTTTGCGAAGAAGATTTTCTTGAACCCGAATTACTGCCTGAACAGTACCGTAAATATTCAAACGAAAGCAATTCACCTGCTTTAAAAGAAGTAAGCAACAGTGTCAATAGAGAAATAATACTTGAAACATTGGAAAAATGTAATGGGAGCCGGAGCAAGGCAGCAGAAATTCTTGGAATAACTCGCAGAACACTCTACAATAAAATAAAAAAGCTGAAAATCGATTTATGAACAAAAAACCTATACTGCAGCTTCAGAATATTCGCTACTCCTACGGTTCATTAAAAGCACTAGATGGTATAGATTTCGATCTTTATCCGGGAGAAATTCATGCAATAACAGGTGACCATGGATCTGGTAAAAGCACCTTAGTACAGCTTATTGGCGGCTCAAGAGCCGGGCAAAAGGGAATAATCAAAGTAGGAGAAAGAGAGTTAACATCATTAAACCCCTCTGAAGCATCACAGCTAGGAATATCCATAGTTTATCAGGATCAGAAAATTCTTCCCTATGCATCTGTTTTGGATAATGTTTATTTAGGGAGATTCCCTTTTTTCCTCTTTAAATATAAAAAAGGAATGCTTTTAGAACAATGCAAAGCTCTTTTTGAAAAATATGGTTTCAATGAAGATCCTTTGGAAAAAGTTTATAATCTTCCATCTGCTAAAAGACAGCTGCTTTCAATTATGCGAGTTTTAGCTAAAAATTCCCGCATTATAATTTTAGATGAAATAGCTCAGAAAACCACACCAGAAATTCAGGAACATATTTATCGTCTCCTTCGACTGTGCCGAAGAAATAACAAAGGTATCATCTATGTTACATCTAATATTGACGAACTGTTCAAGATTGCTGATCGCGCTACAATCCTTCACAATGGGCACCGTAGAGGAACAGAAGAAATAAATCGTGTTGATCACTCCCGTTTAGTTAATCTAGCTTTTAGTTTTGCTATTGACAGCGATGAGAAAGAAAAAACAGGAAATCATGAAATGCTGCTCATGTCCCGCTATGATAAACGAATAATAAATGACATTCCTCAGGGACTTATGGTTATTTCTCCGATTAATGAAATCCAGGATATAAACCGATCTGCAAGCAGTATTCTTTCCCAGGAATCTGAAAAAATAAAAGGGAAGAAAATTTTTGATATACTCGATACATTACCACTTGAAAAAATTCAGGAAATACAGGAAGCCATAATTCAAAGAAAAAAGAGGCTTTGGCAAAAACTGAATTTTGAAAAAAGCAAACTTCTAAAAATACGATTATCCCCATTGGGTGAAGAGTATGATACAAACCAAGGTGTGCTGCTTTTCATAGATGACATATCTTCTGATTTTGAAACAAGGGAATATCTGCAGCAGGCAGAAAAATTTGTTTCTACTGCTGAACTAGCAGCAGGCGTTGCTCATGAAGTGAATAATCCCCTAGGGATTATACAGAATTACTTAGATCTTATTCAAATGGAAGATCTTAATTCTGAAAGTCTTGAGTATATTCATCATATACAATCAGAACTTTCTAGGATAGTTGAAATCATCAGTAGTCTGCTTTCATTTTCCCGGGTTGGTGTTCGTCCAATGCATAAGTTAGACTTACATACGCTGCTGGATGAAGTATTACTTTTAATGAGTCATAAACTAAAATATAAAAAGATTGAAGTAGTTCGCAATTTTAAGACTTCAAGTCTTATAGTGGAGGGACATGATAATAAGCTAAAACAGCTATTTATTAATTTGATAAGTAATGCAATTGAGGCAGTTCTTTTCCATGGTAAAATAGAAATTACCACGAGAATTCATCATATGAATGTACATGATGAATATGCAGAAATAACATTTACAGATAACGGCAATGGGATACCAGATGATATTCTTGATCAGATATTTACTCCCTTCTACAGTACAAAACTTACAAAGACAAATACCGGCTTAGGGCTTTCCATCTGTCAGCATATAGTTGAATCATATAATGGAATAATTACAGCTCACAGCATACCTGGAGAATTTACTACTTTTACTATACGTCTCCCTCGATTTGTTAATAAATTTCATGATTAATCTCTTTTTTATTAACAGCCAAAATGGTTTTATATTTTTGTTTCAGTTTTTCAAGCCGGGAAACACTGTCTTTGAGCCCGCCAGGGCGGGAATGCTTTAACCATAAGCGGCAATATTCTTCAATGAGGGGCTCTAAATCAGTCAGCAATTTATTAATACCTTCAGTTGGGATTTCTTCTATTTTAATATGCTCTGTTAAAAGCTGTTTTTTCCCTAGAATACAGCCATGTCTCAATAATAATGCTGTAAAACGCAATTCTTGAGAAAAATTATTATCATCGATCTCTTCAGAATTTGTTAGTAAATCAAGAGCCTGATCTATGAGTGCAGTTTCATTTGGAAAATCATAAGCTCGAAACTTTTCAAACTCACTGCGGTAATAGGGATAAGAAGGGTCTAAGAGCAGTGCTGCCGGCAGCGACATATTATGAAGACGAATACCCGATTGTTCCCATACATGCTGCAGTTTCATTTCAGCCTGCGCACTACCTACATCTCCATTGAAAACATGAACAGCCAGTACTTTTTCAGCATCAAAGGTTTCTGCGGCTTTTATGTTCCATGCAGCGCAGCCCCCAAGAATAAACCCCGGTATTCCTGCAGTTATCTGCTGCCAGTGACCGTTGTCACCCCATTCACTGACAAAAAACCCTTCTGCACCATATTTCAAACCCTGTGAAGCACCATTAATGATATTTTCTCTGGCATTATTCCAGCGTCCGCCTAAAGAATTCCAAGCTGAATTACCTGTGCATACATAAAATGGAATACCCGCAGCTGAGATTTCCCGGCACTCTTTATCAAACGGATGATCTGCCTCATATCCCCAATTTACAAGAATCAAATCATTAGGCAGTTTATTTACCAAATGGGGATACTTCATGATAATATCTCCATATATTTGTACTTTCTTTCCCTTTAATTTTACCAGCTCATAGATTTCCAGGAGAAAATCCATGTACACCCGCTCCAAACCCTGATCATCACATGCTGCTTTACTGCGTCCCTTCCCAAGTTCCCAGGGTTCATCACCCCCAATATTGATAAACTCGGACTCAAAATTCGGCAGGAGCTCATCGTACAGTCCACTCAAAAAAGGTATGGCCTCTCTGACCACCGGCGCAAGCGTAGAGGAATGCATACGGAATATTCCCCATGGATCATAAAAGCCTTCCGGCGATTCTGCTAAATATGCATATTCATCATGTTTCAGCCAGCGTTCCATATGGCCGAAAGAATTCTGATTGGGAACCAAATCTATCCCGCGATCTCTGCAGTATGAAGAAAGTTCCCTTATTTCATCAGCAGTAATGGGAGAAGCATGCTTCCAGACATTTTCATGCTGGGAATAGGCAAAGGTGTGCTCCATATAGAGCTGCAACTGGTTGTATTTCCACTCAGACCACCAGTTTACAAGATTTTTCAGACAGTCCATGGTCGGAACACGGTCTCGACTTATATCATATAAAACTCCTCTTGTCGAGAAATCCGGCCAGTCTTCGATAACGGCACATGGAATTCCAGAACCGCCAAACTGGCGGATAATCTGTTTCAAAGTCTGCATGCCATAAAAGATACCTTTTTCAGTAATGATAATAATATGTATTTTAGATTCTGTTATCTCCAAACGGTACCATTCAGCTCCATGCTTCTCTTCTTTCGGATATATATATGCATGAGAAAATATTTCCGGAATTTTATTCCCTATTAGATACCCTAAGATCTGATTTTTTGTCTCTTCACCAATATGTAGAATACCTTTTTGAGAATTATAGATTTTCGGTTGGGGTGCAAGTATTACATTATTCATTTTTTATGACTTCCAATTTTCGGCATCCGCTGATACGGCTAATAAAAACCAAGCTGCATGGGGTATCCATTGTTCGCTCCATCTCCATCGATGATCGCCACTGCCTTCAACAATTTCAGGAAGGAAATCAATATCTTCTTCATTTTCAAAACCGGCAGTTATTCCATTGCAGATTCCCCCGGGAGCATTCGGATAGTGATCTTCATATCGCGGGTTGTTTTTCCCATGCCCCTGAAGCATGCACATATCAAATGGATTCATTCCGAGAATCCAGTGAAGCTGGGCATCAGAAAATTCATCAATAATCGAATTAATTTGATCCTGATCTTCATTAAACAATGACTTAGATCGGCGCAAACCATATGAGAGTGATGCCAAACGAGCGTTTTCCCCCTGCCACCAATACCCAGTTTCATTCTCGTGGGGCATAAAAAAGGAGATCCTCACATTACCATCAACTGGTTTAACCCATTGGCGGACCAGTAAGAAGGGATTCATGGAGGAACTGCTGGATTGGGAAATTGAAAGTAAATCCTTTACCGCATGGATGACTAATTCTCGTGTTTGTAATTGTATACTTTTCGCATTGCTGGTATTTCTGTCATCATCGTGATCGGCATCAATTTCCAAGTACTCCAGAAGAGCAATA
>JAIPFU010000015.1 GCA_021736505.1 Spirochaetia bacterium | reverse complement strand
TACCCGAGCCTTAAAGGCTTTATCATAGTTGTTTCTTTTCTTACCCATATTGGTAGTATATACCTCCTGATCTGTTTTTTCAGGCTCTTACTACCTTATTCCTTTCTATTTTTCTGTTCTTTTCTTGGGCTCATTATATGAATTATTTCTTGGTAGATAACTTATAAACCGGCGGAGAAATTCCATGCATTCCTGCTCACTGGTAAATCGAAAATGGGCTACACCGCTTTTTTGGCAATGCGCAGCTGCCCCTCCTAATTCACTCTGGGAAATTTCTTCACCTGTTACTGCTTTGATGACTTCAGGTCCGGTTATGAACATAAAAGAGACATCCTCCACCATGCAGATAAAATCTGTAATCGCTGGAGAATATACCGCGCCGCGTGCACACGGACCTAAAATCACTGATATTTGCGGGATAACTCCGCTGGCCAAGGTATTGTTTTTGAAAATCCGTCCATATCCATTAAGAAACAATATACCTTCCTGAATCCGCGCCCCACCGGAATCATTTATTTGTATGAACGGGCTTCCTGTTTTCAGGGCTAATTCCTGAGACTCAGCTATTCTTTCTGCGTGTTTTTCACCTAGGGAACCACCTAAAACAGTAAAGTCCTGAGAACTGCAGAACACCTGCTTCCCTCCAACTTTTCCGCTTCCTGTAACCACTCCATCCCCTAGAAAGTGTTTCTCGCCCATGCCAAAATGTTCTGTCCGGCCGGTTATATAGCTTTGATGTTCAATAAATGAATCTTTATCCATCAATTCTTCTATTCGCTCTCGCGCTGTCATTTTCCCTTTTTCATGCTGTACTTTTATTCGCTCTTCACCGCCACCCTTCTGCATTTTATCCCGTAATTCTCTGTATTGCTTCTGTGTCTCTTCACTTATCATGGTTCATCCTCTTCTCAATAAGCTTCTACAGATAGCATGAGTTTTTCTCTTTTTGTACATTGTTTTATAGTTTCTAATGTATAGGTTTCTGAACCATTAATTTCATCCACCGTTCTTCTACGATTGTACGCAGTTCCTTACCTCATGCTATGATCCATTCATCATCATAGGCAGTCATTTAAATACCCGTAATTTTATGATACTTCCTTCAACGACCGTATGTTCATGGGTAATTTCAGCAGACTTCCCTACAGTCATAAAAAAACCCCAGGAAGTCACTCATCTATAAACCTAAGTACAGCTTCCTGCATCATTGCTGTTAACCTGGGGTTGAAAGCAAATGTTCAAAAATGCTGACCAGTAATTATTTGTTGTAAATTTCCCTTGTACACGCCGATCAAACGTAAGGCTTTCTCCATTGGTTATTCATGGAAATCGCATACATCACCTCTTTCCTGAATTTACTACGACTCCTCTTCAGGTTCTTTTCACCTTACCTGTTTAGCTCTCAACAGCTCCCTGCAGCTAATTCCCCAAACAGCTCTTCATCTGTTGGTTTATATGTTGGTATTGGGTAGGAAAGCCACGTATAGTTCAATAAATGTTCCCAAGTTACGTTTGAGCTCGTGCTATTCCCTCCCCACGATCCGCAACCCAACGTAAGCGACATAGGCATCCCATTTGTCCATGCTCCACTGTTTGCCAGACACTGGGGCTGACGAATCATCACTCGAGATACTTTTACATGCAGTCCCAACTTACGAATTCTTTCTTCATTTTTGCTGTGTATTCCGCAAGAATGGCCGGCTCCAGAAAAAGTCGTTATATCATTCACTAAATCAATTGCTTCTGAAAAGGTCTTCCACTTATATAATGCTGTTGTTACAGAAAGCTTTTCACCCGAAAATGGATGGTCAGTTCCAATTCCGTATTCTTCTACCATGAGAAAACTTTTTCCTTTCGGCAAGTCTATTCCTGCAAGCTCAGCAATTCTCCCCGCAGGCTGGGCTACTATAGCTCGATTCAATGCCCCTGTCTCTTTACTCCACATGGTCTCCTGCAGCTTCTGCTTTTCACCTTTGTTAACTAAATAGCCCCCCGCTTTTTCAAGTTCTTCTATGAATTTCTTATATACTGTTTCCTGAATTACCAATGAATTTTCTGTCGAACAGCTTGTTGCATGATCAAATGTTTTCGATCGTTTGACCTTATCAGCAGCATCTGAAAGATCTGCGGTTTCATCTATTACAGATACTGCATTCCCTGCTCCGACTCCCTGGCTCGGGGTTCCGCTTGAATATGCCGCTTTCACCATCCCAGGACCTCCTGTAGCAAGGTTAAGATCACTCTGCCTCAGCAGTTCTCCGCTGATTTCTACCGAAACTGGATCTACACCGATTACCAAATCCTCAGGCCAGTTGTTCACTTTTAACACACACCGTATCTCATTTACTACCATATTATTTGTCTGTACGGCTCGTGGATGAGGAGCTATTACTATTGCATTCCGTGTCTTCAGCGCAAACATAGCTTTCATTATCGGTGTTGCTTCTCCATTTGTAACCGGACTCAATGCCCCAATGACTCCCATCGGCTTAGCAATTTTTATCAAACCTTTTTCTTTATTATCCTCTACTACGCCGACGCTCTTTTTCCCTTTCATATCTCGTACAGCACCGCGCACTTTCGTATGTATCTTTGCTATTTTATCTGGAACATAGCCCATTCTGCTTTCTTCCACCAGCATCGTTCCCAATTTTTCCGCAAACTTCGGGTGCACCGCTGCCCAGCCGATTCGACGAACAATATCATCAACCTCTTCCTGACTTGCTCGTGCTAACTGTTTCTGGGCGACCTTGGCTCTTCCTATCAATTCTTGAATATATTTTTTTGCTTCTTTCTGTTTATTCATCTTCCATCTCCTCATTAGTTTTCTTGTTAGATTTATTTCTTTCTGTTGCCTATTCATGAGTGTTAATAATTCAATTTTAATGAAATCAATTAATCAGAATTATTTAATGATCATGGCTGTTTCCTTTTTTTTGAAATCTTTTTTATCTTAGCTGATTCCCAAATGATATTTTTTATTTAATTCACTGAAACCATTTCTGCATGTTTTGCATTCAGTAATAACAGGAAGGTTCAGCATGTACATTCTCTAAAGAACCCCTGGAAGAGACAGAAGAATTAACATATATATCGGAAGCAGAAAAAGATACATCACATAAGTAACCATAATTGTAAATGAAGTCTGCGCCTCATTTATTCCTTTCTGAATAGCCATAATTGATAATGATGTTCCTGGTGGTATGTGCATTTGCAGAAAAAGGATCCAGGTATAGGCCGGAGAAAAATTCAACGGCACGATAAAAAAGAAATAGAGAGCTATAAACAGAGCTGGAATGATAAGTAATCTTACTAAAGCAACAGAAAATGCTAGAGAATACAAATTTTTTTTTGAAATTTCTTTGTGTCTATCTGTATCTGCGATCGCAGCTCCCAAACATATAATCATAAGGGGAAAAATGGTGAGACCAATATTTTCTAGAGAGCTATATATATAGTAAAACGGCAGAGAATGATCCTGTAAATACGGAAGTATATTCATTGATGCTGATATCAATCCTGCCAGAACACCAAATATGGGAGGACTGATAAACTCTTTCAGCTTTGGTTTGCCAATAGATCCAGCTACAAGATAATTTCCCAAAGCCCATAGCATTGGACTCTGTACAATTGTAAATGCTCCAAGATAAAGGAGAGGTGTATTGATACCAAATGTAGTTTCAATTAATGGGACAGAGAGTGGAAAAACTTCAATAAAAAAAAGGGGAAGCAAGCTAGAATTTCCAAAAGTCGCCAATCCAATGCCAACCCTTTTTGTTCTACCTTGAAAACCTGTCACAGACATGACTGCAGCAGAAATACCCAAAGTTAGTAACAATAGAATTATGGCCGCTGCAGGAAAAAATAAAGCCGATAAAATCTCATCAATATTTACTGCTGAAAGCCGTACAAAATAGTAAAATGGCAAGGCTATTCTTACAACAAATCGCCCTGTATTCCTGAAAAATTCAGATGAGAATAAATTAAAACGCCGCAGGGAAAAACCTACCACGAAATAGGTAATAAGTTTCAGCATGGCGTAAAAAACAGGTATTACTAGTCCAGACATAAATTTACCTTATAAGGAAATATTAATTATGTTGAAGCGATTCCAAAAAAACAGAAGAAAAAAATAAATTGCCAAGAAAACCGAACTCTGTATATCATGTTTTTACAGAATATGGTTCTTCGGCAATTTACTATAATCATATTAAACTTGTGTTGTATGTATATTTCAGCTGTTTAATTCAATTGAAATTAAGTTTTCAACTTTGCCTTATTTCGCTCTTTTATCTGACTTCTTACTTGCATGTATACAATAATTATGAAAGCCAGTAACAAAAAAAGTCCTATTGGACGCGCAAACATAGCTCCAATATTATCACTGTAGGTCATTAGAGCTCTTCTTAAGAACTGATCTGCAGTTCCACCTACCATGACCCCAAGAACCATCGGCGCCATAGGGAATTCTCTTAGACGCATGATATAACCGAGAAGTCCAAAGATAAACATCACTGATACATCAAAAATATTAAAACCTACACCCCATGCTCCAATTACACCAAGCCCAATCGCTACAGGGAGTATAACATCCCTCCGAACTGACAGTATCTTAATGAAATACTTTGATAAAAGGAAAGATATGAGTCGAAAAATCACCGCAGAAACCCAGAAGAGGAAGATAAATTTAGCAATAAACCCCGGAAATTCAATTATAAGCATAGGACCTGGCCTAATACCATACATGAACAGGGCAGCCATCATAACTGCAGTCGGACCACTTCCAGGAAGTCCCAATACCAGCATAGGTATCAAAGCTCCTCCAGACGTAGCATTATTTGCTACTTCAGGAGCAATTAGTCCTTCTGTATAACCTTTTCCAAATTTCTCCCTGTGTTTTGATCTTCTCTCAGCGACATCATAAGCAAGCCAGGGTGCAACTGATTCTCCTACTCCTGGTACAATTCCCACACCCAAACCTATACCAATTGAACGAAGCACTGTCATACTCTTACCTTTGAAAGCACTGATTTTTGCAATCATCCGGCCTTTTGTACCTTCCAGTTTATAAGGTATTCTTTCCCGAAGGACCCAGAGTACTTCTGCAACTCCAAACAAACCGATGAGCACTGGTATAAACTCAATCCCACGCATGAGGTTTGGCGAATAACCATATCTGAAAGTACCCCAAATAGGATCAGTTCCAATAATAGCCACAAGCCACCCTACAAAAGCTGCAATCCAACCTTTTATGGGATTCTTAGCCCCCAGAGCTCCTGCCAGCGTCAACCCAATTAACGCAACTAGAAAAATTTCCCAGTCGCCCAGCATCAAAGCCGCCGTGGCAATAAATGGTAGTAAAATAAAGGTTCCTAATTCTCCTCCAATTTCACCAAAGAAACTGGACCAAGTAGCAATACCGACGGCTTCACGTGATTTGCCTTTTCTTGCCATTGCATGTCCATCTAGAACAGTCGCCGCTGCAGCAGGAGTTCCCGGCATATTTAGTAGAATAGCGGTAATACTGCCTCCATATATGGCCCCTGTATATATTCCTACAAGTAAACCCATTCCAGCATCTACTGGTATCTGAAATACAAAACCAAGCATAAGCGTCATTGCCATTACTGCAGAGATACCGGGGAGCATCCCTCCAATCATCCCAAGAATACCACCACCTAACAGGCCGAGAAGTGTCTGAATATTTGTAAGAACTTCCCATGCCATTTGAGGCAGCAGATACCATTCCTGGGTCAAGACTTGCCAGTTCATATATTTTTACCTCCTGTCTCTTCAGTTAAAAATTCGATTATTTCTTTTTTTGATTCGGCAACACTCAAGTCTGAAAAATAAAACAATAAACAGATTTCGTATAATAAATGCTATGGGGCAGGCATATTAAAGACATACGGAACTATTACTGCAACAATCAGTGTACAAGCAACACTATAAAGAATTATTTTCACCCAATTGCCGATTTTTAAATATGAATATATTACCAAGAAGTACACTAAGTTAATTAAAATAAAGTTTATTATACCAATAAATATAATGTAAGCAGTCATAAATCCTGCTAGAGTAAAGGACCTCTGCATACGTTTATCAGTAAATACATCCCTAAACCACCCCAAAATAGAAAATCCCTTGAACCTCTTTAATGTAAGAATAATCAAAACCATACATAAGATAAAAACTAAAATTGAAAGAAGTATAGGGGTAAACTTCGGGGATGTAATTCTCCCCATACCTGCTCTTGTTGTAAAATTGAGAGCTCCAATAAACATAAACAAAGCATAAGCAATAAACAGCAAGGATATCATAATATCACCGACAGGCCAGTTCTTACTTCGGATTTCTTTTTTTTCTTCATCTGTATACTCATTTTCCAGAGCAGACAAATTATTATCAGTATTATCTTTATTCATATTATTCCACTACTTTAATTATGTATTTTAATTCGTTGCTTATTCTACAATATCATATCAAAGGTGGGTGATAAATCTTTATCACCCACCTAAAGATCATAAGTTTACAGATAATTTATTTCATTCCTTCAAAAATTTCTTCAACCTCTTCTGGCCAAGACTGTACACTTTCTGAAGATTCGTTGTAAGGGAATTCCCAATTTGCTAGCTTTGGAACATTAAACTTTGCAGGACTGGTATCGACAATACCGTATTTATACTGTGCCCAGCCTCTACCAGCACCAACTATAGCAGCTGACTCATCTGCAGTCTCGCCCATCTGTGGGGCAACAATGATACCTCGAGCTTCAAGAGCATCCTTAAATGAATCCTGCTTCACAGCATATTCAAATGCTTCAGCAAGTTTAATGACAACATCTTCTGGTGTTTCACGATCAACTGCAAAGCCCCAGTACGGGTTGATTGAAGTATAAGGAACAAGATTTGGGTAGTAATTTGCAACTGACGGGAAAGTAACACCTCTCCATTCAAAGTCTTCCTTATAGAGGTTCAGTAGAGGTTCAAGAGTGCCTTCTTCAGCCCAGTCAGATACATCACCAAGAGAAACAGAAATGAATTCTACTTCACCAGCTATCAGATAGTTTCCAGCTTCTCTTCCTCCGTCGTAGGGGATATCTTTTACTTTATCCGTAATTCCGGCAGCTTCAATGAATGCTTCACCAAAGATATGACCATTACCGCCGCGACTGGTATGACCATAGTTGACTGTTTTCTTTGAAGATTTTATAGCATCTACCAGATCTTCAATAGTATCATAGCCTGAATCAGTTCTCACATAAATAGTTGTGGCTCCCATACCTGCCGGGAATGGATACATTGCTTCCCAGCCTATTTCAGCCTGTTTTGTTATAGGATACGTAGCCTGAACCTGAGCACCTCCAAAAAGGCGATATCCGTTAGCATCTGAATCAGCAACTGTCTGATAAGCAATACCACCATTGGCTCCGCCCATATTGGTTACAGTAACTTCTTCACCTAAATAGTCGCTCATCGGACCTGCAAGTGCACGACAGGTCGTATCTGACGTACCACCAGCCGACCAGCCGACTACTATTTCAATTGATCTTGATGGCCATTCTTTTGTTTCTTGAGCACCCTCACCAAATGCAAGCCCTGCTGCAAGCATTAATAATGCAGCTAAAAGCAGAATTTTTCCGGTTCTCATAAAAAGTCCTCCTTTGAAAAAATTATTATCAATGGTATACACTTGTACGTTTTTGGTATACCATTTAATAAGAGTATAGGTCACTCATAGCACGCTGTCAAGGAAATTTTTTTCGAATTCACTTATTATTTTTTGCATAATACCATACATCAAATCTTGGAGATATCAAAAACCTTTCTGCAGGCTTCATCTAATATTATTGAAAAATCCTCTCTTTGTTTTTTCCATAACAAACTCTTAACTACCAACTATGAGCGCCTAATTCAATTTATTTAACTCATTGCACTTATTATCTTCATGAAAATCAATAAGAGCAAAACTACCTTTACGTTCATTTTTTGATTTTGTTGACGGTTGATTATAATAAATTCCCATTTTCATCGAAATGGAGCTCATAGGGTCCTTCAATTATTTCCAATTGAGGATTTTTCTTCACTTCCCTTAGCAAATTCTCAGAGATTTCAAATTCATTTAACGACAATGTATCCTTAATCCTTACTAAACGAGCTTGTGTTTTATCCCAAAGCAGACACGTTTTTATTGAAGCTTGAATTGCTGTTTTATCATTCGGTAAAACCATTGGAATTTTAACACTAACAGGTACATTTGAGGTTAGAGAGTTTGGATACGTTTCCGCCAAATTGAATTTATTGTAAGCCCGTTGAGTTGTAAAGTCGACTATACCAAGACCATTACCGTTACCATGGGAGACATCAGTAATATCAAGCACGCACATACGAACCACATTAGGGCCTCCGCTGCCGTAACCCGTATGATATCTTCCAACTACATTCGGATCGAGTCCCGAACCACTTATATCCTTACCAATTTGATCTAAGACAAGAACCTCCAGAGCCTTAAATGGTACACGCGCCATAAGGTCCTTAGCTTTTTTTAATAAAACAGGCTCTTTCTCTTCAATTTTCTCTTGGGCAATCACATGTATTTCACTAGTTTCATGTTCAGCATTTTCCAGCAAAGCTACTCCAAACAGTACGGGTGCTTCTTTTAATGAAATATGTGCTATTTCAGCTATACGTTCTGACATAGTTGCAAATCCTAGTTCATGACAGATCTCAGCACCTTTCTGCTTACCTAGACCAATTACAGCCATTTTCACTAAACCGCTTTCTACCTCACCGTGAAAAGCCGTATGTGCTTTAATTCTGTTAACCAGCACAACCCCGTCAGCCTCATACGCCATTTTATCAATAAACACCGGCATTCCGGATTTAGTGGTACCTACTTGAACAACTTCCATGGAAGACCGTATGGGAACCCCCATATATTCTTCAGTAAACCCCAAGCCTTCCAGCATAAACTTCTGGCTTTCTGCATTTGCTCCAGCATGGCTTCCCATGGCTGGTATAATAAATGGATCTGCACCTGTTTTCTTTATCTCATCAACAAGTGTTTTAACTACAAAAGTCTGATTGGATATTCCTCTGCTTCCTACGGTAACAGCAATTTTTTGTCCCATTTTCAGCCTGTTCAATACATTTGAAGACCATAGTTCAGATTTAAGAGTAAGAGAAATGTTTTCGAGTTTCGATGATTCAATATGATAGCGAACTTTATACATTCGCGGTATTGGAATATTTTGTAATATTTTTAATACACCATTCACATGAAACCTCCTGTAAAAAAAGAATTTGACAAATTGTATACTCTTGGTATACAATTTGTCTAGTAAAAATTTTCTTTTTTTAAGGGTAATACTTCTTTTAAATGAATAAAACCGAAATTCTTCAAGATATAAGAAAAAAAATATTAGATGAGGAGTATCATCAGGGGCAATCTCTCATAGAACGGGAATTATGTGAAATATATAATATCAGCAGGTCTCCTATTCGAGAAATTCTTTGGAGCCTTGTAGTAGATGGAATCGTAGAGCAGCAGCCTTCAAGGGGGTTTTTAGTTAAGAAACTTGACAGTAGTTACATTTTTGAGATTTTTCAAACGCGTGAAGCTGTAGAAGGTATGGCGGCTCGAATTGCAAGTATGAATACCAATAGCGAGCATATTAGAAATATAAAACAGCTATATAAAGAATTACTTTTATTATCGATTGAAGATGATAAAAAGAGAGGAGTCAGTATTGGAAGAATTCTTCATAAAGAGATCATTAAAGCAGCAAATAATTCATTGTTAAGTGGTATTTACAAAAAGTTGAGTTATCTAGCAGCTTTGACATCAAATATTTCGAGTAAGAGTATTTTAACTGAAAAGGACTCAAAAAAATATCATCTAGAAATAATGGAAGCAATTTTGTCGGAAGATGCAGAAAAGAGTGAACAAAGTATGCGTAAACACTTACAGCTGACTTATCAGCATATAATAAACATGCTGTATTCTTAGAACTTATTTAAGGGGAAGAAAAAAAGCGCGAATGTTAATGAAATTCCCATTTTTGAGGGTATTGGTGAGTTTCTTAAGAACGGTTTTCAATATGTGATGATTAATTTTTAGCTAAAACAGTTTATTTATTTTTGAACAATATATAGAAATTTTTAAGAAGGAGTCAATTATGGAATTTAAACCAAGAGGCATTATTCCTGCAATGGTAACCCCCCTAACAAAGGACTACAAAGTAAATGAAAAAGCATTAAGGAAATTGATAGATTTTCTTATTGAAGGAGGTGTACATGGACTGTTTGTAGTGGGTACTTCAGGAGAATTTTACGGACTTTCTTATGAAGAAAAAAAGGAAATCATGGAAATATCTTTAGATCAAGCAAAAGGAAGAGTCCCTATTTATGCGGGTACAAATGGTATTACAACTAAAGAAACAATCAAAATAACTCAGATTGCTCAAGAATGCAAAGTAGATGCCGTATCAATTCTAACCCCTATGTTTATCAGCCCTTCTCAGCAGGAACTGCAAGAACATTACAAAAACATAGCAAAAGAAACAGATATACCTATTTTACTGTATAATAATGTACCCAAAACTGGTGTGACCCTCACTTCGGATACTGTTGCTCGTTTAGCAGATATAGAAAATATTGTTGGTGTTAAGGACTCATCCGGGGATCTTACCCTTACGTCAGAATATATAAGAAAAACAAAGAATAAAAATTTCTGTGTACTTGCAGGAAGAGACACATTGATCCATGCTGCACTCTGTTATGGAGGGACTGGTTCTATTGCTGCTTGTGCCAATATTGCTCCTCGTGTCGTTTCTGATATTTATGATAAATACGTTTCAGGAGATATTAAGGGATCCTTAGAAGCACAATTTAAAGTTGCTCCAATCCGAATGGCTTTTAGTCTTGGTTCTTTCCCAACTGTTCTGAAAGAGAGCCTTGAACTACTAGGTATTGAGGCTGGACCAAGTTACGGTCCCATCGGAACCATGTCAGATGAGGAAAAAGTACAGTTAAAAAAGGTACTTAAAGAAACTGGTGTATTATGATTGATATTTTAACAAAAGCTCAAATTGAAGAGTTAAAAGAATTTGATACCCCTACGGTATGTAATGCTATTGAAAGATTTAATTTACGCAGCAGAACAGAAGGATTTATGAGCCCTAAAATAAAATCATTATTTCCGGATAATAAACCGGTTGTCGGGTACGCCGGCACTGCAAAAATTTCTGCTGAATACCCTCCGAACTCTCAGCAAAAAAAGCAATTATTTGATTATTATCAGCACATTATTGACAGTCCTAATCCAACAATTTCGGTTATTCAAGATCTTGATGAAACACCTGTCGGATCTTTCTGGGGGGAAGTTCAAGCGAATACCCATAAAAGTCTTGGATGCTCCTCAGTTATCACAAATGGAGGGGTACGTGATCTTGACGAAGTACATAGTATCGGTTTTTCGTATTTCGCATCCTGTGTGCTAGTATCCCATGGATATATACATGTAGAACAGGTTGGAGTTCCCGTACATTTTGGTGGATTGACGGTTCATCCAGGTGACTTAATCCATGCTGATAAGCATGGAGTTGTATTGATTCCACACGAAATTTCTCATGAGCTTGCTGATGCCTGCATACTTACACAACAAGCGGAAAGGCCTATTCTTGATGGATGTAAGCGTATTGCTGATGGAAAAGTAACGGTCGAGCAATTAAGACGATGGAGAGCTGAAATGATCAAGCTCAGGTCGTCCCCGGGGAAAAAATAGGGTTTTGTTATCTGAGGATACACTTTACTAAAAGTATATCCTCAAATTTTTTACTATTTCAAAATTTATTTCAGCTGATTAAACTAAATTTTACTCTTCTGAAAAAAATTCATATGGAGGTATTTATGAATAATATTGAGAAAGCACAAGAATTGCTTCATAGTTTTAAAGGAAACCGCTATACATATGGGAAAGGCGCCCTTAAACAGGTAGGATCTTTGGCAGGCAATGTTGGGAAGAAAGCATTCTTTTTATTTGATACTTTTCCTGGAAGTGATAAGTATATTCAAATTATTAAGCAGGAACTCAAAGAAGCAGGCGTTGTCCTTACAGGTGAGGAATCTGGACCGAAACCTAACGCTCCGCTAGAAGATTTGTACCGTATTACTGACGCATTAAAAAAAAGCGCTGCTGATGTAATCATTAGTTTTGGCGGAGGGAGTACAATTGACGCTCTCAAATCAGCCGAAGTTCTCAGAACTTTAGGCGGAGAAATTGAGGATTACTTTGGAACTGGAAATGTTACAAAGATAAAAAATGAAAAAGAAGTTGAACTAAGTCCTCATATAGCTATTCAAACAGTAGCTAGTTCAGGGGCTCACCTAACAAAGTATTCTAACATAACAAATGTGAAAACGGGTCAAAAGAAACTTGTTGTGGATGAGGCTATTGTTCCTTCTCTACCAGTGTTTGATTTTTCCTTGACATACAATGCTCCAAAAGGGTTAACAATGGATGGAGCTTTAGACGGAATAGCCCATAACCTTGAAGTACTATACGGATCAGTGAATGCGTCAAAATACAAGCTTATAGAAGAAGTGGCAAAAACAGGAATAACTTTAGTTGTGGAAAATCTTGAAAAAGTGATTCAGGATCCTCATGATGAGAAAGCAAGGGATGCACTATGCATAGCAACTGACCTCGGCGCCTACTCTATTATGCTGGGAGGTACTAACGGCGGTCATTTAACTAGTTTCTCACTGGTAGATATACTTTCCCATGGACGGGCATGTGCTATGATGAATCCGTATTACACTGTATTCTTTGCACCAGCGGTTGAAAAACCTTTGAAAATGGTAGGAGAAATTTACAAAGATGCCGGTTTAACTGATGCTGATCTGGATTCTTTAAGTGGTAGGGATTTAGGTATAGCAGTTGCAGAAGCAATGCTGTCTCTATCGAAAAAAATTGACTTCCCTATTAAGTTAAGTGAAGTCAAAGGATTTACACAAGCACATATTGAAAAAGCTCTTAACGCTGCAAAGAATCCGCAACTTAAAATGAAACTCCAGAATATGCCGATTCCATTAGAGCCTAAACTTATTGAAGAGTTTATGCGACCAATCCTTGAAGCTGCTAGAGACGGAGATCTTTCCAGAATAAAGAACATGTAAAGTTATTTATAGTTAGAAAAATGATGCTTTTCATTTTTTTATTGCGCTTAGTTTTCCTTGCCGTGAGGATGATTTTTTATTGTCCTCTCGGTGTTATAAATAAAAATTTGTAGGTTAAGCTTAAAAAACTTTCAGATGTCCGTTTATTATATACTATATGTTCAAAAGATATAAATAATATTGATTCAAATTTACAGTTAATAAAACCACTCTCATAATGAATCATATGGGTATTTTTCAACTGATATTTAAGTTCAGATTATTTTTTAAAGCTTGTTAAAAGTTTATGCCCATGTAAATTTTTGGATAAAGAAGTTTAATGAGATTCTTACATGTAGCCCTCAGATGTTCACGCATGTATTTTTCACTTAGATCGGGATCCTGATCAATAATCGCCTGAATAATCTTAATGTGGTGCTTTTTTGATTCGGCTTCAGTTAAAGGGCTGGTTTTTGCCATATTAGAAGTGAGTGCAGCTAAATAACCAAGTTTTATATATATTTCACTTATTAAACTGTTATTAGCTGTATCAATGATAAGTTTATGCATGCGCCTTCCTAAATTAACTGCTTCTTCTGTAGAATCAGCTTCAACATTGACATTTAGTAGTTCTTCGCGCAAGGCTTTAAACTTTTCTGTCTGTTGTATATTTATTTGTTTTCCTGCAATTCTTGCAGCCATGCCTTCTACAGCTTCGCGTGCCTGATATATCTCAAAGATTTGTTCCCCATCAAGCTTTCTTACAAAAAATCCATAGGCTGGTTTTTGTGTTACTAATCCATCAACAACAAGACTCCATAAAACCTCTCGCATTGGTGTTCTGCTGATTCCATAATTTTCACAGAGATCTCTTTCAATGAGCGAATGCCCCTGAGGATAATACTCTGTTAGTATTTTCTGACGAAGCTCTTCTAGGATTTCTTTTTTACTACTCATACAATGCATACCTCATTATTACTTCTTATAATATTCGATAATGTTTCATTTGGTCAAATAGTTTTATTGTTTTTAAATAATGTATTGAAAACTACATTCATTTATACAAGGAATTTATACAATAGATAAAGAAATTTACTCCCTATTTGCGATATCTTTGTTCTCACTAAAAGGCAGCATAAGTAAGCTTTATATATTACAAATTTTTTTGAATTAACCAACTTAATGCTGCATCAACAGAATCATCATAAATTTTTTAAGTAAATCTATACGCCTAAATACTTCTTGACATCTACAATAAATAATCATACAATCATTAGGTATACAAATATTATATATTTGTATACCATAAAAACAAGTTGTGTATTGCTTATGAAGATTGATAATCTACAAGATGTAAAAAGGAAATAAGATTACTTCAAGAAATTATTAGAACGTATGGTTTAATATGCTTATGCAAATCTAGGGATGATCACTGTTTTTCCCTCTGTAAACTGCATAAATGAAAATATATGAATTGAATAAAAAAGTTCTACAGTTCTTTTTTATTGGTAAATGTGTAAAACAAAATAGAAGTAAATTGGAGGAAGACATGACGGTAGAACAATTAAAAAAGGGAGAAACATTAGTAGGAACAATGCTGAGATTGAGTAAGAACTCTGCTATTGCCCTTACAGCAAAGCATGCTGGAATGGATTTTATTATGCCTGATATGGAGCATAGCACCTATAGTTTTGAAACACTTGCCGGTATAGCTCGAGTTGCAAAACTTGCTGGAGTTGAATGTTTTGTAAGAGTTTCTGAACTCAGCAAGTCTTATGTTTCTGGCGCTCTCGATGCTGGAGTAACGGGAGTTATGGTGCCTATGATTGAAACACCTGAGCAGGCAAAAAAGTTGGCTTTTTGGGGTAAATATATGCCTGTTGGGGGAAGAGGTTTTGGAGGAATTGGAGATCATACTGGTTTTGTTGGAGCAAAAGCATTGGAGTTCATGCCGGAAGCTAATAGAAAGACACTTACAATAGCACAGATAGAAACAGCCACAGCCATTGATAACATTGAAGAAATTGCCTCAGTTGAGGGGATTGACGCATTATTGGTAGGGCCTAATGACCTGGCGAATTCACTAGGTATTCCTGGAGATGTTTTTAATGAAAAAAATGTCGCAGCCATTAAGAAAGTAGCACGAGTTGCAAAAACTTCTGGTAAAGTATTCGGATTTCATGGGCCTGACAAATTGGCTGAAATACTTATTCCCGAAGGCCTTAAATTGATTATGAGCAATCATGATGCAGGTATGCTTTTAGGTGCAATGAAACAGATTACTAATAAATATAAGGGGAAATGAGAATGGGTAAGATTTTAATACCGCAAGATATAGTTGAGGAAGGAAAAGAACTGCTTCGCCAGCATGGACATGAAGTGATTGTGGGTTCTGCACATGACATCGAAACAATGAAAAAAGAAGTCGCTGATTGTGATGCTATCCTTGCCCGTACAGCATCATTTACAGCAGAAGTTCTTGAAGCAGGAAAGAAATTAAAAGTTATCAGCCGCCATGGTGTAGGATATGATAATATTGACGTCAAACGAGCCAAAGAACTTGGTATACGTGTCACTTATACCCCAGAAGCAAATGCAAATACTGTTGCGGAAATGGCTATTGGCTTCATCATTTCACTAGCCCGAAATCTTGTTTTAATGGATTCAGCAACACGAAATGGTGATTTTTCCATTAGAAATAGAATACGCGGATTTGATCTTGAAGGTAAAAAACTGTCAATTATTGGACTTGGACGTATTGGAAGGCTTGTAGCTAAAAAAGCAGCACACGGTTTGGATATGAAGATAATGGCATATGACCCTTTTGTAAGTCAGGAACAGGCTCCCGATGGCATTAAGATGGTTAAGAACTGGGATGAAGCTTTTTCCGAGGCTGATTTTGTAAGTCTCCATCTTCCCTCAATGCCAGAGACCAAAGAATCTATTGATAAGCGTACTTTGGAATTGATGAAACCTACGGCATATTTGATCAATTGTGCCCGAGGGGATTTAATCAAGGAAGCTGAAGCGGTAGAAATTTTAAAAGAAAAAAAGATTGCCGGTTTAGCTACAGATGTATATGCACAGGAACCTCCAGAGAATAATCATCCCTATTTTTCTTTGGATAACGTAATTCTTACACCTCATAATGCAGCTTTAACAATTGAATGTATGACTCGCATGGCAGTTCAGTCTGCTGAAGGAATAATAGCTGTGCTGAATGGTAAAGAGCCAATGTGGGCAGTTAACTGAAATAGAAAATTACTAAAGCTAAAAAATGACTGTCAGGCACTGAAGACTCGTTAATCGGGGTAATCAAAGCGGTTACCCCATTATCTTATTACCTTTTTACTTACTGTCTAGTTTGTGAGTATATGTTTTACACCTTAACCAGAGAAAGAATACAGCAAAACACCTTAAGGAAGGATCCAGATACATGTATATATTTTATGTAAATTAAACAGAAATGAGTAATTCAGAGAAATATTTTACTGTGCATTTCTTTCCGAATACAAATAAATTACTTAATTGGAGAATAATTATTAGGAGGACTATTATGGAAAAATTAGGATTTATCGGAGTAGGTATCATGGGCAAGCCTATGGCTAAAAATTTACTTAAGGCCGGATATCAACTTGTAATATTTGACATCAATAAAAATGCCGTTAAGGAAGTTGTAGAATTTGGAGAGGGAAAAGCTGAAGAAGCCTTCACTCCAAAGGAAGTAGCCGAAAAAACAAGAAAAATTATTACCATGCTACCTAATTCACCACATGTAAAAACTGTAGTCCTTGGAGAAAATGGTGTCATTGAATCGGTGCAGAAAGGAGCTATTCTTGTGGATATGAGCTCTATTGCTCCGCTGGTATCTCAGGAAATTTCTAAAGCATTGACAAAAAAGGATGCCGTCATGCTGGATGCTCCAGTAAGTGGAGGAGAACCAAAGGCTGTGGACGGAACTCTTGCAATTATGGTAGGAGGTCCTGAAGAATACTTTGAAGATGTTAAAAAAATTCTAGATGTAATGGGCGGAAGTGTAACTCTTGTTGGAGACATTGGAAGTGGTAATACTACAAAACTGGCTAATCAAATTATTGTAGCACTAAACATTGCAGGCTTGTCGGAAGCAATGGTTCTGGCAAAAAAAGCTGGAGTTGACCCAAAACGTGTGTTTGATGCAATTCGCGGCGGTTTAGCCGGAAGTACTGTGATGGATGCAAAAATGCCTCTAATTCTTAACAGGAACTTCAAACCTGGATTCAGGATTGAACTCCATATCAAGGACCTACTAAATGCGCTGGATACAGCACACACTATAGGCGTCCCTGTGCCTTTATCAAGCCAGGTTATGGAAATCATGCAAGCTTTGAAGGTTGACGGGAAAGAGAAGGATGATCACGGCGGACTTGTGCAGTTTTATGAAAAACTATCACAAACTGAGGTGATTTCCTGAAAAATTAACTTTTTTGGTGCTTTACAGATGTAATAATAATACAATAGGAAAGGAAAGGAGTATGTATGAATTCAGAAACTTATCAGTTTTGGGGTAAAATACAGGATCTAATTGATAATAATATTGATTTAATGTTGAATTATCGCCAGAGCGGGCATCCTGGAGGATCCCGCTCCAAAGTGCCGGCTCTTATCAGTCTCCTTTTAGGAGGAGCAATGCGATGGGATATACGAAACCCAGACAAACGATTCAGTGACCGTTTTATCCTTGGTGCTGGACATACTGTTCCTATGATATATGCAACTTTAGCTGTATTTAATGAAGCACTGAGGATTAAATACAATAAAACACATGATCCGAAATACTCACCTGGACCTGAGGGTAAAGTTCTTTTTTGGGAGGACCTGGTAGGGTTCAGGAGGAGGGGAAAGTTATCCGGGCATGCTGAAATGTCAGAAAAAACATTATTTCTGAAATTTAATACAGGCCCTTCCGGACATGGAACCGGTGCTGCTGCAGGACAGGCACTGGCTTTGAAAAGAGCAGGTGCCGAAAACGTAAAAGTTTTTATCATGGAAGGAGAAGGTGGTTTGACTCCTGGGGCAACACATGAAGCTGCAAATTCGGCATGGGGACTTGCATTGGATAATTTATATCTTATTGTAGATTGGAATGATTATGGAATAGATGCTCACAAAACAAGTCAAATAGTTTTCGGTGGGCCAAAGGATTGGTTCTCCAGTCATGGTTGGGAAGTATTTAATGCTGGATCTGGAGAAGATTTCAATTCCTTATCACACACATTTCTTACCATGACGAAAAATGAGAATCTCAAACGTGTACCTAGGGTGGCATGGTTTACATCCAGAAAAGGAAGAGGGTATCTAAAATATGATAATGCATCCCATGGTGCGCCACATTCAATGAATAGTAAAATCTTTTGGGAGACTAAAAAGAATTTCATGAAAACCTATGGAGTAAGCTTCCCAAATTATGGGATGCCTGCTCCGGAAACGCAAGAGTCTTTAGAGGAAGAATTTAGATCAAATCTAAAAATAGTTGCCGATGTTCTTGCCAAGGATGAACCATTGATCGACTATCTTGCTGATAGACTTGTTGAGTTAGGCAATTCTGTTCCGAATGAAATATCAACCTGTACAATCAGTGGTGAAACATCACCATTTAATGATGACCGACTATATGATTTTCGAAATTACCCAAGCGAAATATATAAAAAACCCGGAGAATCTGTTCCTAATAGAAAAGCATTAGCTTCTTGGGGTTCCTGGATAAACTATTTCGGTTACAGCCAGTATAATAGACCACTTTTTATTGCAAGTTCTGCAGACCTATCAGGTTCAACAAATATTTCTGGTTTTGCGGAATCTTATGGAGATTTTCCAGGTTACGGCTGGTATAACCGTGTAGGAACAGATCAAGGTGTTCTTCTCCCCCAAGGAATAACAGAGTTTGGAAATACTGCCTTAATGACAGGTATGGCTTCAGTAAATTTTGCTATGGATCCATATAAAAACTATAACGGATTTTGGGGTGCTACATCCACTTATGGAAGCTTTTCCTATCTGGTATATGGTATGTTGAGACTTTACAGCCAGATGGATCAGGACAGTGAAATGAATTTAGGAAAAGTAATCTATGTTGCCGGACATTCTGGACCGGAAACCGCAGATGATAGCAGAACTCATTTTGGAATTTTTTCTCCTGGTGTGACACAGCTTTTTCCGGAAGGTTCAATTATAAATCTATATCCTTGGGAGTATAACGAAGTACCTGTACTTCTGGCTTCAGCTTTGAAGTTGAAAAAGCCTTCAATAATTGCATTACACCTAACTAGACCTTCTATAGAGGTGCCTGATAGAGATGCATTAGGCATAGCATCCCATTTTGAAGCTTCAAAAGGGGCGTATATTGTACGTGATCATCACAAAGATGCTGAAAAGGAAGGGACTTTCTACGTTCAAGGGACCAGTTCTATGAATAATCTGATACAGCTATTTCCTTATTTAAATAAAAAAAACTATAATGTTAAAATAGTCTATGTATCCAGCCCGCAACTATTTGCATTGCAAAATGAAGAGTATAGAAACAACATCATTACGGAATACGATAGATATCATTCTACTTTGATTACAACCTCCGCAAGAAAACTGATGCCGGAATTTACTTTTAACAAGCAAGCCGAAGCTTTTGCCCTAACTCCTGACTGGGATAATCGTTGGCGCACCGGCGGTACACTTGAGGAAGTATTGGAGGAAGCTCATCTTTCTCCAGAGGAAATAAAAAAAGGAATTGATCATTTTGTCTCTGCAATGAAACGTTTTAACGCACAGATCTCCCCCGGGTAGTCCGGGGATTCTTCTTTCCCTTCGCTCACTGAACTTTATTCCTCTTACAACTTCATGTGGAAAATCTGTATCCTTTTCCCATTGATACTCCACAAACTTATGTATAATTCCTTTAGCGACAGATATATTCTTGGATTTCTGCTATAGCCCGATTAAGACTGAAAAATCAAAGTGATAAGATCAAACCAGAAAAACCACAGCTCGAGTATTTCGTCTCGGAGAAAAAATCAACATCCACTTCTAATCTTACTCAATGAGCTCTCAATGAGACTGTTAAACACCCGCGGGGGCCAGACACGGTACCCGCAAGGATTCCTCATCTCAAGAACTACTCAAAAAATGAGTAGTAATTATCTGCAAAATAGATAATTGTATATATATCAACTTCAAAAGGCTTCAGAGTAGTGCCAAAAAGTTAAAAGGCTTCAGGAAGAGGGCATCAACTGATAATTACTGAATATTGAGAACCAGTTTTAAGCCGTAATCAATTTCTGACATCGTCCCCTTCGATAAGACACAAACCTTTTCTGTTAATCTTCTTTTATCTATGGTTGAAATCTGGGATATATTAACTACCCCATT
>JAIPFU010000014.1 GCA_021736505.1 Spirochaetia bacterium | reverse complement strand
AGATGATTTCCTGAACTTCACCCTTGTCGTCGGTTTTATAATCAACGCAAGTAATATAATAGGCATGTTTTAATCGAACTTCACGCCCCGGAGCCAGGCGAAAGTACTTTTTCGGCGGATCAATCATAAAATCATCCCGTTCAATGTATAACTCGCGGGAAAAAGGAATTTGGCGGGTTCCCATTGATTCATCCTCTGGGTTATTTATTCCCTCCAGCCACTCCTCAGTATTTTCAGGATAATTTTGAATAATAACACGTACAGGATCAAGTACAGCCATAGCCCTGGCCGCCTTTTTATTCAAATCTTCTCGCACGCAGTGTTCCAGAAGAGCAAATTCCACTGTGCTGTTAGTCTTGGCAACACCTATACGCTCGGAAAAATCTCGTATTGCGGCCGGTGTATATCCGCGACGCCTGATCCCTGATATTGTAGGCATTCTCGGATCGTCCCAAGATTCAACATAGTTCTCTTTTACGAGCTGAAGCAGTTTTCTTTTACTCATAATAGTATATGTCAGGTTAAGCCGGGCAAATTCAATTTGCTGCGGTTCGTGTTTGGTCAGGGAAGTTTCATGTACCGTCCAGTCATACAAAGGTCTGTGATCCTCAAATTCCAAAGTGCAAATTGAATGAGTAATTCCTTCTAAGGCATCAGAAAGAGGGTGGGTGAAATCATACATTGGGTAAATACACCAGGTACTGCCGGTTCGCGGATGCGAAGCATGCTTAATTCGGTAAATTGCCGGATCCCGCATGTTCAAATTTGGTGAGTTCATATCGATTTTTGCTCTGAGAATATATTTCCCATCCTCGTGAATCCCTTCTTTCATCTCTTTAAACAGTTTTACGTTTTCTTCAATGGATCTTTCCCTGTCAGGAGAAGGTTTTCCCGGTTCTTTAAGTGTTCCGCGGTATGCTCTTATCTCCTCTGGAGACAGACTGTCGACATATGCTTTTCCATCTTTGATTAACTGTAAGGCAGCTGAATAGATCTCTTCAAAATAATCTGAAGCGAAGTATATGCGGTCGCCCCAGTCAAATCCAAGCCAGGCGACATCTTTTTCTATTGATTCAATATACTCCATCTCCTCTTTTTCCGGATTCGTATCATCAAAACGAAGATGGCATGTACCCTGATACTTTTCGGCAAGACCAAAATTGAGGCATATTGATTTTGCATGGCCCATGTGGAGATATCCGTTCGGTTCCGGTGGAAAACGGGTAATTACCGTATCACGTTTGCCGCTTTCCAGGTCCTGTTCTATGATACGTTCAATAAAATTGAGGGAACGCTTCCCTTCAGCACTCCTTTCTTCCTCAGTTGTTTTATTTTCTTCGGTGGTTCTGCTCTCTTCGTCAGTTTTACGGACTGCAGAATTGCTGCTGTCGATAGCGTGAGTATCAGCATGATTATTCTTTGATTCATAGGAATGTGGCATTACGGCTCTCCATATAATAATAGGTTACAGAAAACAACATACAATTCATGCAAAAAGCGGAATATATATGAAGTACTGTAATAAACATACGATCTTATGCTATAGTATGTTGAAAACGTAATGGATAGTATCATAATTAATAGTTTTATTCCATAAGATTCAGGATAAAAACAAAGTACTCAGATAGTACTAAAAAGGAAACAAGCAACCGCCATCTCCGGTAAATTATGAAAATTTCCGGAAAATATTTATGAAAAGAAGGTTGAACTGCAAGCTGAACTGCAGTTTTTAAACAGAAAGAAATTCCCGCTTTAGTATTGAGAATGAAAGATAAAAAATTGAAAGCAGCAGAAACAGAACCAAAAAATTCCATCCCGGATACAGCTGTTAAAGTCTATGCGCAGGTTATCGGAGCGTATTTACTTTGGGGAATCCTTCCAGTGTACTGGAAGGGGCTCAAGCATGTTCCCTCCATTGATGTCCTTACTCATAGAATCGTATGGTGTGCTGTATGGATAGCTGTATATGTTATTGGTGTTCAAAAAAAGAATATTTGGAGAAATGTAGTAAACAGCTGGAAAGAGAATGGGATCGGACCATACCTTCTGAGTGCTGGAATTGTTGCAGTAAACTGGCTTGCCTATGTCTATGCCGTCCAGAATAATCATATTCTTCAGGCAAGTTTGGGCTATTACATATGCCCGATTATTATTGTGCTTATAGGTATTTTTTTCTTTCAAGAAAGCATGAGTAAGCTGAAGTTTCTTGCCCTCCTGTTCTGTACAGCTGGTGTGCTTTATTCATCCTTCAGTGTTGAAGGTATTCCATGGCTTTCCCTGCTTATAGCTGTAAGTTTTGCTCTATATGGAATGATAAAGAAGCGTATAGCTGGCAATCCGCTTACAGCTTTGTTCAGTGATACGCTCCTGCTCAGTCCTTTAGGAATAGCCCATATGATATATAAAGGTTCCATCGGAGAATCGTATTTTCTTTCTTCATATTCAGTACAGCCTGTTTTTACAAGTATCCTCCTTGTGGGAGCTGGAATTGTTACACTAGTGCCGCTGGTACTGTTTATCGGAGGGACTATTAAGATTCCCTACAATGCAATTGGCTTTATGCAGTTTATTACCCCGACCATGACTTTTGTTATTGGTATTTGGATCTACCATGAATCCTTTACCGTGCATGATGCGATTGTCTTTTCCTGTATATGGGCAGGTGTTTCTGCGTACATTCTCTCCTTGGTTCGTACAAAGGAATATCGGAAGTAACGCGGAAATATCTATGAATTATCTAATTTATCTATAAGTTGTCTATAAGTTGTCTATAAGTTTTCTATAAAGTACGGATATATGTCCATAAGTACTGATATATGTCTATATCATGTAACAGGAAAGTGACAAATCAGAAATAAAATGATATATTTTTTCAGTCACAGTATTAAAAGATGACAGGCCGAATACAGGAGGAGGCAGCTGCATATGTTTCATAGATTATGGAACAAACTACCTTGGAATAAAAAACACTGGACACCTCTTCAAATAATTAAAGTTGTTTCTTTAGCCGTTATTATCGGATCATCTGCATATGGCATATATACCTGGACAAAAGCATTGCAGTATCAGCAGGAAAAGAGGGAGCTGCAGGAAGCCCAGGCTATACTGGAAGATGAGCTGCGCAGATCCTATGATCTGCAGTACGGCAGTTCGGGGGTACTGCAGTTCCCCAAGACGGAAAATGGAGACGGTATTGAGAGAAGAATCTTACAGGGTCCAGCTGGAATGGATAGAGCCTCTATCGTCGATGCTAATGAAGAGCTTTCCCAATATGCTGAAGATGAAAAAGAAAATATTCTCGTTTATGAACGATACAATGAATCTGTAGTAAATATCACTACACAAACCTACAGGCTGAATTTCTTTCTGGAGGCAGTTCCCGAATCCGGAAGCGGATCAGGGTCAATCATTACTAAGGATGGTTACATTGTAACAAACTACCATGTTCTCGAAGAAGCCGATCAAGTCTTTGTAAAATTGTACGACGGTACCGTTTATGAAGGTGTTGTTGTTGGAAAGGACAGGGAAAGCGATCTCGCTATAATTAAAATTGATCCAAAAGGGAAAACTCTCTCAACTATTCAGTTCGGAACCTCAGAAAGTATTAAAGTTGGACAGAAAGTTCTCGCTATAGGGAATCCCTTCGGATATGACAGAACCCTCACAACGGGTATCATATCCGGACTTGGGAGACCAATAAAAACAGCTGACAATCTTATCATGACAGATATGATACAAACCGATGCTTCTATTAATCCGGGAAACTCCGGTGGTCCCTTACTGGATGGTCATGGTCTCCTCATCGGCATTAATACATCAATTTATACACCATCAGGAGGATCCGTTGGAATCGGTTTTGCTGTTCCCATTGATAAGGCAAAAAGAGTAATAACTGAACTTATAGAAAATGGGAAAGTAACTAGGGGATGGCTGGATATTACACCAGTACAGTTGGACAGTATGATAGTAGAATACGCAAAATTGCCAGTGAATCAAGGAATCCTTGTTTCAGAAGTGAGAAAAGGCGGACTTGCTGAATCCGCAGGTTTAAGAGGAGGGGATAATGCCGTACAGTATGGATCATCAGTGATTTATCTTGGCGGAGACATCATCACTAAAGTGGATGGTCAGCAAGTAAACGATTATGCAGACATGTTCAGCGCTCTGGAAGACAATAAACCGGGAGACAAAGTGGAGGTAGTCATTGTTCGCAATGGAAAGATGAAAACCCTGAACATTGAACTCATTGAAAGACCGGAAGAGTATTCCTGGGAATAATTGCATGAATAAGAAAAGCAGCACGCATACACAGAAAAATAATCCGGAAAAAAATCCGGAAAATAATCCGGAAAAAAATCCGAAGAATAATCTAGAAAAAAATACGAGCCCCCCTCTGAATCATTCCCCGGGCCCCCCTCCAGGAAGTCCCCCGGAAGTCACACGTTTTGCCGTTTCTTCAGAGTACGAACCCGCTGGTGATCAAGGGGAAGCCATAAGAGCCCTCTCTAAAGGCATATTTGAATACGGATATGATATTCAAACACTCAAAGGAGTAACCGGTTCCGGAAAAACCTACACCATGGCAAAGATCATTGAGCAGGTGCAGCAGCCGACCCTTGTGCTTTCCCACAACAAAACATTGGCAGCCCAGCTCTACAGGGAATTCACATCATATTTTCCCAACAATGCAGTGGAATATTTTGTCTCCTATTACGATTACTATCAGCCTGAAGCCTATGTCCCATCAAGGGATCTCTATATTGAAAAAGATGCTTCCATAAATGATGAAATTGACAGAATGCGCCTATCCGCAACATCGTCACTTCTGCAGAGAAATGACGTCATAGTTGTATCCACTGTATCCTGTATATATGGTTTAGGAAGTCCCGCTGCATTTCATAATATGCGAATGAGTTTCGAAGTTGGAAAATCAGTCGATCACGCAGAATTCATACAGAACCTAATCCGCATGCAGTATGAACGGAATGATATCCAATTGGAACGGGGAAGTTTCCGTATCCGCGGAGATGTGCTTGAAATCTATCCCGCATATCTGAAAGAGGCATACCGCATAGTATTTTCCTGGGATGAAATAGAGAGCATATCCCGCATACACCCCATAACCGGAGAAGTAACAGCCTCAATGTCCTACTGGACCCTGTATCCGGCAAAACACTTTGTACTTCCTGAAGAACAGATAAAACTGGCAATTGCTGACATACAGAAAGAACTTGAAGAGCAGTACACCTATTTTATGGAAAAAGGGAAAATCGTAGAGGCGGAGCGAATTAAAACCCGCACTGAATACGATCTCGAAATGCTTCAGGAGATGGGATACTGTTCGGGAATAGAAAATTATTCTCGCCCCCTCAGCGGTCGAGCCCCCGGCGAAAGACCAGCAGTCCTTCTCGATTACTTCCCGGAAGAGTACCTTACCTTTATAGATGAATCCCATGTAACACTACCCCAGGTGCGCGGCATGTATGAAGGCGACCGTTCCCGCAAGCGGAATCTTGTTGAATATGGGTTCCGACTCCCCTCAGCATTGGATAACAGACCGCTGATTCTGGCGGAATTTGAAGAGATAGTGGACAAACGCATCTATGTTTCCGCTACACCGGGTCCAAAGGAGCATGAACAGTCTAAAGCTGTGGTGGAACAGATTATACGCCCAACAGGACTTCTGGATCCTGAAATTGAGATACGCCCTACAACCGGTCAAATAGAAGATCTCTATGGAGAAATACAGAAAAGGACCGTGAACAATGAGAGAATTCTGGTAACAACTCTCACAAAGAAGATGTCAGAAGATCTCACTGACTACCTGGCAGGCATCGGCGTAAAAGTACGCTATCTTCACTCTGAAATTGAAACCATTGAACGGGTGGAACTGCTCAGAGACCTACGGAACGGTGATTTTGATGTGCTCATAGGGATAAATCTTCTACGTGAAGGACTAGACCTCCCAGAAGTCTCCCTGGTAGCCATACTTGATGCAGATAAAGTCGGCTTTCTCCGTTCTGCAACCTCACTCATTCAAACCATTGGACGCGCCGCAAGAAACGTAAACGGGAAGGTTATCATGTATGCAGATGCCTATTCTGATGCCATGAAGCAAGCCGTTCAGGAGACTGACCGCCGCCGTAAAATACAGAAAGCCTATAATGATAAGCATAACATCACCCCTAAATCTATCCATAAAGCCATACAGAATATCCTCGAACGTAAAGTGAAGGAAGAGCGGGAAACTGAAGAGACCAATATTGAAGTCCTGAAAGGCGGGTATAATATATTGGAAAAATCTGAACGAGAGAAATACATTAAACAGCTCGAAAAACTGATGCTTGAATACGCCAAGGATATGGAGTATGAAAAAGCCGCAGCAGTGCGGGATGAAATTGCGGATATAAAGAAAATGAAATTAAGCTGATGCCTCCGCCGTCGAATTCGGCCATGCTGCTGCAGATTCACTGCACGATGATCAAATAATGGTAATACAAACTATCGGCAAAAGAGAACTTCTTAGTTACCTGATAGAATTCTTATAGGATGAGCGAATCATATCTCCTAGCATATAAAGTATATGTATCCTTCACCTCCGGTAGATCAGCCAGAAAAACGGTAATTTCAGATTCACGCCAGATAAAAATTGCCTGATAAAAAGGTCCCCGGTATACAGCTTTTTTTAAAACAGCATCATAAAATATATTGAATTCAGCTTTCTGACCCTCCGGAGGAGGATCGAGGGAGAAATTTTCCGGCCTGATAAATAAATAATGATTTTTTTCGCCCGCAGCAGAACAAGGCTGAAACCTTCTAGTCTTTTGCGTACTATCGTACATAACAGAACCGTAAAAAACTTGATCATCATCTGCTGATTTACTCGATAACTGTTCTATATCACTATCCTTTTCGCATGGATCACAGAGACTTGTATCGCAGTGAACGGGAATAATTGATGAATCGCCGATGAATGTTCCGGAAAACAGTGTCTTCGGACGTCGGTAGACGTCTTCCGGTTTTCCCTCCTGCTCAGTACGACCGGAATTCATAACAATAATCTTATCACTGATGGAAAGTGCTTCATCCTGATCATGGGTAACATACAGTGTCGTTATATGCAGCTCCTGCTGTATTCTCTGAATCTCCTCCCGAAGTCGTAATCTGAGCTTTGCATCTAAGGCGGAAAGTGGTTCATCCAGCAGAAGCAACTCAGGATTCGGGGCAAGTGCCCTCGCCAAGGCGACACGCTGCTGTTCACCCCCGGATAATAAGGAGCATGATCGATTTTCATAATTATCCAGCCCCACTAAACGAAGGAGTTCAAATACCCGTTCTCGTATCTCCTCTCGGGAATATTTTCTCACCCGTAATCCGTATGAAATGTTCTGATAGACATTCATATTGGGAAATAATGCGTAATTCTGAAAAACTAGACCAATATTTCTGCTCCAAGTCGGAATTCCCGTCAACTCCTTGTTATTCAGGATGATGCTTCCGTAATCCGGGTTCTCTATTCCAGTAATAAGTGAAAGAGTAGTGCTCTTCCCGCAGCCCGAAGGACCAAGCAGAGACACAAGAGTCCCGGATTCAGCGGTAAAAGAGATATCCAAGTTGAATTCCGAATACGTTTTTTTAAGTGATTCTACCCTTAATGTACTCACATTAGCTCCTTAGAATTAAAACACATCTCCCACAGAGGAAGAAGAAATTTCAGGTGAAGTTCTTTTTCTAGCGGTATCAAAAAAATAAAAAATTCCCAAACTACTGACCATCAAAATCGTACCCAGAGCGCAGGCCCCGTAGAAATTATAGGAACCAATCAAGCGATACATAGTGATAGGTATGGTCTCAACCTGGGAATTGGAGAGAATCAGTGCTGCATTGAATTCTCCCATGGAGATAGCAAAAATAAAAATCATTCCGGAAATAAGAGTGCTTCTGAGAATCGGCAGCTCCACCTTCAGGATTGTCTTTAAGGGAGGAACTCCGAGAACATAGGAAGCCGGAGAGTAGGTTTCATGAATTTCCTTGAATACTGGAGTAATCGTTTTATATAAAAAAGGGAAAGTTATGACAACATGAGCTCCAGTAATCATTATGCGGGGAGATGAAAACCCCGAACTCTGCATTTCCTTAGCAATGAGAAAATAACCAAGCCCGAGAATAACAGAAGAAACCATCATAGGCAGCATGCTCAGAATCTCCAAGATCCTTGAATATGTTTTATTCATGCGGGCAGAACTGAATGAAAGAAGTAGAGTAATAAAGGTAGTGACAAGCATTGATGCTGATGCAATAGTAAAACTATTCATGATAGACCGTGCTGAGCCGGAAATAATAGCCGGACCTCCATAGGCTGATGAAAAAAGAGAACGATACCACTTAAGGGAATATGATACTTCCTGGGTACGGTGAATCGGAACCTGGAATGATGTAATAACAACCGAAATAATCGGTGCCAGTAGGAAAAATACCGCGAGAACACTGTACAGCATAATAGGTACATATAAGAACCTTTTTCCTTTCTGCCCTAAAGACATTAGTGAAGGACTTTCCCGTAAAACTGACATTGTATTACCTGCTACGGTATACTTATGTTGAATATGCTGATGAAATAGAAAAATGGAAATGCTGAAAACAAGAGAAATAACTGTCAGAACCGCTGCTGTGTCTAAATTGAATGAGATTCGAGCCTGTCGATAGATTTCAACCTCAAGTGTTGTAAATTGCGGTCCGCCGCCGAGAACAAGAATTACAGCAAAACTGGTAAAGCAGAAAAGAAACACAATGGATGCTGATGAGATTATCGATGGAATCAGCCTCGGCAGGGTCACCGTTAAAAAAACTCGGACCCTCTTTGCACCCAGGGAGTAAGCCGCTTTCTCTTCTGTATCAGATAAACCTTCCCAATACGATGAAACAACCCTCAAAATAATAGGAAAATTGTAAAAACTGTGTGCTAGGATTATGGCTTTAAATGAGTAAAGAATGTGCAGCGGAGGATCAGAAAGGTCAAAAAGATTCATAAGAAATCTGTTTATATAGCCGCTGTTTCCGTAGAAAATAACAAAGCCGAGGACGACTAAAATCGGTGGAAGGACAAAAGGAATAACACTGAGAGATTTCAGCAGTTTTTTACCGAAAAATGAAAAATGCGAGAGGAGATAAGCTCCTGGAAGTGCTATAAGTAAAGACAGAACTGTACTCCAGAAAGCCTGTTTTAAGGTAAAATAGGTAATCCTCCAAATATACGGAGAGGACAACTGTTCTCGGAAAAGAGAAAAGCTGAAACCTGAACCTTCCCCGGAAAATCCTTTAAATAGAATAAACCCCACGGGAAGGAAAAACAGGGGGATGAGTATTCCCATCCCCGCAAGCAAAGAGAATGATATTGATATATTATTTCTCTGAGAAACTGTTCTTTTTTTCATGTATTTTTATTTACTCATAAATTCTGACCACTCCTGCAGCCGGTCATCACTCTCTTTTTTAATTTTTTCAGCTGGAAGTGATATACCTACAGGAGCCTTTGGAGCAAATTCATACGATTCCGGAAGATCTATATCCTTTCTGGCAGGATACATCCAGTTTGTAAGCGGAATTATTTCCTGAAACTGTTCTGAAAGAATGAAATCGATAAATTCTTTTCCATTGGCCTCATGTTCAGCGTTCTTAAGCAGTCCAATTCCCTCTACCTGGCTGTAGTGACCTTCAGGAAAAATGGCAGCCTTAAATCTATGAGAATCTTCATATTCCACATGATATGCTGGACTTGTAGTATAGCTGAGTACCAAAGGAGCTTCCCCCTGGGTAAATAGACCGTAACCCGAATCCCATCCTTCAGTAATCGTAAGGATAGAAGGTTTCAGGCGATTCCAGTAGTCCAGAAAATCATCCCCGTATTCAGCAATAGTCCAGTGAAGGAATCCCAGACCGGGTGATGAAGTCCGCGGATCCATCAGGATAAGGCTATTCTCAAATCTTTCATGGGTCAAATCCTCTAAGTTTTTCGGAGGATTATCAATTCTCTGCGAATCATAAATAATAGAGAAAAACCCATAATCGAAGGGATGCAGCAAATTATCATCTCCGAAGGACAGAGAAGCATGAAGATGAGATGCCGCTTCTGTATCATACGGACTCAGAATGTCCGCTTCGCGGGCGGAAATGATCAAATTATTATCAATACCGAGTATGACATCTGCCTGGGGTGAATCTTTCTCCAGGACAGCACGCTGGAGCACTTGCCCAGCATCTCCTGCAGAAACGAGATTTACATCTATACCAGTCTTCTCTTTGAAAAGCTTAACCGCATGAGGTCCCGGCCCCCATTCTGATGCAAAAGAATCATAGCAGTAGACATTCACTACTGCTTCCTCCGAACCCTCAGAGCTTTCCACTGCTTCAGAAGCGCCTGCCGCTTCAGCATCAGAGGGAGTGAACATAAACAAAACCAGAAAAAGTGATAGGACAGATAACAACGTGTGATTCTTCATAGAATCCTCCTTGAGAAAATTTGTGTATCTGTCTTACGGGTGGGAGATGTATTGGAGAGGTCTCGTCAAATTCCCTACGCTGGTATTATCCCAGATCAGGTTCAACGGGTATAATCTCAGGCTATGACAGCATCTGATACTTATAAATATGTAAGTATCAAAATGTACCGCATAACCACCCCTAAGACGCTTTATCTTAAACACGTATTCGTACTTATGTCAATATAACAGGAAAGAATAATCCAAGATGATGAAAAACTACCGAAAAATGAAATTATACAGGAAGGTGCATGGTAAAAACGGAGCCTGTTCCCTCTTCACTATCTACTTCCACTTTCCCTTTGTGGAGCAGCGCAATATGCTTAACGATAGACAAACCAAGCCCGGTTCCGCCTTTATCCCGGCTTCTCGCTTTATCTACACGGTAGAATCTTTCAAAAATTCTCGGTAAAGCTTTTTTAGGAATGCCGTAACCATGGTCCTTCACTGAAATATCCACAGAAGTATCACTTCTGCTGCAGAAAACTTCAATTTCAGTATCAGGATCGCTATATTTTATTGCATTATCCACAAGGTTAATAATTGCCTGTTCAAGAAGAATGCTGTTTCCTTTAATAGTAATTTCAGAATCGCAGTGAAGCGTAACTCTGGACGCTTGGTCTTGCGTTTTATCAGTGCAAATGGCAAGAGCATCAGAAATGGTTTTTTTCAAGTTGATAATAGGGAAATCATTATTTCTATCATGGGCTTGGTCCAATCTGGAAAGGGTCAGCAGATCATCAATAATTGCCTGAAGCCGTTCTGTCTGATTCCGGATTATTGCAACAAAACGTTTATGCATAGCATTCCCGTCATCGTCCTCGTTTAATGAAGCAAATTCATGCTCTAAAGTCTCGGCAAAACCCTTAATTGAGGTAATTGGCGTTTTCAGTTCATGAGAGACATTAGCGACAAAATCTTTACGCACCCGCTCCAGATGCATCAAAGTAGTCACATCATTAAACACAAGGAGGACTCTATTGCCGGAATGCGTCTGATTGTTCTCGGAAATAAAAGAAATGTGTACCTGATAATCAGATTTTCCTACATGAATATTTACTGTTCGGGAACTGCCGTCTTCAAGCGTCTCAGTGATCATATCAATAAGCTCACTGCTTCGAACTACCGTTAAAAAAGATTCATTCACAATAGGTGCCTGTGATTTCGTACCAAAAAACTGTATCGCCGCAGGATTGGCATCTATAATATGATAGGTGTGGTCCAAAACAATAACAGCTTCTGACATACTGTCTAGGACGGCCTGAAGTTCATCTCGCTGCTGTTCTATTGAGCTGAACTGGCGATTTAACTCTACACCCATCTGTCTGAGAGTATGCGAAACAGTCTGTATCTCTTTTGGAACAAAAGAGAAGGAGGGCATATTCCTGAAATTACTGAAATTACTGGAATTACTGAAATCAAGTTGAGTATACGTTGCCGCTGCCTCTGAAAGTGAAGAAAGCGGCCGCTCTATTCCCCTGCTGATCATCCAAGTAAAAGACAAGGCAACAAAGAGGAACAGGATGCCGCCTATGCCGAAATAAAAGTACATTTGCTGATTATAGTTTTTCAGTTCAATAAACGGCATTGAAGTTCGTAAAACACCGGATATTTTTCCGGAATTATCGTAAAGCGGCACGGCATAGTACAGCATATCGTAGTTCAGGGAATCACTATAACGGAGAGAAGAGTACTTACGGCCCTGCATAGCGTTTGCAATTTCAATTCTGTCCCTATGATTGTCCAGCAAATCAGGATCCTTTTCCGTATCCGCCAGAACTCTTCCAGAGGGGTTAATTATAGTAATACGAGTCTGTGAACCCTGTGAAAGGGTAGATAAAGACTTCTGAAGGGAATCGTCTTTGTATTGACTGATATCTCCTGTATAATTTTTAATCAGAATAGAAGTTTCCTCAAGAATATCAATGCTCTGCTGAAAAATATTATTTTTAGCAGTTGAAACCGTGAAGAAACCAAAAACAATAATTGTAACAATAAAATAACCAATAACTAGGGGATACAAAATATTTCTCAGTTTCCTGGATTTCATACATTAACCTTCATACCTTCTTGAAATGTATTAACTAGATTTGCTCGTAAGAGCAATTTTAATAAATAGCAGTTTAATTAAACTGCGTGGCATTGAGTGCATCGGATTGAGCTATTCCTGCACTTCCTCAAGCATGCGATACCCAATCCCTCGGACTGTCTCAATCATCTCGCCCTTCTTTCCAAGTTTTCTTCTCAAAGCAAGAACCTGAACATCCACTGAACGTTCAGTAACAGGATAATCAGCTCCTTTAACAGCTTCAATGATCTGACTTCGTGAAAATACCCAACCAGGATTTCTTATTAGAAATTCAAGTATTCCAAATTCAGTAACACTTAAATCAACAGTTTCACCATTAATAGAGGTCTGGTGTTTCGCCGTATCAATACTGATATTGTGAAGAGAAAGCTTTTCTTGTGCAGCTTTGGGAGATAACCTTTTTTTATGTCTTCTCAGTAGCGCGCGAACTCTGGCAACCAGAACCCTGGGACTGAAAGGCTTGGTAATATAATCATCTGCACCCATCTCAAGACCAATGATGATATCTGAATCTTCACTTTTTGCCGTTACCATGAGAATTGGTATTTCATATCCTGATAAAGCTCTACAGACTTCCAAGCCGTCAATGCCGGGAAGCATAAGATCCAAAACAATTAATGCTGGTCTTTCGTGCTGTGCCTTAGTTAAAGCCTCTTCTCCTGTAACAGCTTTTATAACTCGGTACCCTTCGCGTTCTAGATTATATGTTATCAGTTCCCTGATATCAGCCTCATCGTCAACTATAAGTATGGTCTCTTTAGACATACAGGTTCTCCTTAACGTCTTCATGTAATGGTACTGCCGATTATTACTATTTTCAATTAAAAAAGGTATCATCAAATTGAAAAATAACAGCAGAAAAAATTCATCGATATCCAAGTAATCGGATAAAAAATTTAGTACACATGTTATATTTATATAAGCTATGTTAGATATATGTTAAACGCTGGTTAGTTTGCCATGAAAAAAAAGCGTTAATAGATCAGCTGCTAAAAAAATTGGCATTGCCGCCTTCATATTCACATCAAGGGCAATAAAAAGTTTTCCGGCTAAAGTATCTGATTGCAATTTTATCAATATTTAAAGATAATTCACACTATGACAAAGCTGATAATTACCGGCGGCGGATCCGGAGGGCATATGTATCCTGCATACAGCGTCCTCCGACGGCTTCTCGATAACAAAACGATACATATGGATGAAGTAATCTGGATCTGTTCATCTGCAGAAAGTGACAAAGCATTCATGAATTCATTATCCATACCCTATATAAGTATTCCCGCAGGAAAATTAAGACGATACAGCTCATTCAGAAACCTTACTGATATAGGTAAAATTCTAGCAGGAAGCATCAAAAGTTTGTTTATTCTGATGCTAAAGCGGCCGAATTGTGTTTTCTCAAAAGGAGGCTACGTATCTGTTCCTGTAGTTTTTGCAGCCTGGATCTGTCATATTCCTGTAGTAAGCCATGAATCAGATATTTCCCCCGGCCTGGCCACCAGGATCAATGCCTATTTTTCAAAAACAATATGTCTTCCCGTAAAAGAGTCATACGTCTATCTGTCTAAAAAAAACCAAACAAAAGCTGTAATATGCGGCAATCCTATCCGATTTCCGGTGACAGATCACATCGGAAGTCGTGATGCAGAATTATGGAAAATTAAAAAAGAGGTAAAAAACTACTTCTCTTTCCCCCCTGATTCCATTTTAGTCTTTGTTACAGGAGGGAGCCAAGGTGCTTCATCCCTGAATACGCTTATCTGGCAAGTTCTGTCCAAAATACCGAAAAATATCTGTTTGATTCACAGTTTAGGAAAAAATGAAACAAGGCAGCCGCCGAAGTTTCCGAATTATGTCTCTTTTCCCTATATTCATGAAATGTATGAAAAATTTCTCAAATCTTCACATATGGTCATTTCTCGCGCAGGAGCTAATACTATTTGGGAGCAGGCTTTTTTTAAAAAACCCATGATACTTGTTCCCCTGGGAAACTTAGCTTCACGGGGTGAGCAAAAGACAAATGCCCATTTTTTCATGGAGAACCGCGCGGCTATTGTGGTAGAAAATACTGATGGAACTGAAGCTTTGCTTCATGCTATACTAAGCTTGTCAAATAATCTTGAAGAAACAGAGAGTATGGGCGAAAGAGCTTTTTCCCTGCTTCCTCACGCAGGAAGAGGGGCTTCACTCATTGCAGAACAAGTGGAAAAAATAGTAAAAGAAGGTATAACCTGTGGAAGCAGAAAAAACTGAAGGAGGTGAGTTTGGAATTATCCGGATTTGATATTGCAGCTTTGGTGATACTCGGAGTGATTGGCCTCAGGGGTTTGGCAAAAGGCTTTGTGCGTGAATTCCTTTCAAAAGCTTCATATTTAGTAGGACTGCTCACCGCATTGATGTTCGCCGGACTTGCAGCTGAATATATAGATGATTGGTTAGGAATAGGTAATTGGAGCAATATTGTGGCTTTTATTATACTCTTTGCCGCTGGATTCGGTATAACTAGAATCTTTTCCTTATCCATGAGAAATGTGCTTGAGCAGCTGCATTTAACTTTTTTGGATAATGTGCTTGGATTTGTGCTAGGAGTAATTGAAGGGGCTGTAATCATATCTTTTATTATTTTCTTCTTAAGATTGCAAACACTTATGTCGGTTGATATGATCATGGAAGAAAGTACTATTGCTGCCCTGCTTGAGCCAATTGCTCCCTACGGCATACAGCTGGTAAAGGGGAATCTGCAGTAAATAGATAAGAGGTAAATTTTGTTTGAACACATGTACGGACAGGAACAGACAGCAGAACTCCTTCGGCAGGAAATAATTAATAATGAACTGCCCCAAGCGCTTTTATTTTACGGAGAAAGATATACCGGGAGAATGACGGCAGCATTGGAAGTTTCGAGAATTCTGGCCTGCAGAGAATCAGGCTATATCCATTGCCAGTGTGATAATTGTCGTAAAAATCGTCTTCTGGAATATCCTTATACCATCGTTTTCCCAAACAGGGATTTTAATGATGAAATATATGCTTCTATACGCGCTTATGAAACAGCAAAAAGTTCTGCAGCAAAAGAGCGAGTTGTCTTTTCCGTACATATGCTCATGCGCCGTTTCGATCCCCTCTTTTCGGATAAATCTGACAGCATACAGAAGCAGTTGGATACATTGATAGAAACATTGGAAGAGGACCTGCAGGTATTTCTTGATACAGATGATCGTTTTGAAAAAGATCAGAAAAAACAGATAAAAGCTATTTTAAACAAGACAGATAAGCTTGTTCAATATATAAAATCAGATAATATTTCAGTGAAAAGTATACGAAAGATATTTTCCTGGCTGCACACAAAGCCTAAAGGTACCTATGCAGTTATCATATTTGAAGGTATTGATAATTTTGTCACCGCATCAAAAAATGCTATGCTGAAAATGCTGGAAGAACCGCCTGATAAAGTAGTTTTTATACTTCTTTCAGAGGGGAAAGGAAGAATACTCTCAACCATACTCTCTAGAGTAAGAAAGTACTACTTTAAACCGAGGAACAGCGAAGATATAGCAAAAATCATAAATGAAGTGTATTATCAAGACCCGGATGAATTTGATAGCCTGAGAACATTTTTTCTCACACAGAAAGGTCTGGACTGCAGGGCAGTACGGGAGCAGTCGGAGTACATTCTGGATATCCTGCTGAATAAAAAGACCCTGGACATAACAGAATTTGAAAAAATAGCAAAAAAGACGGACGAATCATCACTCATGCTCTACATTTTTCAAGAAATTATATCCATACTTCAGGAAGATTCGAATGCTGCACTGACTGGTGAAGCAGAACTTGCTGGAAATATTTCAGTTTCAAACAGAGAAAAAAGCATTATCATCCGTCATATTAACCATTATAATTATCTAGAGCAGACAATGAACCAGAAACAATCATTTGTCTTAGAGTCCTGGTTATATGATGTAATGGATGAACTGGAAGGAGTTCGATGAGAAAATTTATAGAAAGGGCAGTGGAAAAACTTCCAAAACTGAACACAGAACAGATAAAATCTCTCATTGACCTGCTGCTTCGTGAGAATGAGCGTTTTGAAGGGGTTCTTGATTCGCTCTACGATGGAATTATAGTAACTGATAATAATCATCGAATAATTATGATAAATAAATCCGCCCATAGGCTTCTTCCTATACATCCGGGGGAACAGGAATTCCATTTATTATGGACTGCAGTAAATGACCACGATATAGCTGATTTTCTGCATACAGTTGTTCCTGAGGGAGATAAAATTCTAGATGAAGAATTTTATCTGGAAAATTGTTCAAATCTCTGCGTTCTCTCTATCTCAGTGTTCCCCTTTGTCCGGGAAAAACAGGTAGAGGGATCAATTGTGCTTGTGAGGGATATCACTGAGAAAAAGAAACAGGAGGCACGGTTCCGCAGAGCTGAAAATCTGGCTTCTCTGACAACTCTAGCAGCAGGGGTAGCACATGAAATAAAGAATCCATTAGCTTCCATTGGAATTCATCTGCAATTGATGAGAAGAGAAGTTGAGCAGAAGCGCTATTTAGAGAAAGAGAATGTATATGGATATCTTGATGTAATCGATGAGGAAATTGAACGTCTAAATAGTATTGTTGTAGATTTCCTTTTTGCAGTAAGACCCATGGATACACGAATGAAATCTGATGATCTCAATGCCCTGCTTCAGGAGATGCTCGACTTTGTCAAGTATGAACTTGAGGAGAATAAGATCAGCCTGACTGTTGATTTATCATCATCCCTTCCAAAGGTAGAAATAGATGCCAAATATTTAAAGCAAGCACTGCTGAATATCATTAAAAACGCCATCGGAGCCATGCCTGAAGGAGGAAACCTGAAAGTAAGCACGGAAAGAGAACACGATAAGGTGAATATATATATTCAGGATAACGGTGTCGGTATACCGGAAAAAAATATGAGTAAAATATTTGAACCCTATTTTACCACAAAGGATTTCGGTTCCGGTTTAGGCTTGACGGTAGTATATAAAGTTATAAAAGAACATCAGGGAGATATATCAATAAACTCTATAGAGGGAAAAGGAACAACCTTTACCATATCACTGCCGCTGCCGAGGGATGAACGTACCTTGATTGACTGGCAGCAGGAGGCAAAATGAGTATGGAATTTACCATTTTAATAGTGGATGATGAAAAAAATATCCGCTCCGGACTCGCCAAGTCCCTTGAATTGGATGGATATCGTGTAGAGACCGCGGAACACGGCCTGCAGGCTTGGAACATCGTAAATTCTCAGGAAATTGATGCCGTTATTGCTGATCTGAAAATGCCGAAAATGTCAGGAGAAGATCTTCTGAAAAAAATATCATCAGCATATCCTACCGTGCCTGTTATCATATTAACAGGCCATGGAACAATAGAATCCGCAGTTAATGCCATGCGGGACGGTGCTTTTGATTTTGTGACGAAACCAGTAAATTTAGATAGACTTACCCTGCTTATAAAAAGAGCATTATCTAATAGAGAATTATTCCTCAAGCACCGAGCTCTCCAGGAAGAAGTTGATACATTAAAAAAGAAACAGAAAATATCACCCATTATTGGAAAAAGCTCAAAAATGAAAAGGGTGATGGAGGTCGTCCAGCAGGTAGCTGACACAAAAGCTTCAGTCCTTATTACCGGTGAAAGCGGAGTGGGAAAAGAGTTAATTGCAGATGCACTGCATGAACAGTCTGATCGGGCAAAAGGTCCCTATATCAAGGTCCATTGTGCAGCCCTGTCTGAATCCCTGCTGGAAAGTGAATTATTCGGTCATGAAAAAGGATCATTCACCGGTGCTGCAGCTCAAAAAAAAGGTCGATTCGAACTTGCTGATTCCGGAACAATATTTTTAGATGAAATTGGGGAAATAAATGCACAGGTGCAGATTAAAATTCTCAGGGTTTTGCAGGAGCGCAAGTTTGAACGGGTAGGGGGAGAAAAAACGCTTTCTGTAGATGTCCGAATTATCTCAGCCACAAATAAGAACCTGAAAGAGGAGATTACGAACGGAAATTTCCGAGAGGATCTTTTTTACCGTCTGAATGTTGTAAATATAGATGTTCCACCACTTCGTGAACGCAAAGAGGATATTCCTCTTCTTGCAACTGCCTTTCTGAAAGAATTTAATAAGGAGAATGGGAAAAGCATCGAAGGAATAACCGCAAAGGCCCATGCCGTATTATATAATTATTCATGGCCAGGGAACATTCGCGAATTAAGAAACTGTATAGAAAGCTCTGTGGTGCTCTGCAAAAGAAATGTAATAGATACCTCTGATCTGCCGCCTTCAGTGATATCAGGACAGGATGTAGATTCTATTCGAATCCCCATAGGATCGAGTATGTCAGATGCTCAGAAGCGAATTATTGAAGCTACATTGAATTTTTATAATGGCAATAAATCAAAAACAGCAGAAGTTCTAGATATCGGACGCAAGACTCTGCATAGAAAACTACTGGATTATAACATTGATTAATAAAGAAACCTGTTTAGACTACCTTGCAGAAGACTCTGCAGTTACCCGTGCAATCAGCAGTTACGAAGCTCGGGATGGACAAGGCGAAATGGCTGATTCCATCTGTGATGCCTTTAACGAAGATAAAATCGCTGTTATTGAAGCAGGTACTGGAATAGGCAAGTCCTTTGCGTACCTCATCCCTGCAATTATGTGGTCTCAGCTGCATCCTGATGATCACATTATTATTTCAACTGCAACTATAAACCTTCAGCAGCAGCTTTTTGAGAAGGATCTCCCTTTCCTTGCTGATAAAATGGATCCAGCACTTCGCTTTTCACTGCTCATGGGGAGGAACAATTATCTCTGTTTGAAAAGTATGGAGCAGCAAATACAGGAGAATCCGCTGCTGATTGAATCGGAAGGGACAGAAATTGGAAGAATATATGACTGGTCCCGAAAGACAAAGACGGGAATGAAGCATGAAATGACTCCATCCCCTGAAGAGTCTGTCTGGAGGCAGGTCTGCTCTGAGAGTGATACCTGCCTCGGGTACCGCTGCGAATTTTATGCACAGTGTTTTGTGTATCGAGCAAGGAAAAAAGCAGCCTTGTCTCAAATCACCGTGGTTAATCATCATGTCCTATTTGCCGATATTTCTTTGAAATATGAGAACGACAGCTACGAAGAGGCTGCACTGCTTCCGCCATTTGATCACGTGATATGTGATGAAGCACATCACCTTGAACATCATGCTTCCCAGTATTTTTCTGATCAATATACCATTCTTGGACTCTATAAAATCTTATCCATAATTACAAACTCCTCAAGCCAAAAGAGAAGTAATCAAATTATGAGTACCATACAAAAATACTCAAGTGCAGCAGATGAATTTAAGAAGGTGGATATACAAGCGAAAAAGACAAGGGATTCTGCAGAAAAACTGGATGGTCTGTTCACCAATTTGCTTGGTAAGCGAAAAAGTATGTGGCTTGATCCCAATCTGCAGAGACCTTTTACAGAAATTCAGAAAGCTCTGATGAAATTTGTTGATGAAATTAAATCTCTCAGAAAGATTCTTGAGAAAATCTATGCAAGTGTGGATGAAGATGAAGAAATCATCTTTCAGCTCTATGTATTTCATGCACAAATTCTACGACTTGAAAAATTTGAAAAAATAATGACAAGTTTTTCCACATACAAGGAACAAGGAGATACTATTTTCTGGATTGATACGTCATTAAATAGAAATACGAAAAAGAGTGAAGCCATTCTCTACTATCACAGAACACCCAAATCAATAGCAGGCACGTTATATGATTCGTTTTTTTCAAGAATGAAAACAGTAGTAAATACATCAGCCACCATGTCGGTAAATAAACAGTTTTCCTATTGGAAAGAACCTCTTGGTCTGAATACTATTGCTTCGGATCGAATGCTGGAAAGTATTATATCATCGCCCTTCGACTATAAAAAAAGAGTTCTCCTGGCAGTCCCGGTCAATGCTCCGTCGGTACAGGAACTTCAGAAATACACCGAATATTTAGAGAAAACACTACAGCAGCTTGTTGAGACGGCGGAGGGCAAAACTCTTATTCTTTTTACATCATTCTCTCTGCTGAATGCACTCTATGAAGCTCTAAGAAAGAGTTTGCCCCAAGATTTTACCATTTTAAAGCAGGTTAAGGGCAGTAATCGGCAACTGCTGCTGGAAACCTTCAAACAAGCCGGTAAAAATGTCCTGCTTGCAACTGAATCATTCTGGGAAGGCGTCGATATACCCGGTGATGCACTTAAGCAGGTTGTTATTACCCGACTTCCATTTCAGGTTCCCACGGATCCTGTGTATCTTGCCAAGGAGGAAGATCTTAAAAATAGGGGGCGATATCCATTCATGGATCTGGCTCTGCCTCGAGCAAGTCTAAAACTGAAACAGGGCTTTGGACGGCTTATGAGGAAAACCGATGATCATGGAATTGTCTGTATCCTTGATAATCGTATTGTAAAAAAACAGTATGGGGCACTGCTGCTGAATTCACTGCCGGAAACACTGAGGTCCATAAAGGAGAGTGAACACATGATTTCCGATATAGAAAATTTTCTTTATCAGTAAACACTAGGTAGAAAATCAAACAGAAATTAAGACTAAATATAAGACTAAATATAAATGAACTAACTGCACATTCATAGCACAATAATAAGGTTATACATAATAATAGATTATGCATAAAACAAAAGAGACCTTGCGGCAGAAAATCCATATCTGCTGCAAGGTCTTTTGACATGCTGGTCATAAAATCCTACGTGCGTATTTTTGATTCAGCTTTTTTAGTCTTCAATAATTGCCAGAATATCGGACATCCTCAATAAGAGATGTTCATTTCCATCAACTTTGACTGATGTGCCCGCGTACTTATCATACATGATTTTCTGGCCGGGTTTTACGTTGATAACATCTTTATCATCGCCGACCGCGACAACTTCAGCTGTCTGTGTTTTTTCCTGAGCTGTCTGCGGAATAAATATTCCACTGGCAGTTTTCTCTTCAACTT
>JAIPFU010000013.1 GCA_021736505.1 Spirochaetia bacterium | reverse complement strand
GAAGCAGGTGCCGAAGGCTACATAAATCGTATTCAGAAATGGCTCATAGAATATTTTCCTGCTTGCTGAAGAAAAAAGTACTTTAGTCCAGTGATATAAGGTAAAATCTCCAACCTGTGATCCCTTCACCCGCATAAGTTCAGCTTGATGTACAGTGAAAGTATCAAGTATGATGGTAATCATAGGAATAACTGTGAGGTATATCAGGATAAAAGCAAGCGAGACTAGAATAATGTTATGCGGCTTTTTTATGAATGTTTTAAACCTGTTTTTTGTATTCAAAATAAGTAATCCTCGACGAATAAGTCGTATTTTGAAACTGCTTATGCAGTTCTCATAGCAAATAATACAAATTATGCAAAAATTCTATAACAAAACAGCAGTTGAAACAGCCGGAACTATTTCAACTGCATCCCAGCAGAATACATGTATTTGGTATTAATAATCACGCTTGATCATTCGTTCTATACATGTTTTAGTAAATATACTCGTTTAGAAATTCTTCAACATCGGCCCTGTTTTCAAAACAATATACAGGATCTTCTTCAACAAGAATATCTACCCAAGTAGTCATAGGATAATCGCCTTCCTGAATAGGAACATTCGGATTGGAGGAATATGTTCCCATATCTGAACTCCAAGGCTGAAATCCTTCTTCCGTTAAGAGATATTCAATAAAGAGTTTTGCTGCATTCGGATGTCTGGCATTGGTACTCATGAGCAGATAAATTGGATAGTAGAATCCGGAAAATGGCTTCATATCCATGATCGGCTGCAAAGCAAGATTTTTACTTTCTACATAGCGAAGTTTTGAAAAAACAAACAAACCGGCATTATTCTTCTTGTTCTGTCCCTTGATGCCGATACTTTCAGCTGTTTTTGTATCAGAAGTAGTAATAACTAAATCATTTTCGAATATAGCTTTAATCCACTCATAACCAGCATTTGGCGTTGTAAGGCTTATTTCCTCGCCGAAATAATCTTTATAAGCATCTGCAATTTGTTCAGCTATCTCAGGGTTTGTTACCATGGTCATGAAATTAGCATTTACACTTTCTTGAAAGGGATTTTTAAACTGAAAATTCCCAGCCCATTCAGGAGTCGTGATTTCCCAAATATTTGTAAAGGGGCTTTCCGTAGACAGTTCATTATTGAAAATGAACAACTTGTTAATGAAGGACATAACAAGAGGATTTTGGAATTCTTCTGGAATAACAGTTTTCATGGATTCAGGAACATAATTATAGAGGTAGTTTAGATTAATTAGTTCTCCCATTACTCTACCACCATCCTGAGCAATTACAAAGTCTGCACCTGCTGCTCCTGTACTTCCTTCTTTTGATACTTTTTCTATCAATTCAAAATCTTTTAAATTAGTATCTTCTACTTCGATACCATATTTTTCTTCAAAACCTACAGCTGCCTTTGCAATTCTGCTTGTAATTGAATAAACGACAACTTTACCCTCTTCCTGAGCTGCTGCAACCAGCTCTTCATGAGTTTCCGGGGTTTCAGGAAGTGCAGGTTCAGTAGTTTTTTCCTGTGATCCAGCTGCAAAAATCATTGCACTTGCTGTAATCAGAATACAGAACACCATAGATAAAACGCGAAGATTCTTTTTCATTCTCTTCTCCTTTTTTGGTTTTTTGTAAGATCTGTCTTAAAATATATCTTCACACTCTGTAGCTTGTTTCTTGTGAAGAATATTAGTAAGCAGTAATAATGTATTCATATGTTAATAATTCTTAACATATAACTTGTTTATGTTAAGCTCTCTTAACAGGTTTTGTCAATGAAAAAATTCAAATATTTTCCTTTGCCTGCACAAAACAAATTGATTTGTCTTGAATAAAAAAGGTGTGGATTTTTTCTCCGAGACCGAATCCAAATCCTCACGGATGTGGATTTTTTCTCCGAGACCGAATCCAAATCCTCACGGATGTGGATTTTTTCTCCGAGACCAAATCCAACCAAAAAAAGAATCAAAAATTTTTTTATTTTTTATGACGACGCTTCTTTCCACAGAAATACCATAAAAAATGATACGTAAGCAAAACGTATGCTGCTGCAATTTTTTCCTTTAATATCCCTATGTAGCATAAAAAAATTCACCACGTTTATGCTTGGCTGCGCTTTTTAAAAAAATACCTACAAAAAGCACTTCCTAAAAGACTACAGAATGTAGGAAAAACAGAAAAAATAAGTCGCTATCCTGTAAGAAAAAATACAGCTGTATGATCAGCCTTTCCACACGCAAAAAAACTTAAAAAGCAAAACCTGGAACTAAATGATTAAAGCCCTCATTTTCCTTCAAAAACCCATCAATTTATCATCATTTTGCCAACAAATAGCTAGCAAATAGTAAACAAATAGCTAGCAATTAGGCACCAAGATGGCAGCCGAAAACAGAGTCATTATTATGATCATCTCCTAAGCCATTTTCATATGTTAGTGAGTATTTAGATTCGCAATATGTTGTATGACAAGAAATTATTTACTTGACAGCACAAAAAGTCCGTGTGAGAATAGCAAAGTCATTATTATTCAAAGGGCAAGTGCAGGGAAATCTGCACACGCAAAGTCACAGGGCTAAAGAAGAAATTCCAAGCCGGCTGGATTGCAATAGTAGTGAATGGGTTGATCGAAAAAATTATATACTCATTTATTCACTCATTGTTCAATAACGTTGATTTTTTCAACAAGTTTGATTTTTTCAACAAAGTTGATTGCGTGTTGTCCCTTGTAACAAATGTTTTCACAATTTGCCATCAGAAGGACAAGTTGCTATCAGAACAATTTGCTATCAGAAGGAGTGAAAAATGAGGGATATGAACAATCTATCCGTAGGTGTTGACCTTGGCACCTCAAACCTGCTTATCTACGTGGAGGGACAGGGTACGCTCTTCAACGAGCCCTCCATCATTGCCATCGACAAAGCATCCCAAAAAGTTGTATCTGTCGGCTACGAAGCAGCCAAGCTGGTCGGCAAAACCCATGACAAGGTAGAGGTAGTTCGTCCTCTGCAGGGTGGCGTTATCTCCGACATCCAGATGATCCGGGAGATACTGATATTCACCCTGGAAAAGATTTTTCTATCGCGTCTCGAAGCCATCAAAAAAATCATCATCTGCATCCCATCAGAAATCACAGAAACTGAGAAAGAGGCTATTGTTGAGCTTGGGAAAAGTCTGGGAATAAAAAACACGCTCATAGATGAGGAGATCAAAGCCGCAGCAATCGGTTCGGGTGTTGATATCTTTGCGCCGCGAGGGCACATGGTAATCGACAGCGGAGGCGGGACGACCGATTTCGGCATTCTGTCTCTAGGGGACGTGGTCTTATCAAAATCCATCAAAATCGCCGGCGACTACTTTGATCGGCAGATTATCGAACATGTAAAAACCGTCCACCAGCTTGAAATCGGTACCCAGACTGCAGAAAAGATCAAAATAAAACTTGCGTCCCTGACAGGACCCTATCCAGCCGATGATGAAGACCAGCCGCTGGTTTATGAGGCAATGGGGCGGGATCTCGTAGAGGGACTTCCGCGGCAGGTGATTATTGGTACTGAGGAGGTTCGGGAAGTACTGCTGAACTGCTTTGATGCCATCAAATCGGTTTTGCTGACGACCCTTGAGGAGACGCCGCCGGAGCTGGCTGGCGATCTGGTCGACAGCGGGATTCTCATTTCCGGCGGCTGTGCCCAGATTAAGGGTATCCGTGAATATATCGAAGAAATCGCTCAGGTACCGGTGATTTTATCAGATGTTCCGCTGACGGCAGTTATCGACGGATGCAAGAAGATGCTGAAAATTTCAAATAAACAATCGCACAGCGAAGTTTAGGGAAGGTGGTTTGCGATGAAGACGAGTGAACGAAACGATAAATTAGGACTGGGAATTGATCTGGGAACAGCCAATTTACTGGTCTATCTGGAGAAAAAGGGAATTATTTTTAATGAGCCCTCTGTTATAGCATTTGATCGGGAATCCGGCAGAATCGTAGCCGCCGGGAATGATGCTCACCGCATGCTGGGAAAGGTGCACAGCAAGATATCAGTGATCAAACCGCTAAGGAATGGGGTGATTTCCGATATGAAAGCTGCAAAGGCACTACTATCCTATGTGCTGAGCAAGATCGAGAATCTTACTGAAAAAGATCTTAGCAAAACTACAAGTGTTATCTGCTGTCCATCTGAGGTAACCAAAATTGAGCGGGATGTCATGATGGACCTGGCTGCCAAGATGAATATACACGATATTTTCATTGAGGAGGAGATCAAAGCTGGTGCGCTCGGTGCCGGTGTTGATATTTTCTCGGCCAAGGGTGTACTGGTTGTCGATATTGGCGGCGGCACAACGGATGTCGGAGTCATCTCCTTCGGCGATATTGTCCTTTCCCGGACAATCCGCAAAGCTGGAAGTTTTATGGATGATGAGATTGCAAAACATGTTAAAAAGACAAGAAGCGTTGAAATCGGGGAATTGACAGCCGAGCGGGCAAAGATCGAGCTTGCAGACCTTACCGAGGGTGCCAAACAGCAGAAGGGAAAATATGCAGGCAGAGACATGGTCCGAGGGGTTCCCAAGTGGGTAGATCTCACAACCAAGGAGGTTGAAGGGGTGCTGCATCCGGTATTCGACGATATCGTCAAACTGATTACTGCTGTACTGAAGGATACCCCGCCGGAGCTCTCCGCCGATATCTATCAGTCCGGAATTCTGCTTACCGGGGGAGGAGCCCTGGTCAAGGGAGTTGAGCAGTTCATCAGCAGCCGCATACAGGTCCCCGTACGGGTCGTTTCGAACCCCTTAACCTGTGTAGCGGAAGGATCGAAATATCTCTTGAAAAATCGTGGCGACTATCTTATTAATCCGCTTCAGCTGTAGGAGGAAGACAACATGACGTTAAAAATGAAAAAACAGGCAAAGTCAAAGGCCGCAACCGCTAAAAATATCGGTATAGATCTCGGTACTGCCAACATGTTGGTGTACGTGGAAGGGGAGGGCATTGTATTTAACGAGCCATCCGTAATTGCATTTGATTACCAAACGAACGAAGTATTGGCTGTCGGTAATGGAGCCGCAGACATGATCGGGCGAGGACATCAGGGTATCAAGATTGTAAGCCCCCTTAACCAAGGCGTAATATCAGACATGGAGGCGGCAAAAAGCATGATTGAGATCTCCATTCAGAAGGTGGAGAACTCGAATATTGATCTGAATCAATCCACGCTGCTGATCTGCTGCCCTTCGGAAGTGACCCAGCTGGAGCGCGACTCGCTGGTAGAGCTTGCCGAAAAACTGGGTGTGAAGGATGTCTTCATTGAGCAGGAAGTTAAAGCCGGTGCAATCGGCGCAGGACTCGATATTTACAGCAGCAATGGGGCGATGGTGATTGACATCGGCGGCGGCTCGACGGATATCGGGGTGCTCTCCCTAGGTGATATCGTTGTTTCAGAGACAATCCGAGTTGCCGGCTACTACTTTGACAATGAGATCACGAACCACATGCAGTATGTACACGGACTTCTTATCGGCAAGAAAACTGCAGAGCGAATCAAGGAGGAGATCGGGTCGCTGAAAGAGGAGATTCCAGAGCCGCGAGTAACTTTTGCCAGCGGCAGGGATGTCGTAACTGGCCTGCCCAAGAAGCTCCTTATCTCTGAAACAGAGATCCGGGATGTGCTGATCAAACAGTTTGAAACTATTGCGAATACTATTCTCAAGGTGCTGCAGCACACTCCCGCCGAGCTGTCAGCCGACATCATCGTAAACGGTATTGTAATCAATGGCGGCGGAGCGCTTATTCCCGGGGTTGATGAATTTCTCCACAAACGCATCGGGATGGATTTTTATGTGTCCAAAAAGCCTCTGACTGCAATTGTTGATGGCACAAAGCTGCTGCTGAAAAACCGAGGCAGCTATTTTGTAAAACCTACAGACTGATGCTGGAGCGGTCGAGTTTCTTTAGCCACTCTGCTAAGCGGAAAATTGCGAATGCTGCTTTGCTGATGGCAAAGCGGAGGAGTTCGTTAATCGATGGTGTGAGCGGATAAGCAGGCTGACGACTGGGAGTGGAGCCGGGAAATTGCAGGGCCGCCGGCATTCTGGGAGTACAGCCGGCATACTGGGAGCGCAACCGGGAAATTGCAGGGCAGCCGGCTTTCTGGGAGTGCAGCTGGCTGACGACTGGGAGCGCAGCCGGAAACAAAAATGGAAACGGAAAAGAACCCGGAAATGCAAACAGAAAAGGAAACGGAAATTACGTTTTGAGGAATGAATACGCTATGAAGGGATGCAGAAGTGTTTGGTTTAAAACAGGTATGATAAGTTCTCTGCTGCTGGCAGCCGGCTTTTTGGAATCATCCGAGCTGCTCTCACTGCTTGGCGCCGGCTTTGTATTTGTCTGCCTGATAGGGCTTTATACCTGTGATGATAGTTTGAATCGATATAAGTTGAGAAAACCCTGGTCCCGCTGGCATCGAGTAAGGCAGAAGCACGTCTTGGACTCCTACTGTTTGTTTATCGAATCAAGTACAAAGGGGCTCTATCACGATGTTCTTGATCATCAAGCTTTGGATGAAATGTACATATCTGCCCAGAAGGAACTTGAAGCCTTGTTTGGAAGAAAACATGTCTGGAGACTGACCAGAACGCAGTTCGTAGTTATCAAAAAATTTCCTGAGGATGGTGCTGAGAATGCCTTTGCTTTACTCCCCGGTTCATTGAATGAGGAAGAGCGATGTATCCATCAGCAGTGGATTACTGAATCGGTCTCACGCTCCCTATCCGATGTAATTGCTGTCTATAAAAAAGAGACCATGCAGATGACGGAACTGACCATCGGGACAGCAGCCGCAGGACTGCGCTATTGGCCGAAGACCCTGGACGGGCTGATAGAACTTGCTTACTTTACCCAGAAGAAAGCCCAGGAGCAGCAGCTTCCTTTTCTGGTAGCTGACGAGCAGATCCGGTCCCGCAAGCTTGATATTGAAGAGTGCAAAGCGGGTTTTCTCAGCGCCGAGTATGACCGTGAGTTCAACCCCTTCTTTCAGCCGATAATAGACCCTCTGACCTCTAGGATCGTCGGTTTTGAGAGTCTTGCGCGGTGGCAGCTGGGGGGATTCAGATTGCTCGAAGCCAATGTCTTCAAAGATCTTGCCTACGAAATGAGCTTGATGGAGGAGATCGATACTATCATCATGAAAAAGGCGTTCAACGCCGTACGTGAGCTGCACAAGGAAGAATTGATTCCGGCGGACTTTCGGATTGTTCTGAATGTCACCGCCTCAACGCTGATGCAGGTTGATGCGGATCAGCTGCTCCTTATGGCCGAAGAGCATATGCTCAAACCCGAGTACATCGAGTTTGATATCAGGGATCAAGCGCTTTCGGATCCGCAGCTGCGGGATAAAATTCAGGCGCTTCGCTCTCAAGGTTTTCGCGTGGCTCTTGATGCTTTCGATCAGCAGGCATTTGACCTCAAGGCATTTTTCTACAACCGCTTTGATACGCTTAAACTCGATTACTCCCATTTCCAGCTCCTAAAGAATGATGCAGTTAATGCTGCGGCTGATGATAAGGTTCATGATAAGGCTGATGATAAGGCTGATGATGCCTATGCAGAGTACAGCCGCCGGCTCTATGATTCGCTGATCACCATGGCCAAGAACTTTTCGATTGAAATCCTAGCAAAGGGAATAGAGCATCGTCAGCATCTTGCGGAGGCCGAGCAGGCAGGGGCTGATCACCTACAGGGAAGCTACTTCACCCCAGCAATATCGCTGGCGGATTTTCACACCTTTATAAAAAAGTACCAAGATGGTATCTATGTTGAAGCGTACTCCGGCACATCCGAGCTGGCTTGAAGGCATGTTCTAAAAAAAACTTCCAACTGTAGGTTGGTAGCTTTTGGATGCAAAGTGCTAGGAACTTGAATTTTCGGATGAGGGTACCCATGGCAGGGCTGATACGATTGTAGAAAAATCAAAGAGTACGGCACTATACCGCGTTCTATAAGGATTTCTGTTGCGAAATCGGCGAAACTGAACTACTATAAATCATACCCAATAAAATAGAAGGAGTTTTTATGAAACGCTCAATACTGGTACTTTTTATGGTTATTTCTGTCCTTTTTATTTCCATGAATGCTGCGGCAGGAGTTTTCACGATTTCTGAAGTCAGATCGGATTCATCATTTCAGGGAGCTGAACTGGGACTGGAGCTTGGTCCGATAGAGCTGACCGGAGGAGCCGATGCACTTTATATACGCGGGGAGCTCACAGATACAATCCAGCTGATCAGTCCGTACGATACCTACATCGATGTATCCGGACTTCTGCTTGTTCCTCATGCAGGGGTAAAACTTCATATGGGCGGCGGCAGCAGCTTTCCGTACCTTCGGGCTCGCTATTTCAAGCTGATGCCCAATTTTACTTATACCATAGAAAATAATAACGAGGAAATCGAACTGCCTGAAGTCGATAAAGTAATCGAGGAAGTGAAGGAAAAAATGGGTGTTCAGGGAGGACGCCTGGGAATTGGGGCGACCTACAAAATCAACGAACATATAGGTATCTCTGCAGAAACCGGGGCAAACATCTACTTTCACAAACTGAATTTTCTGGAAAGTGGCAGCGAAGCCTACCCGCAGAATCTGGAGGTCGGTGCCATGCTTGGAACCACATACTCCACGCTTTCTCTGAGTATCTATTTTTAGCAGGAATTAGCTGTATGAATGCAGAAGAAGCCGTCCGGATGCTGCTTTAAAAAGATTGTTGAGCATTCTTACGCGTGCGCTTGAGTATTCCGAACATACCGTGGCTAGAAAGAGTATTTTTGAAATTCGAGGGTATCAATGTGATGCCCTCAAATAATCAGATCCCTGGTACAGTGCATGACTGACAGCTGTAAAGACAGCTGTAAAGATATAAAGATATAAAGATATTAAAATCTCCTGACTGGACGGACATTTCGCAGAGCAGATCTGCTCGGTGTCTCGATGATCATTCCAAAGTTATTACGGATGGTGAATGCCTTTTCTTTGTCCCGAGGGTTGGCACTCCAGATTTTTCCTGAAATATAGCTATTATGGATGAGCGACGAAGTTTCTAGAGAAGGCAGGAACCAGTCATCGTAGACGGTTCCGGTTCTCGTGATGACAAGATCATCACAGAGCTTTGCCGCATAATCTTTTCTGTTTTCATAGGGTTCACGATATCCGAAAGCCTCGATGATGATTTCTGTGATCTCCTTGCCCTTCCCGTGATCTTGGCTCATATACGGTAACTCATACCCATAGCCGCCCCAGGGTTTGTCTTCCCACATAATATCATTCGGGGCCATTTCGATGTATCGCCAGCCGTCACTGTATTCACCCTTGTCATAAATCACCGTGCCACCAGACGGACCTGTACTGCTTGTTTCGAAATGCGGGTACCAGACCCCATAGAGATGCACATTACGGTTCGGAAAGGTCATAGATATATCTTGCTCATGGACTATCTCTCCTCCCGGAGTAAGCGCCCAACCGGCTAAATCATATCCCGGCCGTTCGACTGCATCGGGAGAAATAGAACAATTCGATCCATATGTGCAGAGCCAGTTCTTCACGGTTTCATGGGGATCTTCATAATGCGTATAGATCCTGTAGGATCTGGGTTCCATGCAGGCATAGAGCACAAAATCACTCATGCTCCTGGGGTAGATAGTCGTCACCGGCAGGGAATATTCTTCAGAATACTGGTCATATTCCAGATACCAGCCCTTGGAATCATATCCCTCAGCTGTCAGAGGAGAAAGTTCAATCAGTTCATCCTCAACAGTATATGAAGATGGATTTGGAACAGCATATCCCATGGTATGTTCATATGTTATCTCGTAGGTTTTCGGGGACCATTGCGCATAGATATGAAGGGTATCCTCCTCAAGGGCAATGGAATCGCCGGGAGTAAAGACATCACCGACTCCGTCAGCATCAGTAGTCCAATGCAGAAAGTCATAGCCTGCAGAGGCGGCAAACTCATTTTCCTTGACGGAAGCATCAGAATACCAGTTCAGTACAGTCGTATCAGTATCATCCGAGCCGTTGTTTGCATGATAGAGGATCCGGGTCTGCCGTGGCTCCCAGGAGGCATAAAGGTCTACATGGGTATGGGTGCCTGCAGGTATCGAGGTGATGCGAGTCTTTAAGCTGCTGTCCAGATACCAGCCGTGGAACTGTTTCTGAGCATGAGCCGGATCATAGAGGCGCGATATTTCATCATCCGGGGTGATGAGTGTCGGATTTCTCGGGTCGTTCTGTCCTCCGTCGAGATGGTAGCGGAGAGCATACTCTCTATTGTTCCACAGAGCATAAAGAGTCAGCGGCCCAACGGCGATATCGCGTATTTCAGTGATTTCTTCGGTGCAATTCTGGTCCAGGTACCAGCCGACAAAATCGGCTCCGTCTTTCCGCGGAGGGCTAAGGCGGAGGGATGTCTCCCGGGTATATTGATTAGGATTCGCTTCATGCTGCTCTCCACCACGGAGTTCGTAGCGTACAGGATAGCTAATGGTCTCCCAATGGGCATAGAACTGAAGCTGGGGATACTTCTCACCGATGTAGTATTCATAGCCCGGTTTATAGCTTCTATGGTTGCTGTAGGGGTCGGTTTTCCAGCCAGTGAATATATATCCTGCTCGGGCGAGATCATGATCATTCCCCCGAAGGATGCAGACTTCTCCATCCGAATAAAGATGTCTATCCTTCGGAACATCCCCTGATTCATGGCCGTTTCCATGATAGATGATGTTTGTTCCTTCAAAGAAGAGATCGCATCCGGCTGTGATCATGATAAGAAGAATGAGCAGGTAGAATTTGATTGTCCGGAGAATGCATTTACTGCGTAACGGCTGCAGCGTTAGTCTTTCTCCGTTTTGCATATCCGTATACTTCATCAAAAACACCTAATTAAAAGCAGCTGCGCCCTGCTCTCTGCGGCCGAAAGCAGGTGTTCTTCACCAGTCCTGAAATCGACAACATAATACTGTTTGCCGTTCTCTGTACTGGAGCTCCAAACAAGTTCGGTATCTATAAGCAGGCTTCTTGATTCTGCCAGCCTTTTCATCTCGTATCTGGATGGAATAAACCAGTCATCAAACTCTTTTCCACAGCAGTTATTCTTGAATCTATATGCCCAACTGACTGCATACTCGTCACTGCTGAGATTACTATTCTTCTGCAGGAGCTTTGTATTGTCAAATCCTGCTCCGATGTAATCGGCGGTATTCAGTTCCAGACTCTCCGTTCCAAGTGGCCGCAGTGCCGTACTGAATGAATTTTCGGGTAGAGCCTCAAGATATCGCCAGCCCATGTTCCAACTGCCAGTATCGAGAAAGATTCTGCCTCCTGCTGGTCCCTGATCGCCGATAGAATACTTTTTCTGCCAGACTGCGTATAGATCAATGTCTCCCTCCGCTATGATTAGTTCAGATCCGGGTGTGATATTCGGTCCCAATCCCTCGGGATCAGTATTCCATCCGGCAAAATAGTACTCGCCTGATGCCGAGGGTTCAGGCTTTCCAAACACTGCGGCAGCATCCCCTTCTGAATAAAGTGATTCATCATTAGGCACCTTTGCAGATATGCTGTTCATATGATAATGTACTCGGTATCCTGGCTTCCAGACTGCATAGAGTTCAAGAAAACTTTCATCCAGAACGACGGCATCTCCCGGCTGAAAGGATTCCCCATTACTGTCTTCCTGGGTATTCCAGCCGGCAAATATATAATCCCGGACCTCCCAGGTGTCGGGAAGCGACGGGACAGCGGTCTGTGCAGCGGGTTCTGATGAGGCTGTCGACGGGGGTGAAACGCCGTCCGGATAGTTTGCATGGCAGATCACTTTTTTTGCGGTGGTGAATATCGGTTTAAGCTTCACGTCTTCGTAGCTGATGGTGATAGTCTCCCCGGGAAAATAGAGGGCTGTGTTGACAGAATCGTAAGCCATGCTGTCCTCCCAACAGTAGAATTCGCCATGTTTCATGACGAAGGCATCAGCACCGGATCGTATGACGGCGGACTGACCGGGGAAATACCAGTTCGTATCGACCACGAGGGTCTCCGAAATTACCTCCTGTTCCTGAGACCAGTGGGAAGTGCTGTAGATAACTCGATAGCGGTCATCAGGAGACAAATCACAGGAGCTAAACATAAGGACTGCCGAGACTGCTAGTGCAATGACGGTTACTGCGGTTCCGGGGTTTAGTTTTGTCAGAGCTTTCGAAGCAGGTTTCACTTTCTGTTTTTTTGGAGCGGTCTGGCTGTTTTTGCCTGTTTGTCCGGCACCCCGCATGGCCGACTGCAACTTAGAGAACATATCTGGATGCCTATTCATCAGTACCTCCATATACTCGTACGGGATACACTGATATTTCTCTATCTTTCGGCAAATCAGAGTGAACCGTTCCTCTGACAAAATATGCTTTGTCCGCATCAGCTTCACTAGAAGTCCAGTAATAGATATCCTGCTCGCTGGTCACGTGCTTGCTGACCAGCAGCATCTCATTAAGGCTGGGCAAAAACCAGTCATCATATCCATTAACGGTATAGTCGGTGCAGGCAGTGAATGCAGATGACGATGGTTGATCTTCATCTAGAAACCAGAGCTCGTTGTTCTCGAGTCCATCACGCACAAAAGTTCTGAAAGCGCCGATATAATCTGCTGTGTTTCCCCAGACAGTATCAAATTCAATTCCTTCCGGTGCAGCCTCCAGGAAGCGCCAGCCGTCTGTCCGATAATAGGGGTTATCATATACGATCGTGCCGCCAGCTTCACCCGGTTCATTTACGTAATTCCACTCAGCATACAGAGTGATATCCCTGCCGTTAAATCGTATGATGTCACCCTGTTTATAAGTTTCCCCAAATCCGTCGGGTTGGGTGTTCCATCCTTTGCATGGGAAAGGCCCCTTATTTAGGGCAAGAGGGGTATAGGGAATGGTTCCGATGTCAAGAGCCTGAAAGCCCTGCAGAGAATGGAGCTCCTCTTCCTCTTGTTCTGCTTCGTTCAGATCAAAATGAAGGGAATAGGTTTCTTCTTCCTCTGTGAACGAACTGAAGGCGCGTACAGGAATGAAGCTATAGCTGATACCATGATCGTAAGAGTAATATAAAGAATAATTCTCAGAGCTCCTATAATATACATAATAGAATGCTTCAGATGAGCTGGAAGTGTGGACAGTTGAGCTGAGGGAGCCAAACGATAAGGGTTCGTAGGAATCATGGCTCAGCAGATAATCATTCAGCACCTGCAATGTATCTTTCGATGGAACGAACCAGTCATCATAACCGTTCTTTGTGTAGCTCATCGCCAGGTTCCAGGTCTGTGTTTCTTTTTCAGGATACTGTTCAGCCAGAGCAATGGTATTCAGCTCACCCTTGCCAATATCATAAGAAAGCCCGCCTCCTGACTCAATATAGATAGGCCTATCAACCGGCTGCGGATCCAAAGACGTCTCCAGGTAGCGCCATCCGTCCTCCTCCCAGTTAGGATTCGGATTTTCATAGAAGACGAGACCACCGGCAGGTCCCTTGGAACCGACAGCGGTAAATTCAGCAATCAGCTCGACATCCTTATCTTCAATAATGAACAGATCACCGGGAGCATACCGTTTTCCGGAATCATCATTGGATGTCTTCCAGCCTGCTAGGGAGAAAGGGCTATTCTCATAAGATGGAAGTTCCTCCGGCAGGCGCACGGCACTCCAGGGCTCGAAAGAATCTCCCTCTATATGCTTTCCTTCAAGAAGCGAATAAGAGAGATCGTATGTTTCTCCGGGATCATCGAAATTGAGAAATGAGCGTACACAGAGGACCTGGTGCTTATCCGGTTTGTAACTGCTGGTTGTGAATGTGCCGTTCCAGACGAATAGAACGACTTGATTGTTTTTTTTCTTAGATTCATACTCGGAAGTATAATAATTGATCTTTCTGTCTATCTGAGTCGAAGTTTGCAGCTTATCCCAGGAAGCCGTATTGTCTTCGTCTAGGGAGAGATGTACAGCACAAGCAGCTTCTGCCTCCTTCACTGAAGGAAGAAACCAGTCATCATAGCCATTATGGGAAAAATCATTTGCCGCCAGAGAAGCATATTCCCCTTTGCCTAGTGCCTTAATAATCAGTCCGGTATTCATCTGCCCCGCTCCGATTTCAGGAGCTGTCCCCATAATATAGGAGGGCGGTCCCCATGCAAATTTCTGATCAAGCATGACATCTGCATACTCCATGTACCGCCATCCGTCCTCTTTCCAATTTTCGTTTTCATAAAAGATTACTCCCCCGGCTGGACCTTCCGCTCCGATAACTGTCCACTCCGGATAAAGATTGACGGTCTGATTGGAGACGACGATGACATCTTCCATCTGATAGCGTATGCCGGAACCATCTGCTCGGGTATTCCAGCCGACGAAGCGATGATACTGCTTCTGAAGTGGGTGATCTTCAGCCATGGACTGGATGCGCACGGCCGTACCGGGTTTGATGCCATCCTGCCGAGAAGGAACCGCTCCCGTTCCGGCATCCCCCCTGTGATAGACCAGGGAATATGTTTCTTCTGCACCGGATACATAGATTTTGCGCACGGGCCGAATATTGCCTTTGTTGCCGCCATACCAGTACATAATTTTGACTACTTGGTTGTCAGAAAACACCGCTACCGAATAGCGCTCTTTTCCTGGTCCTACGTTGGTCGAACTCTGGTAGAGAGAATCAGCCTCTTGCTCGATCTGTGCTGTATCCAGCCCGCCCGAGATTGATCCCAGATTCTTAAGCATCATTACCAGTTCCTGAACAGCAGGAAAATACCAGTCATCATAAGTCCTTCCCTCATGTTCTATCACCAGATCTTCGCATCGGACTGCTGGCCCATCCTCTTCTGGATGAGCATCGATTATCAGTGAGGTATTAAGGTCTCCCGATCCGATGCTGGTGTATACTGCTGCATCCGTGTACAGTGGGTTCAGTCCTGTTTTGTCAATATCCGACGGAGCTGCTTCAAGGTACCGCCATCCGTCCTCTTCCCAGTTCTCGTTTTCATAGAAGATGATTCCTCCAGCTTCTCCTTTCTGCCCAATGATAGTGTAGAAGGGATAGAGGGTGACCGAGGATGTTCTGATAAGGATAGGGTCGCCGGGATAGTATCTGTCGCCGGTTCCGTCGCTTCGAGTATTCCAGCAGAGAAAGGCGCTTCGGTCTTTTTCCAGCGCTCCGGTATTTTCTTCTGCCGTCGCCAGCTGGCCGCCTTCATAGGTGCAGGCATCGACTGGAACGGTTCCTGACTCCAGCGGGTCTCCCAGTTTTCTGTAATTAACAGTGTATACTTCTGCCGTTTCTGATAAGCGGTTTGTTTTTCTGACTGCACGGACATGATATGTTTCTGCGGATGAACTTATGACTGCCTCTCCCGCCTCTTCGGATGCTGATTCAGAAAACGAAAAACGTACACTGAAGGAAGTTCCAGGATCATCACCAGGGCTGGAGCTCCAGTAATGAGCATCAGCAAAACTGCCGATGCCTCTACTGTGAAGATTCTCGAACATCAGAAGCAGTTCGTCCCGAGAGGGGAGATACCACATCGAAGCATCTTCAGCATCTATCTCCCTGATGCTCGTGAAGGCAGAAGCTTCTTCATCGCCGAACATTTGCCGCCGGTAGAGGTAAGTATTCATCAGCCCGTCACCGATGCCGCGAGAAAATCCGTTTTCATCTTCGAATTTTTTAAAATCACCCCACTTGATCCCTACGTTCTGGTCCTCGGCAGCTGCCTCAAGATAACGCCATCCATCTTCCTCCCAGTTCTTATTTTCATAGAAGATGAATCCCCCGGAAGGCCCCCTCCCTCCAATCACGGTCCACTGCGCATAAAGGTCTAGCATCGGAGTATCCAGCAAATACTCTTCACCGGGTATGAAAGTGAATCCCGTTCCGTCGGGTTTTGAATTCCAATGCAAGAATGATGTATGTGGCCTGCTGAGACTGAAAATATTTCCTCTGGGGATGAAGCGCTCTTCATGGATATCCAGTTTTATGTCTAAAGGCGGTCTCCCCTCCGCCGCCCCGTTCCCATGATATCTGATCACACAAGTCTCCGGAGTATCGAAAAGGGAACAGCTACTGATGAGCAGTAAACTAATAGCCGTAAGGAGAGCCGTCAGGAATATTAAGATATTTCTGCTGATGCTGACGAAGCCGGTTTTGTCCATGCTGTATGCAAGGCGGCCAGCGAAGCCGTGTTGCTTGCTGCTTATGCTCTCGTCTGTCATGTTTCGGACATAACTGTGTCCAGTACGGTTTCCCGGGTTTTCCCTATAGCAGGTTTTCAAGGTACCTTCTCGCTGCTTCATATCAGAACATCCTTATCGGCACTATGCTTTGTATAGAGTCCTTCATTTCTTCGTACAGTGCAGGTCCGTCAGGGCTGTTTCCAACACAATAGGCATTATTTTTAGAAATCTCAGTTGAAGTCCAGTATCGATAATAATATGATAAACGATATCCGCTGTAGGATTCGGCATACTCAGTAAATAGCAGCATCTCATCTGCAGAGGGAAGAAACCAGTCATCAAACAGTTCCCCCATTTCATCCTCTGTCACCAGCTCATCGCAAATCTGGGCAGCGGTATTATCTCTGCCCCTTGCATGCTGATTTTGCACAATAATGTTGGTATTCCCTGTCCCGCTGCCTGGTCTGGACATAGTCCCTGAAATTATATAATTCGGTTCTGTATAGTAAAAAGTTTCCCAATAAGAATTATATAAAATTTCATCGTAGTCCCAGCAGGAACTGCCTGGATCATCGGTAAAGTCAGTCCAGTCCAATGGCGCAGCCTCTAGATATCTCCAGCCATTGGAGTAGTATCCCTTGTCAAAAAATACATACCCTCCTGCAGATCCGAAAACAAGAATATCATAGAGGGCATAGAGGGTAATGCTGCTGCTGCCGATTGTGACTTCATCTCCGGCTTCATAGCTGGTGCCGCTGCCATCGGCTTGGGTGTTCCAGATAATGAACGATTGGCCCCCTTTCATTAGACTTTCGGATGCAGAGCTGATAGAGACTGCAGTTCCTGGAAGGAAGAGCCTGGAATGGCTAGGACATACACCCTCATCAGCCCCATTGGCATCATAGATGATTCTGTAGGCATTTTTCCAGACAGCATAGAGATGTATGTCCTTCGGGCTATCAGAACTAATCCTAATGCTATCCCCGGGGAGGTGTGTCGGCAAGCTGCTTCCCGTAGCAGTACTCCAGCCGATAAAGAGCTTGTTATCCTCGAATTGTTGCGGCCATCTGTTCAGAACCGTATAGGCATCTCCATAAATATATTTTCCCTCATCACTCGGCAGTTCTCCGGTTGTGACTTCGGTATCGTGGTAGTGCACGCGGTATATTTCTGACCATTGCGGATACAGGCTGATATCTGCATCGGCGATGGTAATTATGGTGCCGGGTTTGTAGTGGATCCCAGTGCCGTTAGTGCTTGTATTCCAGCCGTTAAAGAGATATCCCGTGCGGCTCAGATCTCCAATGTTGCTTTTTAGTCTGACCTCAGAGCCGCATTTATAGAAATTAATGTCGGCGGGGGCTATTCCCGCATCGCTGTACGAAGCATGATAGGTGATTGTATAGAGCTGTTCGTACTGTGCATATAATCGAAGCTCCTTAAGCGTTTCGTCGTCGCTTAGATCAATACCTTCTGCTGTGATGGTAAAGCTGTCTCCAGGGGCTGTACTCGTTCCGCTACCGTCAGGCTGGGTATTCCATGACTTAAGGATGTACCTATCGCTGTGAGGGTGGTTCATATCCATAATGTAAGCTGTCTGGCCAGGAAGATAATTTCGGATCAGGCTTGGGTCATCTTCTCCTGCAGGGAGTTCTATGCTGTCGTCTGCGTAGTATATGATTGAGTATGTTTCTTCCCAGATTGGATAGAGGTGCAGGGCTGTGCCTTCTTGGATGTATGCTATCAATGATGACATGCTGATGCTGTCTCCCGGGTGCAGGGACATTCCCGTGCCGTCGGGTTCAGTGTTCCAGCAGAGCATCCGAAGTCTGTCATAATCAAGGACGATTTCAATGTTGCGTATGGTGACGTCCATCTCAGCACTGTAGTATCGTAGATCTTCGGGTGCTTCGATTCCTTCGCCTTCTGTAATGTCTGTTTCTGCTGTATCGCTGTGATAAGTGATGGTATAGTACTGAGTAAAGCGTGGATAGAGTCTGATGGTTCCACTTAGGGCTCCGTCTGCGGTTTCGATTGCAGCGATTTCGGATGTGATAAGCACCTTGTCTCCGGGTTTGTATACTGTTGATAAGAAATCGATTGTTGTATCAGTAAGGTCAATGTTCTTTCCCGAGTCGGTGTCTGCCGCAAACTCGGGGGTCAGCGACCAGCCTGTAATTATATCTGCTGATTCTCCTGCAGCATGGTTGATTCTTCTGATTCGGAAATACTCTCCCGTCCGGTACCAACTGCTGTCTGCAGGTAAGTAAGGAAGCAGTACATCGTCGATTCCATCGGTGACGTACTCTATTTGGTATAATTTCTCCCATTGCGCGTATAGGCTGATATGCTCTTCTACTTCCGGAATCACATCTCCAGGCAGATAGCAGTTACCGGTGAAATCGGGTTTGGTGTTCCATCCGATAAAAAAGTTTTCTTCGCCGGGATTCTGATCATCATAGGCTTTCACTATGATATTTGCTCCTGTTTCATAGCGGTTTCTGTCGACAGGAGCCGTTCCGAATTCCGGATCAAGCTCTACATAGGTCACTGAATACAGCAGTTCTTCTTCCTGGAACAGATCGCATCCGTTCAGGGTAAGTATTACAAGTAATATAATTGAGAACATGATAAAGAAATGATTCACGAAAAATTTGGTTTTACTGGGATGATTTTTTTTTGCACGATTAGCATGAGAAGTGTGTAGCTGTGAATAAGCAAGAAAACTTTCTGATGATGAGAAGTCCACTTTTTCAAAAACCTGCTATAATTAAATTCTCTTTCTGGTATGCAACTCCCAGATGCTATCTGCAGTTCCGTCAGATAAACTCCACAGCCTTGCTACGATATCCTGTTTGACGACTGTAAATGGAGATAAAAGCTGAAACTCATCAATAATAAGAGAAGCTAACCTTCAGTAAATTATACACGCTAGTTACACTGTGTCAATCTTTCTTTATTAATTAATACGTTGTATTTGTAATCCTAGATAGAGAGATCCTTTATCCGCTTTTGTTGAACACTAATTAACAGCTGATGAGTGTAAATAGCAGGCTGCAAACATCCGTTGGAAACCAAAAACACGCTATGAGATGAAAAAAACAGCAGAAGAAAACTATCCGCTGCAGACAAACCCTAGGGACTTGGATTATATTAAGATAATGTAAGAAACCGTTCTCCTCCAAGAGCTGCTTTACAAAAGAAGGATTGTTCCAGCTTAACCGAAAGATGAATGGACTAGATATCGATTTTTCCAAAAAAATACATGCAGCTTGGGGATATCCGTTCACTGTTGGCTGCCTCAAAGAAAATACTGTAATTATTATCTGACAAAAAATCTCTAGTAACTCTAAGAAATCAGGTTTTTTAGTGATCAATTTTGATTTCCATGGATTTCTCTGTGGACTTCTCTGTGCTCGACGAGAAAAAGCCTCTCTTTTCTCCCGAACGTGTATCCCGCGCGTGTATTTTTACAAGATACCATCCAGAAACAATTTTACAAATACTTCAAACAACCATAGAATGAAGTAAAGAGAAAAAGTACAATGAAAGAAAAAGTTAAAAGCAACAAAAAAAGCAGCAAAGAAAAGCAACATAAAAAAGTACCTTGAATAAAAAGTAAACAGGACAAAAGGAAGCACCTTTATGAAAAGCAGTAAGGATAGAGGTAAGGATCAGAAAAGCAAGGAGGGGAAACCAAGCAGCTTCAGTCCATCTCATGATGAAACTGATTCTCTCATCAATATTGAACAGCTTCGCATGTATCAGAATCATCGAAGATTCAGCAATAAATTCTATATAATAATTGCATTGTTCATGTTTATCGCTGCTGCAGCATTTGGATTCTTTTTAAAAACCAATTCACTGTTAAATAATTCAAATCAAATCATTCAGTTATCCGGAGAACCTGATGATTTGGCATATCGCCTCATGAATTCATCTGATTCACAAATCTATGCCTATGAATACTCCATCTCTTCACAACAATTACATAAAATTTCTTTAGAGAAAGAGCTTGGAATACGTAATGAGAACTTTAAATTACTGTTTTATCGATTAGCTTCGGAATCAATCTATGTACATTGGAATGGAGAGCTGATCGGCAGTATTGGAAATCTTATCAACAACAGAATAAATTTGTGGGACAGTGTCTCCGTCATAAATATTCCGAAAAGCGTAATAGAAGAGCAGAATACGTTAAAACTTGAGATACAAGCATCGTATCAATTGGGAGGTAAAAAGAACCCGGTATACATTACAAATGCAGCCTATGCTTCAAAACTTGAAACATGGTTTACAATGATGCTGACGGGTATACCCTACATCGCAATTGGAATTTTAGCATTTTCATTTATACTATTCATATTCCTTTCTTCAGTAATTCCTGGGCTCTTTAGAAAAGAGTACCTCTATTATGCCATTGCATCACTCTGCATGATGATCAACCTTATTGATTATATTCCTTTTACCTCTGCTCCCATGCCTCTGTATATAGTAAAAAAGATAACAGTCAGTGCACTGTATCTTACATTTGCTTTAATAGAAGCAGGAATCTGCGAACAGTTTAAAGTCCCCAAAAAAAGATATGTCTGGTTTGTATTTCTGATTACTGCAATTGCAATCAGCTTTTGGCCGTTTCAAAACTTTTACTATTTGAAAACATATTACAGCCGCATGAATATTATTCTCTTTGCTGCTGGTATCAGCTGGGCATGGATAAGTATAAAAAATTTCCGGTCCCACGAGTATGCAAAAGTTCTGACCATAGCAAGTATAAGCATGCTTCTTTTTGCTGGTATTGAGATATATCATACTATTTTTGCAAAAGCACCGCTGCTTTCATTTACCATAAGCGGTACCCTTCTCTTTATTCTTGGACTGTCCTTCCATGTGATTTTTGACTATCTTGATATGCTCAAGCGCCTTTCTCTTGAATCAAAACGAGCAGATTTCCATTATCATAAATCAATTCGTGATGGGTTGACAGGACTCTATAACCACAATTTTATAATGACCGCAGTGCAGAATATCGACAGCCCCTTCAGTATTCTCATGATTGATATTGATAAGTTTAAAGAAGTAAATGATAATTTCGGCCACAAGACAGGTGATCTCATATTAAAATTATTAGCAAAAACTTTCAGTAATTGTGTAAGAACTGACGATCTTACAGGTAGATACGGCGGCGATGAATTTATGATAATCCTGCCGAACTGCCATGAGCCCTCAGCCTTCCGGGTTGCAGAAAAAATCATGGCATGTACAGCAAAGGTCAGATCCTCTCATGCTGAATTTCCGAACTGGCTTACAACTTCTATTGGAGTATATACATCAGTGGAGCCGTCAGAATTCAGGGAGCATGCTGTCAAAAAAGCAGACCTTGCTCTCTATGAAGCTAAAAATCGTGGAAAAAACTGTATTGTATCATACCTTCGATGGCAGAAAGAGACGGATTCATCCCAAAATTAAACTTGTTACCTTTACGCGTTCGAAGGATCTGTCGAGACGAGACATTCGAGAAACCACTGCAGCCATTGAGTAATATCTGTGCCTCCTTTTTGCTGCTCCTCCAAGCTGGAGTAATAATCGTTACGTTCCGACTCAATCTGAGCTGACATGCTGTAAAATCGATCCGCGCTTCCGTCGGCACGGGCGAGGAGCATATCGGCTATTGCTCGGGCTATCCTTCCGTTACCGTCGTCGAAGGGGTGGATGCTTACAAATCTGAAATGGGCGACTCCTGCTTTGAGTAAAGGATCGGTATCCTTCTCGCGGTTGAACCAGTCGAGAAATTGACGCATCTCTTCATATACTCTTTTTGCTTGAGGTTTTGCTTGAGGTGCTTCGAAGTGCACTTTCTCCCTGCCCATAGGCCCTGAGAGTACTTGCATTGGTCCTCTTTCATCGGTACGCCAGCCTCCCACGGTGATTCTGTGCATTCCGCTGCGACCCGTTGGGAAGAGAGCC
>JAIPFU010000012.1 GCA_021736505.1 Spirochaetia bacterium | reverse complement strand
AATGTAGACTTAATGTTCTCTATTCCGGTTTTGCCGTGAAAAGTGGCAACTTTCAACCGGAACGGGTGGCAACTTTCGTCCGGAATGCCCGGCAACTTTGAACCGGAATAGGTGGCAACTTTCAACCGGATTTTCTAATGTATAGATTTAACAAAGATTCATCGAAGTTTTCATTTAATTTTTCATGTAAGTAATAATATTTTAGTTTTATAAGATTATTATAATCTAGGTATTGTTTTAAATTATTAACAAAATCATGTTTAAAAAGAAAAATATAATTATTTATAGTTTGAATATTTAGTGTATGCTTTTCTTTGTATAGAAAACCATAATTTATAATGGTTTTATCATTGTTAAATGGTCCTTTCGGTGTAGTTAACGTCACAGTTTTCAAAGATATTATTGAAATAATGGAAAAGATACCAATAGCTATAAAAATAATTTTAATGAATTTTGTTCTTAAGTCTTTTAGATTTGGAGAAATTGGGAAGAAAAAATTCAATCCATTAGTATATTCTCCCTTTTCCCCCTTGTTTGGCTTTGGTAAAAAAGCAGAACTTAATGAATGAGTAAGTATTTCTTTCTTAGTTGAAATAGGAGGGAATAATAGTTTTTTTATTCTTTTATATATAATACTTTCTTTATATAGTCCGTTTTCGTATGTATTTTCACCAATTGGCATTGATAGACAAAAAGTTTTTTTATTATTTACTGTATTTAGTTTGTATTCAAAATTATTGGTATTATTAATAACTGAACAACATGCATCATATATGAATATTATTTCATCAATCGATATTGAAGATAGCTTCGTTTCTATATCATAAGTTTTATTAGATGAGTAGATTGGAATAGTCCTTACTAAATAATTGTTTTTAATTTCTAACAGACCATGTCCACTGTAATATATAATAAGTTGTTTGTAGTTCAATTTTGAAATATTATTTAGTTTTTCTTCTATTAAATACTTAGTTAATTTCTTTTTCCCAATTATTAAAAATGCGTCAACACTTTGCTTATTAGAATATTTTTTATAAAATGATATTGCATTTTTTTCAGCATACTTTAACGTATCTAGTTTTACTGCATGATTACAGCCTATAGCTAGAACTGCTGTTTCATTTATTGGTTCCAACAAATCAATCCTTATTTTTCACTCTTCTTTTGGATGTTAATATATTTATTATAATTGATTAGATGGAATAATAAAGGAATTTCTTCCTTTGAAACCTTCCATCCCCCCATACGATACTATCCTCATACACAAGGCCGGACCTGCGGGGCTGGACTTGAGGAGGAATAATTCATGGACACATTATTGAGTCATTGAAAGACCACCACAAATCACTGCTTGAATTATAATTATTGTATCCATTGCTACAAAACCTATTTTTAATATATTTTATATACTATAAGACACTTTTTAGCTGTGTCTATAAAATAAATTGCTGTTGGAGCGATGAAATGAAAGGTTCACCATTAAAACTGATTTTACCCATTTTATTTTTAACCTTAACAACCGTATTATTTGCTCAAAGCATAGAGATTCCTTTATATAGTCAAGAAGATACTGTTATTTCCTATACAGGATTCACTCTTAGCTACATCGAAGAGCACGAACAAGCTGAATGGGTTGCATATGAGCTGACAAAAGAGGAAGTAGCAGGGAACATTGGAAGAACTGATGATTTTCGCTCATCTCCTCATATTGAAAGCGAAACTGCAAGTTTAAATGATTACCGTGGTTCCGGGTATGATAGAGGACATTTAGCTCCAGCTGGTGATTTTGGTTGGTCAGAAGAAGCTATGAGTGACACCTTTTATTATAGTAACATGAGTCCTCAAAAACCTGGGTTCAATCGGGGTATCTGGAGAAGTTTAGAATCCCAGGTTCGGGATTGGGCTGTTAGAGATGAATCATTATACGTTGTGACAGGTCCAGTTTTTCAAGATGATGAAGACTACGTGACTATTGGGGAAAATGAGGTAGCCATCCCTCATTATTATTATAAGGTCTTACTAGATTTACAGGAGCCAGAGATAAAAGCCATAGGATTCCTATTACCCCATGAAAGCAGTAGCAAACATTTGTCTGCCTTTGCTATTCCTGTAGATGAGATAGAAGAAGTAACAGGTTTTGATTTCTTTCATGAGCTAGATGATGGATTAGAAGAATCCCTCGAAGCCGATGTGGAACTTGAAGCATGGTTTGATGGAGAAGATTATGAGGTAAAAGCCTCTACATTTGAGGTAGACAATGCATCAGAAGCCCCAGCTAAGTACTGGATGAATGGAAATACAAGGCATAATCCAAGCTGTAGATATTATGGTGAAACTAAAAATGGGTATTACACTGATGAGAAAGAGGGAGTAGCTTGTGGTCTCTGTGGGGGTTGATGGTGTAGAATTTTGGTATCAATTGCTTAATCCAAAAATGTTACAGAGGGAGTACTGATATTCATGCTTACTGATATTGGAGAATATATTGTTGGGGCTTATTTAAAACTTATATTACATTGTGACTTTGTTGATTATAATGTGCGTCCACCCGGTGGCGGTTTGAAGGGACTGAATGAATTAGATGTCATAGGTTTAGATTTTAAGAATGATTATGCCTATATTTGTGAAGTAACTACTCATATACGAGGGACCCTTTATAAAAACAACAAAACCACTATAGAAAGAATCAGAAATAAGAATTTCAGACAAAAAGAGTATGCTGGTACATATCTTTCAAACTTCACCCATCACGTCTTCATGTTTTGGTCACCAGTTGTACCAGTAGGATACCTTACTGAAAACTTGGCAAAAATTGAAAATTTTGAGCTAATAATCAATGGTGAATATAAAAAAAGAATTGAAGAATTACAGGCATTAGCCGGAAGCACTACTTATGATGCAAACAACCCCTTTTTCAGGATGCTACAGATACTAGAACATATGAGGGATTAGAAAATCAATTCTATATTGAATCAGGGTCTAGCAATACTGTTCACTAATAGAATTAGATTGTAGCTTATTAACTGAAATGAAGGTCATATAATTAAAGCAATAAATGATGTGAATGGAGAGAAGGTTAGTATTTGAAAGACCACACATTTAAAACCCTTGAAGAATTACCTAGCTATCTCAATACTATAACCCCTGAAGCATGGAATAAACTTTTTAATTTGATTCCAGAGATTGAGCAAACAGAGTCTTTTGGAAAAGCTGACATCAGGGATGGCACTATTTATCCAACAACATGTTCAGAAATTGTGTATACATTTCATCAGTGTGTATATGAACTTGGTCTAATTATTGATTTCCCTTGGATGGATTGGGAGGAAGGGAAGAAAATCATAACTGATGAAAAAATTGATTTTTACTCCTTATCCCCTGAAACACTTTGTAAACTATTAACTGCTATAGTCAGGTCTGACAGATTTTGTGATGGTGCTTTAGTCAGTAGCTTTGAGAATGGAACTGTTTTGGGAATACTGAAAGGGTTGAGGAGGATTTATGGATAACTTCTACAATTAAATACTTTCTTTGTTAGCAAAACCAATTCATTTCTTCAAAACAATCTCTAATATTGAGTCAACTTTCTTTTCAAAGAATATGAAGTCCTCATATATCTTAGTAACATGTGTTTCAATTTCACTTAAATCCATATCAATAAATTTTTTATCAAATTCATAATACTTAGAGGCTAGGTTTTTATTATTTATATCCTTTGACTCCATTTCCATAGGCAAAATAGCACCATACTTTTTAATAAACAAATCTTTAAATTTACTTTTTAATTTCAACTTCAAGAACAAAATACAACTGATCACTAATTATTAAAGAACGCTTATCTATAAAGAATTCTATATGTACAAATATCTCTTTTCTCTGCCAGTTATTCTTGTATATTTGCTGATAAACACGGTTTGGTTTAAAATTTAATTCCCAAACACCTTCAGAGAATATATTTCTGAAAGTCTCATAAATCCACGACCATAGCCGTGGATTTATGTCTCCGACCGAATTAATTATCTCATTATACGAATCTCGAAATTCTTCATAAAATCTGTAAAGCTGAAAAATTATCAAATCTAAGATCTATTTGCGTTCCTGCTTTATCTGTAGCAGCACTTACTGAGAAAGATATATTACCATTAATTTCTATATCCAAGGAGCCGACCTCAGTATCATCAACATAACCTGTCAACGAATGTGATGATGAATCATAAATTAATTTCATTGTATGAAAAGTACTTGCTTCATCACCAAATGCAGCCAGCCAATTACTTACTTGACTTGGCTCCCAAGTTTGTACTCTATAACCATATCCATCAGCAAAAAACAATCCTACTGTATCTCCCATATCACTATGTGCTTGAAGGTATACAAGTCGTGGTGAATCTCCATCATATTGATGCACTCTAAAATCCACAGAAACTTCAAAACTTCCTTCTGGGATGAAACGATAAGTTACTATGCCATTACCATCACCCCAGCCACTTCTTTCGGTTGTACCTTGGATCTTAAGTTCACTATCTTCTACAAATATGTCACATCCATTTTGGTAAACACTCCATCTAGGGTTTAATTCTGTATTATCAAAGTTATCTGAATATTCAATTATTTCTCTTTGAGGCTCATAAATAACTTCTATACCTCTATCTATTAATGCTTGGATATCATCCATATCGTCAGACCCGTCTGCGAGGTCAAGGTAGTTATATGTCATGTCAACATAACCTCCATTCGCTAACCCACCATTTTCAATAAGTGGTGAGATGTCATCTACGTTATTTCTAGCAAAATTAAAATACTCTAAATTTGTAAGATGCTGAACTCCTTCAATGCTTGTGAAGGAATTTCCTCTGATAGATAATTCTCTCAGATTATTGAAATACTGAAGCATATCTGTATCTTCTTCTGGTAAGTCAGAAATATTGTTGAAATCCATAAAAAGGACTTCTAGGTTCGTGAGATTTTCCAGTGGGCTAATATTCGATATATTATTATCAAAAAACCAAAGTGTTTCAATTTTATTGAGATTCTCTAAAACACCAAGATCATCAATGCTGTTACGGTCTAATCTCAAGTAAGTAAGTTCAGACATATCTGATAAATAAGAGATGTCATTAATCTGATTACCCGCTATTGTTAAACTTTCCAAATTAATAAGATTTTCCAATGGGCTTATATCAGAAATATTATTATCCGGTATGGATAAAGTTTTTAAATTTGATAAATCTGATAAATAGTTAAGGTGTGACTGAGAAAAATTATTATCCCAAAGTAGTAATTCTTCTAAATTATCTAAATGCTCCAATGGGGAAAGATCAGAAATGTTGTTGTTTTGGAGAAATAATGCTCTTAATTTAGTCAAATTTTCAAGAGGGGAGATGTCATCTATCTCATTTTTCCATAGAAAGAGAGATTCTAAATCTGTCAAATTTTCTAATGGGGTGATATCTTCTATATTATTTTCTGCTAACTGTAGCCAAACTAAACTTTTTAGATGCTGAATACCTTCCAAGGATTGTATTTCCATATTCATTGCATCTAATTCCGTTATCTCAGCAACATCATCTTCTGTTAACTCATCTGTAGGTTTATTAACTTCATCTCGTATCGCTTGTTCAAGATTTGAATCTTCTATGCTTATAGAAGAGTTTTCAGTATCGTCATCTCCAGCTTCAGTCACCGTGATCTCAACAGTATCTTCAAAACCACCAGCATCTGTCATTACTGTTATTACAGCTGTTCCTGCTGCTACTGCTGTTACTAACCCGTTCTCATCTACTGTGGCAACATCAGTATCATTAGATTCCCATGTAACATCTTTGTTGGTAGCATTTTCTGGGGTAATCGTTGCAGATAATTGGACTGTCTCCCCTTCTTCTAATGATTGGTCATTCTGATCAATACTGACTCCGGTAACATCTACTACTCTATCGAATGCAGAGTAAAATAGTTCACACCCCGTGAAGCTGATTATGATAATAAGAATAAAAAATCCCAACCCAATATTTCTTATTTTTTTAATCATCCTATTTCCCTCTCTTTTCTCATAAAAGGACAGTTTTCTCGCTTCCCATACTAAACCTGCTATATTGATAAAGCAACACTAACACTGAGAGATTTCTTGGAGATGGGTTGATATATAAAAATAAGAAGGTTTTATAGACTATTTGATGATTAAGTTCCTTGGAATATTTTCAGAAAAAGCATCTTTGGAGCATCATCAAAATATTTCAGCAGTACGGGACACAACCATCCTTCCATCTGCAGTACTTCTGAATAATACAAATTCCACGTTCCTGCATTTCGTGAATCTTTCCATTGAAGTACATGCTGATGCCATTCAAATGGAGTAGCAGAAAATTCTATAGTGAGAGTATTTCCTGATAATTTCTCCTGATTCTGCAGCATAATCGAATTATAAAATTCTGATTTGCTTTCTTGATAAAGGGGTTCACTACAATAACAGACAGAGAATGGGCGGACACCACTGCTGGTTTTCAAACCACAGCAGTAAATACCTAGAACCACATCATAGCCTTGAGGATTACCTAAGGTTTGTTTTCTATAAATGTTAGTAAAATCCATTTAACCACAGAACTAGTCCCATAGCTTTTATTTGAATTTTCTGAATGTGTATGGGGGGTATTCTCTTACACTATAAAAAACAGAATACCAGTCATTTTCTAGTGTGTATTATGCCCAGTATTCATAAATTACAGAGATTTATAAGTTATAATATGTATAATATCAACCCATCAGTATTGCATTCACCAGTGGTGGGGTATAAACTTATTTATAATAATATGGTTAGGATTTTTTTTATGAAAAAGAATTTAGCAGGCATATTTGTTAGTTTCGTAGTTGCCTTTCTTTTACTCATTATTGTAGGCTGTGATTTGTTTGGAAATGGTGAGGGGACACAAATAGCCGTAACCTTTGAAAGTGCGGTGCAAACCGGCGGAACATCGGGCACAACCGACTCAAAAGCTTTGAGACTGACATTCAGTGCTGACCCGACAACATTGACAGCTGATGACATCACGGTAACGGGTGCGACTAAGGGAGCATTATCGGGTACAGGCACAACAAGAATGCTTGCTATCTCTGCCATAACCGTGGAAAATGGTGAAACAGTAACGGTTGCGATAGCAAACTCAAGCGGATTTATGATAAACGGATCGCCACAGACGGTGATTGTGTATAGGGAACCGCTATCTATTGGCATGGCATATCAGGGTGGTGTTATTGCATATATTTTGCAATCCGGTGACCCTGACTATGTATCCGACGAAACTCATGGGCTTATTGCATCGACATCAGACTTGAGTACCGGAATACAATGGTACAATGGAAGTTTTACAACAACCGGAGCAATCGGAACGGCACTGGGAACAGGACAGGCAAATACAACAGCAATAGTAAGCAATCAGGGAGCAGGAAGCTATGCGGCAAAACTCTGTGATGATTATACAAATACCGATACAGGAACAGGTATTTATTCTGACTGGTATATGCCATCTAAAGATGAGTTGAATAAACTCTATGAGAATAAGACAGCTATTGGCGGGTTTGCCGGTGAGGCCTATTGGTCGTCGTCGGAGTACGAATATGACTTCGCACGGGTACAGATGTTCGACGATGGCTTCCCGGATGTCGTTGCTAGCAAGAATTGCAAAGCAAGAGTTCGGGCTGTCCGGGCTTTTTAACTATTTATCAACTTAACGAGTGGTCAACACTTTTTTTGACCAATTTTTCTGTACTTGCCGTCATCCAACGCTCTGTGACCGTTTTCTACGCTTTATACAGTCTGAAAATTTCTGCTGAAACTCATCCTACTTTTATTGTACTTTCAGCAAACTAGATGGAAATAGTAATATGAAACCATGCAGGAAAAGATATTAATTTTCTCTGGGAGTATCTTATCGAGTTGCTTTAGCTAACTATGTGTCTTAAACTACCTATTAATGAGTTACTAAAATTAACACAAGGTTCAAGATAATGTATATGCTTGAAACTATGGGGGAAAGACGATGCACAAAAATAGAATGTATATCACTATTCCATGTATAATCATGTTTGTATTATTACTTCTTGCTAGCTGTGATATCATTTTTTCTTCCGAGGCTCGGGACAAGTTAGAGAAGGACGAGTTAGAGAAGATGATCGCGGATGGAGAGGATGTGACTAAAGTTGATACATCACAAATCACTGATATGTCTTATTTATTTTCCGGTAATAGGACCTTCAATCAGGATATCTCAGGCTGGGATGTGAGTAGCGTGACGGATATGAAAGCGATGTTCAATAACGCAGATACCTTCAATCAAGATATCTCAAACTGGGATGTGAGCAATGTTACTGATATGAGCTATATGTTCTGTGACGCAGAGACCTTCAATCAGGACATCTCAGGCTGGGATGTGAGCAATGTCACGTCTATGAAAGCTATGTTCGCTGGAACAGATGTCTTCAATCAAGATATTGATACAAGAATAATTAATGAAGGAGAAGCAGATGAATATACAGCTTGGAATGTCAGCGGTGTGACGGATATGGGAGCGATGTTCAATAACGCAGATACCTTCAATCAGGATATCTCCGGCTGGGATGTGAGTAGCGTGACGGATATGGAAGCGATGTTCTATGAAGCAGCATCATTCGATCAGGATATCTCCGGCTGGGATGTTATTAGTGTTATTGAATATACTGCTTTTTCTGGTGGATCTTGTCCGCTCAATCCTGAATACCATCCTGTTTGGAATGATTAAGGGGTGTCTAAATCTGTATATTTCGGTTGAATTGTAGTTTTACCCACATGATGTAAAGCCCCTGGGAGATCTTCCCAGGGGTTTTCACTGTATGGAGGGAAACAGCATCCGTTTACTAGAGTATGTTATGCCCAGTATTCATGAAGTGAAGCGGCATATAAATTACAATGAAATTATAAACAAAAACCTCTGTAATATAGTATAAATATATATACATCAGTATTGTGTTAGTTGGTTACGGGGTGTAAACTGAACTAACATAATATGGTTAGGAGATCTTTATGAAAAAGAGTATAGTAGGAATATTGATGAGTTTCATAGTTGTCTCCCTTGCACTCAGTTTTGCAGGCTGCGATCTGTTTGGAAGTGGGGAAGGGACTCTTGTGCTTCAGTTTAATGATAGTTCTCGAGGGACTAATCTTGTGTGGGAACCCACAATTGAGATGGACATTGCAAGCTATTTGATTGAAGGAGATGGACCGAGAGGAAATACATTTACAGTAGAGGACTTTTCTGAGGGTACCTTTGTACGAGACGGTTTGGCTGCAGGTCCCTGGGAGATCACCCTGACAGGGTACAATGGAAACGGGGATGAGTTAACAACAGCAACCCTAGATGTCACTATCAGAAAAAGCCAGACAGCAACAGCGACTGCCTTCATGCGTCCTCTGGAGGGGAATGGAACTTTATCTGTTGATATGGATTGGGTAGATAGTGAAGATGTGATTGCATCTCCTCAGGTATGGGTGACCATACGAGATCGAGATGGTGATGATATTATAGTAGATTCAACTGAGATCACAGTGGAAACTGATGTTGGTAAGAGTGCTGCAGGTGATTTTACTCTTGCTGCAGGCTGGTATGAGGTGACCATAGGGCTGTATGAAGATGTCCCTGATAAGGGGAAAGAGTTGGTCTGGGATGGAGTATTTGCTCTGCGTATTGTAAAAGACGAGACCACAACGGGAACAATCAGCGTATCAGAAGAGCATATTCAGTTTGGGGTTGGCAGTGTTGAAGTAGACATACAGGAGGATATGGAAAACCCTTTAGCCGTTTCCTTCACTGGATTGCCTGAGACGGTGGAGGTAGGGGATGAGATAACTCTTACTTCAACAGGCATACATTCTGACGAAGCCCAGTACCGCTGGAATGTGAATGGAACACAGGTAGGAACGGGGAGCCCTTTCCCCTACACAATTACGCAAGCGGGAACATTTACAGTATCCTTGTTGGTGCTTGATGGAGGCTCCATGGGAGGATATGGAGAGAGTGTGACAGCAACTGGAGCGGAAGAAACAACTACAAATGTGGTATTCCAAAATGCAGTTCAGACCGGTGGAACATCGGGTACAACAGGTTCTACAGGATTACTGCTGACCTTTGATGTAGACCCGACAACATTGACAGCAGATGATATTAGCGTAACTGGAGCAACAAAAGGTGCTATAACAGGCACAGGAACAACAAGAAGCCTTGAGATTTCAGACATTACGGTTGGTGATAGTGAAGCGGTTACTGTTGAGATCAGCAACCCTGAAGGATTTTTACTTACAGGCTCACCACAGACAGCGGTGGTGTACAAAGAACCACAATTAACACGGGCAGAGCTAGAACAAATGATAGCTTATGGTGATGATGTAACTGGAGTAAATACTTCCAAAATAACGGATATGAGTGAATTATTCAAAGATAATACAACTTTTAATCAGGATATCTCAGGCTGGGATGTCAGCAACGTTAAGGATATGCATGAGATGTTCTATAAAGCATCTGCCTTCAATCAGGATCTTTCAGGATGGGATGTCAGCAGTGTTACGGACATGAGCGGTATGTTTACTTGGGCATCTGCCTTCAATCAGGATCTTTCAGGATGGGATGTCAGCAGTGTTACGGACATGAGACTTATGTTCTACAACGCAGTTGCCTTCAATGGGGATATATCAAGTTGGGATGTGGGCAGCGTAACGGATATGAGCGATATGTTTGTTGAGGCATCATACTTCAATCAGGATCTTTCAGGATGGGATGTCAGCAGTGTTACTGACATGAGCTCGATGTTTTCTCATGCAGAGTCCTTCAATCAAGATATTTCAGGCTGGGATGTAAGTAATGTCATGAACATGAAAGCTATGTTTAGCTCGACATCCTACGATCCAAGCAATAATCCATCTTCCTTCAATCAAGATATCTCAGGCTGGGATGTCAGCAGTGTTACGGACATGAGCGGTATGTTCCAAAATGTAGATGCCTTCAATCAGGATCTTTCAAGTTGGGTTGTGAGCAATGTAACGAATATGAGATATATGTTCCAGGATGCAGATGCCTTCAATGGAGATATCTCAGGCTGGGATACAAGTAGCATTACGGATATGAGATATATGTTCCAGGATGCAGCATCTTTTAATCAAGATATTTCAGATTGGGATACAAGCAGTGTGACGGATATGAGCGCTATGTTCGAAAATGCCTCATCCTTTAATGGAGATATTTCAGGATGGGATGTCAGCAGTGTTACGGAGCATGATTATTTTTCTAATGGGAGTTGTCCGCTTCTTGATAAATACCATCCTAAATGGCCGATAACACTGGCTGAGCTGCAAACAATGATAACAAATGGTGAAGATGTAACGGGAGTAAATACTTCCAAAATAACGAATATGTCCAATTTATTTTATGATAATACTACGTTCAATCAGGATATCTCAAGCTGGGATGTGAGTAGTGTTACTGACATGAGCTATATGTTCTCAGGAGCGATATCCTTCAACCAGGACATCTCAGGCTGGGATACAAGCAATGTGACGGATATGAGTCATATGTTTTCTCATGCAGATTCCTTCAATCATGATATCTCAGGGTGGGATACAAGCAGTGTGACTGATATGAGCTATATGTTTTCTTTTGCAGATTCCTTTAATGGAGATATCTCAGGCTGGGATGTAAGTAATGTTTTGGACATGAGATATATGTTCTATAATGCATCAGCTTTCAATCAAAATATTGATACAAGAATAATTAATGAGGGAACTGAAGATGAATATACTGCTTGGGATGTGAGCAGTGTAACGGACATGAGAATGATGTTCTCTTATGCACATATCTTCAATCAGGATATCTCCGACTGGGATGTGAGCAATGTGACGGATATGAGTTATATGTTTTCTAATGCAGAGGCCTTCAATCATGATATCTCAAGCTGGGAAGTAAGTAATGTCACGAACATGAGAGCTATGTTTAAATCGTTATCCTACGATCCAAGCATAAATCCATCTGCTTTCAATCAGGATATCTCAGGCTGGGATACAAGCAATGTGACGGATATGAGCTATATGTTTTCTCATGCAGATTCCTTCAATCAAGACATATCTAGTTGGGATACAAGCAGTGTTACGACCATGAGCTATATGTTTACTAATGCAGATGCCTTCAATGGAGATATCTCAGGCTGGGATACAAGCAGTGTGACGGATATACACTATATGTTTTATGAAGCAACGTCATTCAATGGGTTTATCTCAGGGTGGGATACAAACAGTGTGACGGACATGCAAGGTATGTTCCGAGATGCAGAGTCATTCAATCAAGACATATCTAGTTGGGATACAAGCAATGTTACGGATATGACATATATGTTTGGTTGGGCATTATCCTTCAATCAGGATATCTCCGACTGGGATGTGAGCAGTGTCACGAATTATGATGATTTTTCATCTGGATCTCCGTTAAATTCTGAATACCATCCTGTTTGGGATGATTAAGGGGTGTCTGATTCTGTAGTTTTCCCTACAGGTAAAAAAAAGCTCCTTGGAGATCTTCCTAGGGTTTTTACAGTATGGAGGGAAACAGCATCCGTTTACTAGAGTATGTTATGCCCAGTATTCATGAAGTATAGAAGTATTCATAGCTGTGTATATCAAAAGCCGTTTAAAGAAGTTACTGGGGTTTCTGTTGGAATTTTTATTCATCAATAATTTCTAAAATGTTTCCTTTTAGATCTACCTTTGCTGTTACCGAATCTTTTATAATTGCTCCAAACATATTAGAACCACGATATTCTGTTATAACAATTAGATGATCCCCTTTATCAATATAACTAGTTTGTATATGTTCGTATGTTTTTGGATTGTGCATTGCTTCTTTTATTACTTTGGTTAGTTCTCTGTGTGAGCCATCCCATGCACTAAATTGTTGTTCAAGAAGAACTTTTCTTTTTTCTTCTTCTGTCATAGGTTTTTTTTTAGTTTCTCCATCTTCCGAATCTGAGACAGATAAAAATCCAATTATCACAGTAATAATTATAATTAAATAAAGAGACCCTTTGAAAATACCTTTTAACATTTAACCCTCGTTTCATATTATTTGAATATCACTATCTCACATGGTATTACCAAATATTAAAAAGAGCAATTAAAAACTGTTTTCCCTAAAGGTTTATAATGAAAACCACCCTACTTCTACCCTACTTTTGGTATACTTTTCTGCTGTACTTTCACCATACTTTTGCTGTACCAGGATTTATTATTATCTATAGCGTTCCCCTTATATGTGACACCCAAACTATCCTTAATGGGTGATACACGAGTTATAAGCGGGAGCGCTTTTTTATCCGATTATATCTTACAGCTGCGATGCTTACTCTCATTCACAATTGTTGCCACAGAGAAGTGCGTATTTGCTGCAATTCATCAGATTCAATTTTTTTTAAAATTTTCAGACTATAAAAATATTCGACAGAGAATAAACAAGTACTATAAAAGCTGCAATCTATTATGATTGGGATCTGTTATTTCTTTTCCCACTGTAAATACGGATACGATTCCCCTTCATCGATTGCCCAGATATCAGTGAAATCCCAATTTTCAAATGTTGCTTGCTGCATCATTTCTGTTGTGGTTTTAGGGGTACCTTGATTAGTATCAGACCGTCCAGAAGTGTTAGTATCATAGAATACTTCTTCGACAGTCCCACTTGGCAGAGCTCCAATGAGACCACCAACACCCACTGTTCCAGTAACTGCTCCTGTAGAAAAGCATTGTTTAACATCTCCAGATACTCCACCAATAAGCCCACCAACTCGCTGAGTGCCTTCAACGGTTCCTCTTGCATAACTATTAGAAATACACCCGCCTTTTCCCCCGATGAGACCTCCTGTATTACGATATCCAGTCACATCTCCTGTAGCATAGCAAGTAGAGATGTTATAACCACTATTATACCCGATGAGTCCTCCTGTATGATCACTATCTCCTGCCACATCTCCTGTGGCATAGCTTGTAGAGATATTGCTTTTATCATTATTATCACCAATGAGTCCTCCCGTCCTACCATTACCGATCACATCTCCTGCAGCATAACAATCATTTAAGTCTCCATTATAATTATAACCAACCAACCCTCCTGTTCTATAACCACCGGTCACGATTCCTGTAGCATAACTATCAGAGATATCACTATAACTATTTCCCCCGATGAGACCTCCTGTATTACGATATCCAAGCACATCTACTGCTGTATTGCAATGAGAGATTTTACCACTTGTATTGCTTCCAATTAGTCCACCAACGGATCCATTGGCATAAACCGTACCAGATACTGAACAATGTGATAATTCTTCATAAGACTCATTAAGGCCGATAAGTCCACCAACAAACTGTCTTCCGAGTATACTAATGTCTTCTAATGTCACACCAGTTATGATTGCAGTCCCACCGACATATCCAAATAGTCCTATCGCGTCCCTTTCACCACGATTAATTGTCAAATCACTAATGATGTATCCATCTCCATCAAAACTTCCTACAAATATCTCATTTTCTACAAAACCATCCCCATACCATGCACCTATAGGATCCCACCCCCCACCTTCACAAAAAGCAGAAAGGTCAATATCATCTGTTTGGATAAAATGCTTATCTAAATGATTCCTAACAATATACAGATGTCCTGCTGTTTCTACCTGATAAGGGTCTTCTTCTGTTCCTGAACCTCCTGCAAATGTTTCAGGATAAATTGAATCCCATTTTACATAGAGAGTAGTATCTTCCGTAACAACATCAGTACCAAAATCCCAAGAATTATCCAATTCCGGCTCCTTAAACCATCCTCCAAAAGAATAATTCTTTTTAGTTGGAATTGCAGGTTCATCTATTTTTGCTCCATGGTCTATTTCCTGTGATGCTACTACACTTCCTCCATCAGAATTGAAGTTAATAGCATAGGTATTAATTTCCCAATCAGCATATAAAGTAATATCTGAAGAGGGCATAATAATTATTTGCCTTTCAGAATACCTTATACCACTTCCATCAGAAGCAGTGTTCCATCCCATAAAAGAATAGTTAGTTTTTTCTAAACTACCTAAATTGCATAGAGTAGTAACAGATTCCCCTTCAAGATATATATTTGAGTCAACTGGAGGATTACCGCTGGAATTGGTATTACCATCGTAATGAATTGATAGATGTTCACGCCAAAGTGCATATAAAGATAGGTCAGTAGAACCTATAGATAGCGTGTCCCCTCCAGTATATGTTGTCCCACTCCCATCTACTTCTGTATTCCACCCCCCAAAAGTGTATCCAGTTTTTTCTAAATTACCAGTATTCCCTAGTACCTCTACAGTGTCATCAAGAATATATTCATTGGTATCAACAGGGACATCTCCCTGAGTAGCATTGTTAGCAACATAAGTAACACTTAGAGGAGGTAACCACATAGCATATAATGTAATATCACCACCCGGCATAGGAATAGTATCATCCGGCAGATATCTTGTACCTGTACCATCAGCTTCAGTATTCCACCCACCAAATCTTAAACCTTCCTTTTCAAGATTCCAGATATTATCTAATAGTGTTACTGTGTATCCAAACTGATATTCAGAATCATCAACAGGAGGGGTTCCAGCAGTTTGGTTATTTCCATCATAAAACACCTGAAATTGCTCATTCCCTATCCATACTGCATACAAGTTGATATTTGTAGTTTCCACAACCAAAGCATCGCCACCGGAATATCCTATTCCAGTTCCATCAGAACTAGTATTCCATCCTCCAAAAGTGTACCCATCTTTTATCAATGAGTCTGTATTCCCTTTTACAGTTACCTCTTCTCCTTCCGCATACTGATTGCTGTCACTTGGTACAGAACCACTATCATTTCCATTTCCATAGTAGGTAACTTCGTATTTCTCAATATCCCATATTGCATAAAGAGTAATATCAGACAATCCTATAGAAAAAGACTGTCCTTCTTGATAAGTAATTCCACTCCCATCTACTTCTGTATTCCATCCACCGAATGTATATCCTGATTTCTGAAGATTACCTGGATTTCCAAGTACAGTTACAGGCTCACCAGCTTCATATTCATTACTATCACTAGGAACTGATCCTGAGGTACTTTCATTTGCATCATAGGTTACTGTGTAGGTTTCTATTACTCGAAAAAGATCACAACTATAAAATAAAATGGAAAAGCATATAATTGAAAAAAAAATGATTGATTGTTTTCCCTTTAAAATCATCAGAAACCCCTTGAGCAGTATTTACCTGTTTACTTTTCTTATGGTATCCCCTTCTGCAAGTGAAAGCAACAGTAATAGTGAGAATTATCCCTGCAAATAAATTAAGTTATATAATCTTTTAAACAGAGAAGCAACTTAATAGAGCAGACCCCCCTCATAAAATCTTTTTTTAGCAAAATAATATAATTCCAAATCTAATTATCATCTACTTTCACTTGAATTCTTAGAAAAACATGAATATGAGCTTTATTTATAATAACACAGGGTATAATATGGTATATATGAGTTTATGTAAAATTAATTGAGGTCATTAAAATGAAAAAAACAATGAATTTAGTGATATTAGTAGTAATTATATTAGTTACTATCATTATTGCAGGGTGTGATTTAATTGAACTATTTGAAGAAGAAGTGTTACCTGTACCGAAAAATTTTACTGCTAGTCAGGAATTTAGTTATCATATTGAACTTGAGTGGACAAGAAATGGAATTAGAAATGATGATTATCTTATCCAGAGAGGTCCTTCAATAAATGGACCGTGGACTTCTTATTATGTGAGTGAAAATAGCATTTTTACAGATATGGATGTTGCATCTGATTCTCAGTATTTTTACAGAATTTCAGCTTGTGATGAGAAAGGTGAAAGAGTTTCAGATTGGTCAGAAATGATTACAGGAAAAACAACTTTAACTGATGTCCAGATTGTTGAAACTGATAAAGAAGCTTTGGAGATTGGTTTTACTAATGGAGATGATGCAGATCATGTGACTCAAGATATTACATTACTAACTTCAGGAAATAATGAAACAACCATAAGTTGGGAATCAGAAAATGAAGATATTATCTCAACTAGCGGGAAAGTAAACAGACCAGTCTATTTAGAAGGTAATGCTGAAGTCATATTGACAGCTACTATTGGAAAAAATTTAGAGTCTGATGCTAAAACTTTTACTCTTATAGTCATTGCATTAGCTCAAAATGACACTGAAGCTGTTGCCGTTGATATTGCTCAATTAGCTATTGGATACAATGGATCAGATGATGAAAGCAGTATTACAGGGAATCTAACACTTCCAAATAGGGGTTCTAACGGTACATCAATAACTTGGACAACTACAAATGCTTCAATTGTTGCTATTGATGGAACTGTGAATAGACCAACTCATTTAGATGGAGATACTGAAGTTATCTTAACAGCAATAATAAGTCAGGGGACTGCTTCTGAAAGCAGGAGTTTTAATCTGACTGTTAAGGCATTATCCCAAAGTGACGGAGAAGCTGTTGCCGTTAATACAGAAAATCTACAGATTGGTTATGCACAAGGGGATACTGCTAATCAAGTAACTCAAGATATCACCTTATCAACAAATGGGTCCAGTGAAACAGTAATTAGTTGGTATTCAAATACTCCAAGTACTATTTCTTCCACCGGTCATGTTATCAGACCTACACACCCAACAGGAAATATTCAAGTAGTTCTCACTGCTACAATAACTAAGGGAAGTGAGTCTGATACAAAAGAATTTGCTGTTACCGTGAAAGCTCTAGCTCAAAGTGATGCGGAAGCAGTCGAAGAAGATAAGGGCAACCTGTCTATCGGATACAGTGGATCAGATAATGCCAGCAATGTAACTGGTAATCTAACACTACTAACTACTGGTTCTAATGGAACAAGTATTATTTGGGTAAGCAGTGATACTTCAGTTGTAGATATTGATGGTATAATAAATAGACCAACCTATATAGAAGGAGATGTATCAGTATCCTTAACTGCAACCATAAAAAAAGGTTCAGAGTCTGAAACTAAAGAATTTTCAATAATGGTGGAAGCTTTAGCTCAAAATGATGCGGAATCTGTAGGTGAAGATAAGTCAGCATTGGTTTTAAGTTTTGCTGATGGGGACAATGAAAACAAAGTAACAAAAAATCTTACACTACCTTATAGTGGATCAAACGACACCACAATTACTTGGAACTCAGATACACCTTCAACCCTATCAAATAGTGGTGAAGTTACCCGACCTGAATATCATGAAGATGATATTTTAGTAACTCTGACAGCAACCATAACAAAAGGAAGTGAATCTGATACAAAAACATTTTCTCTGTCTGTGAAAGCTCTAACAGCAATAGTGTACTACCCTAATGATGGTTTAGGGAGTATGGAATCACAAGTTATTTCTTCTGGAGAAACAGTCTCTTTAAAAACCAATGATTTTACCAGAGAAGGATATGCATTTACTAATTGGAATACTCATGCAAATGGATCTGGAGATGGATACTCAGCAGGTGAAAATTATACCATGGGGGATAAAAACCTAACCTTGTATGCTCAGTGGGAACCAATTACTTATACTATTACCTACCATCTGAATGAAGGGGTCAATCATAGCGGAAATCCATCTGAATTCACTATCGAAAGTCAATCCATCACACTTCAGAATTCATCAAAAGAAGGACATGGATTTGAGGGTTGGTATACTGATTGTGACTTATCTACAAAGATTACTCATATATTCTCTGGAACAACAGGAAATCAAGTCCTCTATGCAAATTGGAATGTGAATACCTACAGAATTTCCTTTGATAATAATGGTGGATCAGGAACTATGTCTTCTCATGCAATACCTTATGATGATACAGATTCAATTAATTCTAATACATTTACCCGCACTGGTTATACATTTGGGAGTTGGAACACTCAAGCAGATGGAAATGGAATATCTTATGCTGATCAATCAAATATCACAATGGGTATAGAAAATGTTACCTTGTATGCTCAGTGGGAGGCAAATACATATACAGTAAATTTTAATGCACAAGGGGGAGAAACTCCTAATCCTGTCAGTAAGACAGTGACCTATGATGGAACCTATGGATCATTGGCAACAGTTTCAAGAACAGGATATACCTTTGAAGGATGGTGGACTGGAACTGGTGGGAGTGGAAATAGAATTGAGTCTGATACATCAGTATCCATAACATCTAAACAAACTCTTTATGCAAAATGGAGTGCTAATGAATATACCATAACATTCAATGCAAATGGGGGGGGTGATACACCCAATCCTGAAACTAAAACCGTTACATTTGATACTATATATGGGTCTCTTGCCAGTGTTGATCGAGCTGGTTACGATTTTCAAGGATGGTATACAGGTGAAGGGGGAACTGGATTAAAAATTGTTACAGATACTAATGTTTCGACTGCTTCTAATCATACTTTATATGCTAAATGGTCAACTATTGTGTATAAAATTACCTGTAATTTAAATGGTGGAACTAACAATGTATCAAATCCCTCGACATATACTATTGAGACAAGCACTATTTCACTACAAAATCCATCAAGAAGTGGGTATTCATTTGAAGGTTGGTTTGTTGATGAAGAATTGAATAATCAAGTAAATCAAATAACTAAGGGATCAATAGGTAATAAAGTTCTCTATACAAAATGGAATCCAAATACTTATACAATAGCATTTAGTGCTCCTCAAGCTGATACACTGAGTTCTACTAGTCAAGAAGTAATCTACGATGAACAATATGGGACTTTACCAGATGCTAAAAGGACTGGTTACACGTTTAAAGGATGGTGGACAGGGATTGATGGAAACGGAGAAGAAATTTCGTCATATACTATCGTTAATACATCTACTAATCTAACACTATATGCAAAATGGACAGAAGGCAGTTATGTGGTGACATTTGATTCTCAAGGTGGCTTGCATCCTGTCCCTGCATCAAAAGAAATAGTTTTTAATTCTGCTTATGGAGATTTGCCAATATCAACAAAGGAAGGGATATATTTTTGTGGATGGTGGACTGAACCAAATGGAAATGGCAGACAAATAACATCAATTTCAGAAGTTTCCATAGGGGATGATCATACGTTATATGCTTATTGGCATAATTACTCTATAGGAGATATTGGTCCATCAGGTGGAAGAATATTCGATGATGAAGGAGAAAATAGAACAGTGGGTTACCGCTATTGGGAAACTGCTCCATTTGGTTGGTTCAATGGGGATGCAGACCCTTATATGACAAGGGAAGAATCTGTAAATACTGCAGCTGAACTAGTAATATTAGATTTTGATGACTGGTTAATGCCTTATTCAACGCCATTATATAAAATGTTTAAAAATCTACATGTTAATGGATTAGGAGAATTTAGAAATAAAACATATTGGTCATCACGAAGGATTATGACAACTGAAAGTGATGTGTTATTAAATTTTAATAATGGATCTTGGGTTCAACATAATGTTCATTGTACTAGCTCACGTTATTATTTTCGTCCAATTAGACGGTTTTAAACTTTTTCACATAAATTATTTGTGCGAATTTTGACGGTTACAATTATTTTTCCTTATTGCAAAAGGTAATAGAACAGCTGAAATCTCGACTGAATTTCAGGTGAAAACTGGCTGAAATGATGGCATAATTGGAAAAAAGGCTTATTCAGCAGTCCCTGACTATATATCTGATTTCAAAATGAAAAGCCTTTGACACGAAGCTTATTTAGTGCGCCTATACCTACGATGCAAAGTAAAATGTGATTCATAATTTAAAAGGCGGTAAGAATGAATAAACAAGGGAAAACAATTCAAATTTTTCTTCCTAATGGAAATCCAAAAAGCATTAAAATTGCAGAAGTGACAACAAGAAATGTAATTGCAATATATATTCCAAGAGCCCAGCTAGAAGAAGTGAGTAAACGACGAGAAGCAATGTTTTCTGGGATATATGCACTAATTGGAGATGGTGATACTCGAAGTAAAGTGTATATTGGCGAAGCTGATAATTGTTTTAAACGATTGAAGCAGCATCATGCTAAGAAGGATTATTGGACACATGCAATATTTTTTACTACAAAAAATAAAGCGTTTACTAAAACACATGTTAAATACTTAGAATGGATTTCTCTTGAACATGCTCAACAAGCAAATAGATACGAAATTGACAATAGCAATTCTCCAAGTAAGCCGAACGTCTCTGAAGCAAATGAGTCAGATCTCTTTGACTATTTTGAAACCATTAAGCTTTTATCTGGAACTTTAGGTTATCCAATCTTTGATGAAATAAATAAGAGAAAAACTAAAAAAAAGATATTTTGCAAGGGTAAGGATGCATATGCAGAAGGCGAATTTAATGAAGAGGGACTTATCGTTTTTTCTGGAAGTACCTGCAATTTAAGAGAGACAGACAGTGCTGGCCTATGGATAATAAACACAAGAAGAAAATTAGTTGATAGCAAAATATTAAAGCAAAAAGATGGCGTTATTATATTTACTAGCGATTACATATTCAATTCTCCTAGTACAGCGGCGGCTGTCGTTCTGGGGCGAAGAACAAATGGATGGTTGGGTTGGAAATTTGCTGATAATAAAACACTTGATCAAGTCTACAGGTAGGGCATAAAAAATCTAATAAAACATGTAGGATAATTATTCTTCGATTGTTTAAAAAGAATATTTTTATCTAAATACCATTATGTGAAATTTAATAAGAAAGGCATCTTGAAATATTGCTCTTGTAGACAATATTTATGGGATATGTAACTTTTTTATTAAAGTAACGATAACAGTTTTTTTGGAGAATCCAATCTTAATTCATAGGTAATTTTTTACCATCAGCATAAATTGTAATTTTTTTATAGTAAGACATACTATATGCTTATTTACAACCGCTCAATCATGTTAAACCATGGAAAGGGTTAGCACTACAACTCCGTCTGGCATTATATTCGCTGTTATGTTAAGTCATCTTTTCTTATTCGAATGTTCAATTCTTCTATAAGAATATGATGCTATTGCAAAAAGATCAAGAGCATCCTGCTTTTCCATAATCCATTCTATTTTTGCGGCATGAGCTGTTGGGTTTCGAAATGTTCCAAATAAACCTTTAAGTAAATTTACGAATCCTTTTTGTTCAGAAATCTCAGATTCATTTTGAAAATTGTTTATATAAAGTAGGGGAGATTTCCCACTGAAGGCTTTTTCAATTAGTGGTACCCCATCAATTGTCAAATTTGTTTTCGATCGAATCATAGAAGCAATACCTTTAATTGCTTCAAGTACAGCATGAAAATAATTATCTTCTAGCAGTTCAGCTTCACAGTATTTCAGCAGTTCTGTATGAAATCCTCTTTCTATTACAGATTTCTTTAAATTTATAGCACGTTTTTCAGCTTCACTTAATGTTTTTGATTCTTTGACAGTATGAAATTTGCCATCTTCCTGAAATCTTAAACCAATAAATGATAAAACTGTGTTTAATTCATCCAGCAGAAAATTATATCGTTTAGAGTCTCCAATAAATCGTGAGGGCTGAAATACTATAGAAATGAAGCTTAGTATGAAATTATCAGCAATTTTTTCATTGTGTGCTTTTACAAATGCATTATACAACCTTTTCCATTTTGTAAGTTCTGGATCAACATCTTGAAGCCCAATAGATGATAAAAAATATTCAATTTCAGTTCCAGTTAAACCGGAATATGTTTCACCAATTATTTTTGAGATTTTTTCAATTTGTCCTGCAGTGAAATGCCTTTTTTTATCACTCATTTATTTAACCAGTTTAGAAAAATTGTTTCAAATAAATCTCGATTATACGCACTATCTCGTATATATTTGCCTAGTATTTTTGTGTAAAAAATTCTGAATATTCCATAAATCACGAATCAATCAACTTAAACCCAGATCATCCACCATACTGCGGACACCAGCAATAATGTGGACGTAGATATGGGTATAAATTTCGGTGGTTTTGCTCTGCTGTTGTGACCCAGAAGTTCCTGTATAATAAGCACATCGATTCTCTCTTCTAGGATATGGATAGTATCACTGTGTTGCAGATTATTTATCAACTAATCATCGAATTATTCTGACATTTTATCTGAAACCACACAGAAATAGTATTGCTTGTCTCCGTATGGGTGTCAAGTCAAAAGGGATAAATATAAGCAAATCCCTTATCATGCTTATATTTATTCATTCAGACTGGCGTTCGACAGTAACTAGCTACAATAATTCCCAGTAATCGTTACCATGCAGAGAATTATTGTATATTTTGGTTAATTTCCATTGTACGCTATTTTTAAGAGGATATTTGCACTGTTTTAAAATGCCATTATGTTTCAATTTCGACAATCTTTTTCGGCGTATCTAATTTCAATGTATGGAATAACTGCTTCATTTCAGGCGTCAGCTCACTGGTCTGCCGAATAATCCCTTTCGGCGTTTTCAGGCTTCCCAGATGCAGATTATTAAAAATTTTTTTCATCTGAAACCAAGTCTGTCCAGTTTCCTGTTCGGCG
>JAIPFU010000011.1 GCA_021736505.1 Spirochaetia bacterium | reverse complement strand
CTTGAATTAATAAATTTTTCCCTTCACCTATAAAGAATGAATCTTTCTCCAAAAGTAAATCCAGCATGTCTTCAAGATCAAAGCATTTCGCTCTTATCAATATTTCTTGATATCTCGGAATACCACCAGTAAGTAGATAATTAAAAAATAGTCTTTCGTTACTATATGCATTATAATCCAATAATATTTTTTTTATTATTTGAGCTTTAAACGGTTTTACATATAATATTCTATCAGCTCTACCATATAACGGTTTTTTTTCATTCTGAAATATCTTTATCATCAAAGAGTATATTGAGCCAATAAAGATTATATGTACTTTCGTTTTAAATTTATATTCATCCCAGATATTCTGTATATCAGAGTAAATACTTTTATTTATATTATAGAATTCCTGAAATTCGTCAATTATTAAAACATAGGGATTATCTTTCCCATATTTCACTAATTGTCTGAATAGCTTGGGGAAGCTTTTTACCTCTCCAATTATTTCCTCTCCGGTAAATTTTTCATATTCTTCTTTTAGTTCCGCACATAAAATCGGTTCTGCTTTTTTACTTGTGAAGAAGTATAGATGTTTTTTATCTTTTACATATTCTCTTGTTAAGAGAGTCTTACCTACACGACGCCTACCTGTTAATACTGTTATTGACCCATATTCTTCCTGACATTGGGAATATGCAGTATTAAGGATGTCTAGTTCCTTCTCTCTATTATAAAATTTCATAGCAACCTCCATTACTGCAACGGTCGTTACTGTAACACATATTGCTATTATAATATATCATGAATAGTTTGTCACCAAATACAAGCATCTTAATGCTTCCCCTCCTCTCGCTCCGTTTGGGAATAAAGCGTCTCCTTGGAATTCAAAACTTGCTTTTCAAAGAAACAGTAATTACCGGCATTTTACGGCTGTCACATAACACAAATAAGAACCCAATTCCCCAAAAATACAGGTATTCCGCAACTTTTTTTGATAATTAGTGGAAAAACGCGAAAATTTTTACTTTTTTTGCTGTAAACCTCTTGATTTTTTATCGATAAAATTTTATAGAATACATAGAGAAAAAAACAAAACACACAGGAGGGTGCTCATATGAATAAAGTAGCTTGGTACATAACTTATTACAGTTCGGTTGCAGCTGGTATCGCTTTAGCATTGATAGTAGCCCAATACGTATAAATGCGACGTCCCGAATACAGCAGCCGCAGGTATCGTTTTATGCGGTACATCAAAATCTAGACAGGTGACCAGGCAACGAAATATTTCGATACTGGTCACCATTTTTTTGCCGCCCCCCTCCCAAACCACCTACACAAAAACCTGTCACAAGCCATCTTCACGAATTTGAGCTTTTTTTTAGGATGATGCTTCCGCAATCGATGGCGGCTGGCGTATCGGCAGAGGGTGCTGGAGATTATACAACGGAAGGTGCCGCGGAAGACGACCTGACAGCAGTTGAACTTAGGCCCGGGTTCGGCCCAGGGGCCCCCTCAGCTTAAGAAAGACGATCAGCAGCAGCGCCATATTCATGAGAGAAATCACCGCAAAAAGGGACCAGGCAGCACCGGCGCCTCCGGCATCTCCAGCCAGGGAATAGAGGCGAAGACTGATGGGAAAAAGCGCATCCGAACGGAGGAAGAGAAGCGGCACGAGGAAGCCGTTCCAACCGCGAAGGAACTGAATCATACCGACAGTTGTCAGCACCGGAACCGAGAGCGGGAGCATCACCAGGCGCAGCCACTGCATCCCCGATGCCCCCTCCAGTAATGCGTTGTCTCGAAATGAAGCGGGCAGCGAATGCAGGTGCGTGAGCATCAGCAGAAGGGCGAGAGGAATTCCTCCGGCGCTATAGACCAGAATGACAGAAATATGCGTATCCAGGAGGCCTAGGGGGGAGAAGATATAAAAGAGCGGGATCAGGGTGTGGAGTCCGCCGGCGATGGATACGGTCTGCAGCGTTATGACCCATCGATCATGGCTCGGTTTTGTGTGCTCCATGAGGCGCAGGGAGCCGGGGAAGACGGTTAGAAGGGTCAGCAGTGCCGTCCCAGCGGCGATTATGAAGCTGTTGAGGAAATTCTTTCCTACAGAGAGATTGGTGAAGGCGGAGACGTAGGCATCAGTCCCCATAAAGGGCGGCAGAAAGCTTGTTACGGTGCAGATGTCGGCGCTTGAGAAGGAGAGCCACAACACTAGATAGATGAGCAGAAGGGCGCTCAGACCTAAAAAGGCGGCGGCGATCCAGCGTATACTATGATTTGCGCCGGCGAAGATGTGCGGGGCGATGCGGCGTGACCAGGACCCTGTGAATCGACCCTTGGTGCGTGTGCCGTCTGCTGTGCCGTCTGCTGTGCCGTGGGCGGGAATTTTCCATCCGTCCCGAACAGCCCTTCGGATTTCCTGAACTACGAGGATCAGGGAGCACAAGGCGGCGGGATGCAGCCCATCCAGTGGTCCGAAGCTTACTGCCTGCCGTACAGCCCAGAAAAGCTCCGCCGCCAGCAGAAGCCGATAGATAAAACGGCTGGTGCGTCGGTCTGCAGAGGCTGAAACATGCCTCACAGAATTTGAATCAGGCCTCGCAGGATCGCCATGCTCCCGGTAGAGCGCCAGCAGGGAAAAGGCCGCCCACCAGGGAGACCGCGCCAAAGGGAGAAGGTGGAGTAAGCCCGTAAAGAGACGAAATGCGCCTGCCCGAGACAGTGACAAGCCCGGTCCGGCAAGCTTCCGGCGGAAGCCCTCAAGCACTTTAAGTCGCTCAAGCATTTTAACCCCCTCAAGCCGCTCACTTGTATCAGTTTGCCGAGCCTGTACCCCCGTGCTCTTACCCCCGGGCCCGGGCATTCGTGCAATTCGCCAGAGGATCAGCAGAAGCAGGACCGCAGCGCTCATGATGATGCCGAAGGCTGCGGTTTCCGAGTAGCCGCTCATGTCCTGAAACACCCGGTAGAGGAAAACGGGCAGTGTCGTCGTAGCGCCGATGATGTAGTTGTCCGTAATCCCCTGCACCAGCGGCGGGCCTCCCCCGGTAAGCAGAAAGATGGAGGTGAACTCCTTAAAACTGCCGATGCCGTTGATCAAGGAGAGGACTACCAGCGCCGGACTTATGATGGGCATATAGATGGTCCGGATGATATCCGAGCGGCTGCAGCCGTCTATTCTGGCGGCATCAATAATATGGACGTCGATATTTCTGATGTAGCCGTAGAGCACAAAGGTCGTGAGGGGCAGGTTCATCCAGATACTCACCAGCAAGGCGGAGAGGAAGCCGGCGAGGGGCTCCTCCATCAGGGGGATGGGTACGCGAAATAGCCACTCCGCCAGGGAAGTGCCGCCGTTTCCGTGGAGAAGCGCCCGCCAGAGGGGCACGGCGATGTAGACCGGCACCGCCCAGGGGAGCAGCAGAAGCGCATAGAGGATAGTCCTGAAGCGCTGTTTCTGCACCATCCTCGACGCCAGTACAAAACCGACAGCGAGGGTGATTGTGACATTTAGCAGACTCCACAGAATGGTGATCTGCAAGCTGTAGCGGACAGCAGAGTCCCGGAGCGCGTAGCGGTAGCTGTTCAGGCCGAGCCACTCCCACCCAGCAGGCCCAGTTGAACCACCCCCGGCGGCCACTCCTCCGGCGGCACCGACATCAACCAGCGAGTTGAAGAGGGCATGGGCGAAGGGGTAAACCATGATAATTCCTGCCAGAACCAGCATGGGATAGAGCAGCAGAGGCCTGGTGAGGGTATTTCTCGCCGCAAGCCCCCGCTTTTTCGCACGCGGACGCATCAGCATTAGTCCGTTTCGTCAAACTGCAGCTGAATCGTCTCCACCTGCCTCACCGCTTTGATGCCCTCGGGAACCGGATCGGCATCTTGATCCCAGACGATTTTCAGCGGCCAGTCATCTCCCTGCAGCTCTTCGCCGTCCTGGTACATCGCCAGGATGACCTGATTGTTCATGTGCAGCTCCCGGGAATCCAGGGTGATGCTGAAGCCGTCGGCGGCGATGACCGTAACGCTGTAGCCTCGTTCCGCGGCCTCCTGGTCATAGGCCAGAATAGCCTTATCCGTCTGTTTGTGCGGCTCGTAGTCGGGGTCATCACCGATAGCCAGGACTGCGTAGAGGGGGATCCCGGTATAGTGCTCTGTTTCGCCGCTTTTCCGGTTGTAATAGTTCACCGTGGTTTTGTGGGCGGAGCAGTTTATTCCGGCCTGCAGTGTTGTTCGCCCGACTTCGACGCTGCGTTTCCCCTCTATGTTCAGGGTAAAATCCTTCATAGGCTTTCGGGAGAAACTGAGGGAAGATACCATCCTCGCGGAATTATGTCCGTCGATGTTGGGTATCGGCATTTCTTCAGCTTGGGAATCCAGCTGGGAAGCATCCTTTGCACCAGCTTGGGAAGCATCTTGGGAAGCAGAACCTCGGAAATCCGGCCGTATTTTGATGATTCGGAAGGGCCCCGGGTCAGCTGACATAAACGCTCCGTCCTGCTCAAAGGCGATAATCCAGAGGCCCTCATCGCTATCGGCAATATCCTCCATGGAATAACTCATTTCATAGCCGTCGGAGGAGGTGACCTTCAGTGTTCCGCCTTCTTCGGGTTCTCCGAAGCTGCTCAGCAGCTCATAGAGGGCCGCCCCGCCGTATCGGTGCTCGTAATAGGTGCCGGCGGAGGTGGTGTAGCCCCCGACTCCCTTAACATACGATGGCGCCTGCTTCAGCTCCGATTGGGTCAGCGCAACAGCAGCTCCGCCGGTCTCCACGGTCAGGCGGGGTTCAGCCGCACCAGCTTCGGTGTCTCCGAGGATGATTTCTATCGCCGCAGCGTCCTCTACCCGCAAGTCAGGAGGGAACTCCTCGCCCAGCAGGGTCGGCGGCACGGCGGCCCCGTCCCGTTCCAGTGCCAGCAGGAGGTCATCGTAGGGATAATCACTGCTCAGGAAAGCGACGGCGGCACCATCCGAGGCTGTTACCGTCACCTCATACCCCTCTTTCCAGAGCTCTTCATCAAAACTGTAGGGATGCTGCTCCGCGGGGCCGTCGACCCGGGCCAGCAGCCGATACAAGGGGATCCCCCGGTAAGTTCGTTCCGTCCCCTTATCCATCAGCACAAGCTCTTCCCCATGTACGATCTCTCCGTCATCGGTATAGAGGGACGCCCCCGACACGCTATCCGCGACCTCTCCGGTCAGTGCAATTTCCCAGTCCCGGGATACTGATGTTTCCGCCGTCGCTTCTCCTTGCTGTGCGGCGTCGGTCGCCAGCGTGCTGCCGACCGCTCCCCCACCGGTGCTGCAGGATGCAGCTGTTACGAGGTATAAAGCAGCTGTAAGAACAATCGCCAGTACTCCCAATATATAAGTATATGTTCGTTTACGAGGACGAGTCTGCAGTTCCGATCTTTCTAAGCTTCTCTTCAAGTTTCTTTCTAAGCTTCTCTCCAACCTTTTTTGCAGAATTCTCTTTAAGCTTCTGTTTTTCAAGTTCTGTTTCACTCATTTTCTCCTTTTTCTGCATGCGGAAATTCAAAAATAGCCCTCTATATCTTCTAATCTGCTGTCTATGAGGTCCTGAGCCCGCTCAAGCCCCTCCTGAAGCGGAATTTTCCCGGTAATGATCAGCCGGAGCATGCTCCACATCACGTCTTTGTATACGCTGTATGCCGGAGAGGGAGGAACCGTCACCCCCGTTTCAAGATTCGCCAGCAGCGCTTCAGATTCCGGAAAGCCCGCCGCGGAAGCATCAGCAAAATCATCATCCCCCTCTTCCTCTTCCTCTTCCTCTTGCTCCCCCACTCCTGCAGCCGCAACAGTAACCGCAAAAAGTTCCTTGTCACCTGATAACAGCGACAAAGCGCCGCGTTCCACCGGAATCTTCGCCATCAGCTCCGGAAGCTGCCGCTGCACCTCGAAGGACGAGAGATAGTCCATGAGCCGGCGCGCACCCACGGGATTTCGCGACCGCCGAGGAACCGCAAAGCCCTTGAAATCGAGCAAAGGCGCAGCCGCCGCGCCGGTCTCCCCGTTAACCGGATACGGTGCAGCGGCGAAGGGCACTCCCAGCCGCTTAAGATAAGGCAGCGCATAAGAGCCGGTCAGAATCGCCCCCACCTGACCCTGTATGAACTTCGCCGTCATGCCGTCCCGCTCCAGAGGATCCAGCAGCCCCCGCTCCCGCAGATCAAGAAGATACCGCAAAGCTTCCTCAGTCGGCCCGTCCATCACGGATACGTAAGCATCACCATGAATATCCCGTTGAATCAGCGTCTCCTTGCCGAAACCGTACTGAAACGCCGCCAGCCAGTACGCCGAAAAAATATTCCAGGACGCCGGCACAATCGAACGCCCTTCGCGCTCCGCCCGCTCCTTCACCTGCTCCAGAATTTCCTCAAACCGCTCCAGCGTCAGCCGCCCCGCATCAAAAAGCTCAGGATCGATGATTTCGGGGTTGTACACAAGCAGCTGCGTATCCGCATAGAACGGAATCGCCCAAAGCTCATCCCTCAAAGTGAACGCTTCAAGGCCCCTATTCAAAAATGCTGATACTTCCGCTCCCGGGTTTGCCGGTTCTGCCGGTTCTCCCGGTTTTGCCGGTTCTGCCGGGTTTGCCGGTTCTCCCGGTTCTGCCAGAGCAGGCGGAGTGTGCATCGGCTGAATGGCCCGTTCCATAATAAGCTGGGGCAGATAGTCCGACTGAACCATCACCAGGTCCGGCATGGGCTGTCCGGAACGCTCGTAGGCCGTCAGTTTTGCCGCAGTTTTGGGAATTTCCTCTATGCTGATGTCTCCGCCATGGCTTTCGGCGTATGTTCTGATTGCGTTTTTGATGTGCTCCGCCCCCTCCCAGCTGACCCACACCTCCAGCGGACGGTTCTGGAGGGGCGTCCCCTCAATCTGCAGCTCCTTAAGGTCCTTCACGCTCTGATCAAGCACGCTTCGTTCAAGCAGATTTTGTTCAAGGCAGGGTGCGACCAACTCGATACCTCCACTCCTGCTGAACAGGCGCATATCGTAAAGCTGCTCCTCCAGGCGAGGACATTCCAACCTCATCTCTTCACCGCTCCCGGTTTTCAGGCTGATGCTCCCGATTTCGAAATACACTGGCGTATATGCGCCCAGAGGCACGCCCTCCGGGGGGATACGCTCCGCTTCAAGAAAGATTCCCTTCTGGTCAGCTTCGGCATCATCATCAAATTCATTCGCATCTGCGTTCGCATTCGCATCTGCATCTGCATCTGCATCAGAAATATCTTTTGCATAATTCCCAAAGCGGATACTGACCCCATTCGATCGAAGCAGCCCCGATTCAGTTTCCATCTCATTTTTTAATTCAGGAGCCTTCGCGGGACTTTCCGAGTTTCCTCTACTGTGTACCAGCATAGGGGTTGAGAGGAGAAACAGAAGTATCACAAAGCTTTGCATCAACCTGGAGGAAAATAGTGCTGACACAAGTGCTGACACGCGTGATGACACGAGTGGGACAGGTCCTGAAAAGATAGGAAACCGTACTGAGGCGCGGGATTTTCGGGCAAAACGGCGCATAGGACTTCCTTTCCAAACACGGGAGGCTAAACGGTTTCCCGCCTAACCCATCGGTCCGCAAACCGTAAACCTCGCTTTCAGCACACACTTTAAGGAGACGCTTTCAGCTTTCATACGCTGCTGATGCATTCAACTTACCCTTTCTGCTAGTGCTTTCAAAAGGTCATTAGGGATCCGGACTCGGAAGTTATTATATTCAAACGTACATGTAAACGTACTTGTAAACGTACTTGTAAACAGTTTCAGCTGCAGATATACAATTCAGCTGCAGGTATACAAGTACTAATATCCTACTCGACATTCTCCTCAGCTGTCAACAATTACTGTTCTGTTTCCAGCCCGTTTCCGGATACCGTTTCCGGATACCGTTTCCGGATACCGTTTCCGACTCAGCAAAAAGCCTTCAGATAGTTTAAGGGTTTTGAGGGCAGCTTTTTTGGGGGGAGCTTGACAGGGCAGTATCCGGGTGATTGATAAGATGCTAGGGGGATGGATAAACTTCACCTTGAGATCATCTTAATGGAAGTTATCAGATTGACGGAAGTTACCGGCGCTTTCCGCCAATTTCTAGACTGAAAAGATTTTCTCCATGTCTGATACAATATCTCCATCTAGTTCATTCTTCTCAACCATACCATGGATTATCTTCCAAGCCTTCTCAAACGAAAATGCTGATCGGTACGGCCGATTCTCCGTAAGCGCCTGTAAAATATCTAAAATTGCTAGTGCCCTGCTTTCAGAATCTAACTCTTTTCCCTTAAGTCTTTTCGGGTATCCAGTCCCGTTTATTTTTTCATGATGATTACTTGCCCATCGAACAATATCTCCGTCAAGGCCCATTTCATAAAGCGTCTTCTCAGTAAAGTAGGGATGCTCTACGATATAGTCAAATTCCTCCGGGCTCAGAGCAAAAGGCTTATCAAGAATTTTCTTTGGAACGACAAGCTTGCCGATATCATGAAAAAGAGCTGCTGTAAAGAATTTTTCCATTTTCACCTTGGAAAAATTATGAAAGCGTGCATATTGAAGAGCTTTATCACCTAAACCCGTTGAGTGAAACCGTGTAAACAAAGATTTTTTATCCACCAGGAAGGCAATAATTTTTGCGGTTTCTAAAAAATCTCTTCTATTTACTCTTGTTGTTATCTTTGGAAGATGCTTATCTAATCCATATTCAATGTTTTCGTGTTTCAAGTCCAACCAGAATGATCTACTTTCTGCCAGCTTGGTAAATGTATCAGCAATCTGCGGCTTAAAAAAAGTCCCTGAATGATTTCTGATGTCAATCACTACCCTACTGGCCGTATACTCCATAAGGGAAGCCAAGTAATGTCTTTCAATATAATCTGCCATGGCTATCAACTGGGACATAAGTGGTATATCATCCCCTTTCAAACCAAAAAAGCCGGTTCCATCATACATCTCATGATGATATTTTATTACATTAGCTTCTAGGGAATTCATCTGAAAATTGTTAAACACCTTCTGCCCTGCGATGCAGTGGTCCTTTTTCTTTTCCATAACGGACCGATTTACTTGTGTATCTTTTTCATACAGTGAAGCATCTACAGCACCCACATCATGTAAAAGCGCATATGCCCCTAAAACATAGAGCTGATCATCTGTTAAGCCAAGCTGTTCACCTAAGCGCAAAGAGATATAAGCCGTTCTTCTGCCGTGATTAGTTATGTTATCCAGTATTTCAATTTCCAGATAATCCAACAGTGAAGTAATAGATAATAGCATGTCATATAATGTGATCTTGCTGAACAATGTATAACTCCCTAAAAAACGTTAAAAATTTTTTCTGTATTCTACTAATGTGTTGTTTTCTTTATTTCCTACATGTGATCGCTTTATTTTTCTTTCCAGTGATAGTGGCGATGTCCCTTGCTTTGTAATTCTACCCTTTTTTGATGGCTATTAAAAGGATATACGGTGGCAAAAAACTTGTTGATGGGTTCTTGATCAGCCAAGGACGCTGATTGCAGCCTTTTTACATGGGCAAAATTGCTCTATCACTAAACTTTTTGCCAGCCTTTAAAGGAGGAACATAACGCAATAAAAAGCATTATGCCACCTAATAAAGGATAATCTGCAGCTGCATTTTTGTAAAAATCCGAAGTTTTTTTGTTCACATTGTTGACAATTTTTATGAACATGTTTATACATATAAAACTACTTAATATATATTAAATGAGGTGGGGAATATGACACAATTAATACCTGGAGTTATCGTTGGCTTACGAGAAGGATTGGAAGCTTTCCTTATTATTGGACTTATCTTGGAATATCTTAATAAAATTGATGCCGCTTATCTGAAAAAATCTGTTCATCGTGGTATATTAGCCGGTTTAGGAGTATCAGTATTTTTCGGCGTCATCTTATGGCTAATTACTCTTCAATTCACAAGTAGTGGTAACTCAGTCGGAAAACTCTGGGAAGCCGGAGCTTCCCTTGCTGCAGTTCTCTTGATATCATATTTTATTTACTGGATGATTCAGCATGGTCAGAGGATGAAGGAAGAAGTACGTTCCTCTGTGCAGAAAAACTTATCAGCAGCAGGAATACTCATACTTACAACAGCAGCAATCGCCAGAGAAGGAGCAGAAATTGCCCTATTTGCCTTTACCGCAGAAAATAAAGGCATATATACTACCGGAACCTTTCTAGGCTTACTCTTTGCTGCAGTTTTAGCCTATCTTATCTACAAATCTATGGTTAAAGTCAATATCGGTACCATTTTCAAAATTACACTCGTGTACCTTATTCTTCAAGCTGCCTATCTTTCCGGATACGCCATTCATGAACTCATATCTGCACTTAAAGAGATCGGTATGTTGAATTCGGATTCTGTTCTGCTTATTAAGATGTACAACTTTAAAGATACTGTTCTTGATCATAAAACAGGAGTTCTCGGTATCTTCCTAAATATTTCTATCGGCTGGTATTCCAGACCCGAAATAATCCAATTTTTCATCCATTTGGCATATCTGGCAGCCGCCTCTCTGGTGTGGATTAAAAAAACCGAGACACCTAAAAAAATCACTAAGACACAAATGCTGTCAAACTAAAGATTTGTCTGACAAACAATACGATTCACGCTGTTATGCTTTTCTTTGCTTTGCTGTGCTGTGCTGTGCTTTGCTGTGCTGTGATTTGATTTGTTATGACTTGCTTTGCTTTGCTATAATTTGTCTTGGTTAGATTTGCTGCCCAAGATGCATCTGAATAATCACTCTGAAAAAGTTGATACGGCCAAGCTTCACTTCTTGATCTTATGAAAAACCGCAGGTGACCACAAGCAGCAACTTATGATATAATACGGATCAATCAAGCAATCAAAAAGGGATGAGCATGACAGCGGCAATATCGGCACTTATTTTCGGACTCGTACTGCTCGTCTGGAGCGCAGACCGCTTTGTTGAAGGCGCCGCCTCCACCGCAAAACATTTCGGCATGCGGCCGCTGCTCATCGGCATGGTAGTTGTCGGCTTCGGCACATCCGCACCGGAGATGCTTGTTTCAACACTTGCCTCTCTCCAAGGAAGCCCTGGCATCGCCCTCGGAAACGCCTACGGATCAAACATAGCCAATATAGCCCTAATACTCGGCATAACAGCCCTTATCAGCCCCATCATGGTGCATTCAGGAATATTGCGCAAAGAGCTTCCCATTCTGACCTTGATGACCGCTTTGTCAGCGCTGCTGCTGGCCGATCTGGAACTATCCCTCACGGATGCAGTGGTTCTTCTCATACTTTTCACCGGCCTGATAAGCTGGACAATCTATCAAGGCCTGAAGCAGAAAACAGACTCCTTAAGCAAGGAAATAGAGGTCGAATCCGCGATAAAAACAATCTCCCTCGGCCGTTCCCTATTCTGGCTGATCGCCGGGCTGCTGCTGCTCATCATCAGTTCCCGCATACTCGTGTGGGGCGCAATCGAAATTGCACAGATCTTCGGCGTAAGCGATATGATCATCGGACTGACAATTGTAGCCATCGGCACCTCATTGCCAGAGTTGGCGTCTTCCATCACCGCCGTACGTAAGGGCGAACACGAAATAGCTCTGGGCAACGTGCTCGGCTCGTGCCTCTTCAACACCCTGGCAGTAGTCGGAATAGCTGCCGCAATTCATCCTTTTCAAGTTGAGCCGGAAACCTTATCCCGGGATATGCTCACCATGGGGATGCTCACGCTTTCGATTTTCTTGATTGGGTTCGGCTTCAGAGGCCGCCCAGGCCGCATCAACCGCTTCGAAGGCGCAGCCCTCCTGCTCGTCTACGGAGGCTACACATCCTGGCTGATCAGCTCTGCATTTTAAGCTAATCCGTTCATTCGTTTGTTGGTTGGTTTGTTTGTTGGTTTGTTGGTTTGTTGGTTTGTTGGTTGGGGTCTGGCGAAGTTTTGTTATTAAGCCATTCAACAGTTTGCCAACATTATCCAATAAATCATTCACCTCTTCATACGGTTTTTCTTGCAAGTAATTAAGGTCTTTTGCAAGAAGCCACTGATATTTTACTTCTTCTAAGGATCCTCTGCTTATTAATAGGAATCGTATATAGTCTTTCATTAGTTAGGTAGTTGGTTGGTTGGTTGGTTGGTTGGTTTGTTAGTTGGTTTGTTCTTTGTGGATTTTTTCTCCGAGACGTTTTCCAAACCGCAAGCGCTACATGTGGATTTTTTCTCCGAGACCGAATCCACACACCAGAAACATAAGAATTAATCCACAAAACACAGAAAAATGGGAATTACATTGCTTTATTGAATAATAAGAATTAACTTCATGTTAGAGGCAAAAAAACTATTCTAAAATGACAAAATTGACAATTCCAAATCGACAATTTCAGTTGATTCGATCCGCATAACAATCCATCCATACCAATCGAGTTAGCTTAACAATAGCAGCCAAAGCGGAAACGCTAAGTATCACCATGAACCATACAAAATCGGAGGATTTTATGCAAAAAAAATTATTTTCACAATTACTTGTAAATCGTATTGTATCTTTTCTCGCAGGCGGATTGCTTATATTTGCTGTAATGAGTTTTACAGTAGTAAACAATGTTAAAACAGATAACAAGGAACTTACAAAAGCGCTGGATTCATCCCAATATGAAGCCGGCAGACTGTTAACTGCAGCAAAAGCGCAATTAGAAGAGAAAAGTTACGACAAAGCACAGACTACACTCAACACTTTATTCGAAAACCAGCCGGGAACACCCGAAGCAGCTGAAGGAAAGTTACTCTTAGACGTAATCAAGACTGTAGAAAGAGCAGCTGATGAAAGCTGGGAAGCTGCCATGCAGAACATTCAGGAGCAATGGATGATTCAACATGCAGATGAACTGCGAGCCGAGCTGGATCAGGAGATGGCAGAATTGGAAGAAGACATGGAAGAGTTGCTCTCTGAGGAATGGGATGAAGTAAAAACTAAAATCAGAGACGATTGGGAAGAACAGAATAAAGGCTAAGCAAGTCAGGTAATACCCATATAACCTTTATCCATATACCCATTTACCTATTTGGCGGGCGGCACGAATCTTTGTGCCGCTCACAATTATTCATACAGCTCACAATTATTCTATGCCGCCATGTACAAATCATTTTGTTGCTTACAATTATTTTTACCGCTTACAAAAAAAATAGCGGATGAATAATTCTACCCATGCATACATGTGTACTTCAGCAAGCAAATTTGTGTATCCCACGAAAAAATGCTATACTTGAGCAACTTAATACTATTAATACTATACTTATAACATGATGCACTTCCATAGACATGCTTGTACTTATCGATATATAAGGAGGCACCCTATGATTATACTAACCATTATTGTAATTGTAACCATAGGCATCTTGCTGTCAGCCAAAAGCAATTCCTCTTCAGAACAAGAAAAACAAGACAAAACCAACAATGATGATGATTATTTAGATCCCGACCACCCGATGTATGAAGAAATGCAGGAAGAATTCTTTGATGAATTCGACGGCGACGACTGGTGAGTGGGGGGAGTTAGATAGTTAGTTAGTTAGTTGGTTGGTTGGTTGGTTGGTTGGTTGGTTGGTTGGTTGGTTGGTTCGTTGGTTCGTTGGTTTGTTGGATGTGGATTTTTTCTCCGAGACGATTTGCAAATCGCAAGCGCTCCATGTGGATTTTTTCTCCGAGACCAAATCCTCCTATTCCACAAAGTTTAAGTAATTATTGAAGACTCTCGCCGAACTTCCTTGTATAAGACTTCTGCTATCAAGATCTACCCAATGCACATCAATATCACTGGCCTCATAATTATTGTTTTCCTTTATTCTGGCAACAACTCTTTGCAACTGTTTTCGAAAGTAAGAGGCTATTCTCCCGCAGAAAATTACTTCATTGGGTCTGATTCCATTAAATGTATTCCATAGAGCCGCAAAATATGCCTTTTCAAAATCTTCCATGAAGGTTTCAAAGTGAAGAGATCGCCGATTCCTTTCATAGGCTAGTTCAGAGATTTCTAGATCGGTAGAATAGCTCCAGGGGTCATCTCTGTGCAGTTCTTCTATCCGCTTTTTTTCCTTATCACTTATTCGAATATAGGGAAGAAGGGCATGTCTGAAACTGTGAATGGAACCGTAATTTATAAGACAGCCTCGTTTCCCACAGTGACAAGGTATCCCATTGAAATCGACAATTTGATGCCCAAGAATCATAGAGTTATCCTTAAGGTCCAAATCCATACGCCCTTTATGAGAAACACTTGCACCAATCCCCTCATCAAGCCAGAAAAGTATAACGTTCTTATTCAGATCACGGCCTCTGAAAAATATTTCACCTAGCAGGATAGCCTCGGCAAAAAGATTCTGTGTCATCGGGGCACTGACCGCTCGTTCATACATTGCTTTGAAGGGGACAACTCCCCATTTTGGCATATCCGGAGGGTTGATAATCGTATCTAGCTTTTTATCCATCGGACCTACGATAGATATCGAAGACCCCAGGACTTTATCTGTATCTGCCAAGGGCAAAAGTTTCTTATGGGTTTCAGCAAAAAATTCCAGAGCCTTTTCAGGGGTATCCGCTTCGGCAAAGGAAACCTCATAGTTCTTTAGAACCCGACCAGTGACATTGCAGAGGCCAAGGCCGATTACATCACTGTTGATATAACCACCGAAAGCATATGCTGCATCAGGATCAGCTGTGTATTTGCCTGAAAGACGTCCTCGTCCTTCACTCTTGAGGATCATGCCGGAACTTTCCAGTTCCTGCAGAAAACGGCTTATATTTGCAATGGAGCTGCCCAACTTATCTCGGATTTCATTCTTAGATATTGGACCATCTGTATGAATACAGAGATATACAGATTTCGGAGTCACCCGAATTTCTGAAAAATCTACAAATTTTTTGAACACTTCTGTTCCTCAACTTTTCAGTTTTGATGGAATTTTATCAGTTTTTATGTCTGCTGTTGTTTTCTTTTTTTATAGCTATTGTAGACAAAAACTCCAATTATGAGAAGTATATTAATTACCACAAGCACTGCGGATACCGGTCGCTGTAAAAATATGAGCAACCCTTCATCTGTCAGCAACATAGCACGCCTGTAATTCGTTTCCAGAATTGGCCCGAGCACTGTACCAATTACAGTTGGCGCCAGAGGATACTTAGCAAGCCTGAAGAGGATACCCAGCAGCCCGAAAGCAAGCATGACCCATAAATCAAAAACTGAAGCTTGCAACGCATATGTACCAATTGCACAAAGAAGCAGGACCATAGGAACAAGATATGTTTTTCTAATCCGGAGAACATATACGAAAGCTGGTGTCGCTATGATACCGATAAGCAAAAGAAAAATGTTGGAAACTATGTAGACGAAGAATATGCCACCAACGATATCCTGATTCTGTTCAAACAGTGCAGGCCCCGGAAAGAGTCCCAATATCAGCAGAGCTCCGAGAAGCACCGCCGTAGCCGCATCACCAGGAATTCCGAGTGCAAGCGTCGGTACCAACGCACCGCCAACTGTTGCGTTGTTTGCAGCTTCAGTTGAGACAATTCCACCTTCTTCACCTTCACCGTACTTTTCGTGGGGCTTCGCCATAGTTTTTGAAATTGCATAAGCTGTAAAAGAGCTTGTCACTCCCCCGGCTCCAGGAATTGCACCGAAGAAAGCGCCGATAACAGAGGATCTGATAAGATTGCCGTAGTGCTTCAGGGTCAGCAATATAGCGCGAAAACTTGCCCGGAAAACTTTTATATCCGGTTTTTTCATCAGACCGCCCTTTGCTACTAGAAATGCCATCTCAGAAACCGCAAATAGACCTACAACGACGGGCACTATATGAAAACCGTTGAGCAGATTGAAATTACCGAACGTAAAGCGATATCCGGTAGTGAATACATCAGTTCCGACTGTAGCAATCAAAAGCCCTACACAACCAGCAATAAGACTCTGGATAAATGATTTATCAGAAATTACAGCAATTGCAATCAGTCCCATAACTGCCAGAGCTGCATATTCAGGAGGAGCAAAATTACTGGCGATACGGGCAAGCATGGGCGAGAAAAAGATGAGAATAATACCTCCAATAATTCCACCCATTGAAGATGCTGATATAGCAATCCCAACTGCATCGGATGCTCTTCCTTTCTGCGCCATGGGATAGCCGTCATATAGCGTAGCCGCTGCAAGTGGTGTTCCTGGAACCCGAAGTAGAATTGCAGATACGGACCCACCGCATGACCCGGCGACAAAAATTGCAATAAGAAATCCCATAGCTGTCACCGGAGGTTGAGTGACCGCAATAGGAAGCATGAGAATAATCCCCATAAGGGGGCCTAATCCAGGAAGAGCACCAAGAATAAGGCCAAATATAACGCCCATTAGATTAAGCAAGATGGTAATTGGATTAAAAAAAAGCGAGAAACCTTCTACAAATGACTGCAGCATAGTTGGTCTCCTTACCAGGGTATATTGATGCTAAATATGCCGCCAGGCAACACAATTTTCAGAAAGACTTCAAAAATAAATGCAACTGCAAGAGAGCTTAATACACCGAATAAAAGCATCATTTGCCATTTTCGTTCCCCAGCATAGTACAGAACGACAATAAGAAAAATGGGAGTCATTATATGGTAGCCAAAATAACCGAGACCCCATAAATATATAGCAAAAAGTATCAATAACAGTGATGATCGGTAAAAAGCGTCTAAAACCGCTTTTCCCCCGTTACCTTCTGCTGCTTCATCCTCAGTTCTCTTAAATATTTTTATAACTATTCGGGTTGCAGACAGTAAAGCAAGGATAACAGCCAGACCACGAGGATATGCCGCCGCATTATTGAGGGGACCGCCGCTGGCAATCCCAGCCTCAGTCATATCGGTATGTACCTGCCAGAACACAACACCCACAATTAACATCATACATGCCAGCAAGAGCCATTCATATTTCGATTGATTCATAAGCAAATCCCCTTTACGGAAAGGGAAACCGTATTCTGCGGTTTCCCTTCACAATCATATCATGATATTTTACAGGATTCTATTTGATTTCAGCAAGTGCTTCCCTTTCCCATGCTAGAGCATCTTTCATAGAAGCTAGCTGTTCTTTAACGGATCCTACTTTCTCCTCATATTCTTCAGGACCCCATTGAAGCGCAATTGATCCAAGATTCTCAATTGATTCTATAACGTCTTCTCTGGCCATTGCTCTCGCCATTGCTTCTCTAAGAATCTCAGTTTCCTCTTCTGGAGTATCAGGATGAACAAGCCACCAATCCCATCCCATGGGTCCTAGACCAGATATACCTAGATCAATTCCCAAATCTGCTATAGTGGGTGCTCCTTGGAAAGCCTCCTTTGATTCTGGCAATTCCGAAAGCACAAGAAGAATCTCGAATCCTTCTGGATCCTGAGCATAATCAGCTACACCAACGAATCCGAAATCAAGTACTCCTGCTTTGATATCCTTCCTGGCATCAGAGGGCTCATAGGGAACATTTTGAGCAACAACCCCGTAGGCTTGCAAGACCTTGGCGATAACCATATGGGGCAGGTTGTTTCTTGAATCAGAAGTATAACGGAGTTCACCGGGATGCTTCTTTCCGTATTCCATTAATTCCTCAAAATTACTCCATCTTGTCTCTCCGACTTTACAGCCTATTGAAAAGGGATGGGCAACCCCTGCTGACAAGGGTTTAAAGTCCTCATATGTCCAATCAGCATTACCCAGCAGTGGTTGAAGTACCAGTGGCGCTACATATCCGTCTATGATCGTATACCCATCGGCCGGTCTGTTCATAGCTGTCTGAAAGGCTTTGGTACCTGCTGCACCCGGAGTTGAGATAACTGTTACAGCTTCTCCAAGCTCATCACCCAACGCTTTAGCTATGATCTGGCTTTTGGATAAAGCACCACCCGGACCCCAAGGGAAAATATTCTCCACTGTTCTGCTTGGGAATTCTTTCCCCCCATCTTCTGACTGTCCAGCGCCAAAGCACACAACTGCGGCTACGAGAAACACCACAACTAATCCTAATTTTTTCATTTTTCTCTCCCTTTTGTTGCTAATAATTGTTGTCTAACAACAAATATTTTTAATAGAAATCATTTTTTCTATTAATTTTTTGGTTTTGTTAATAATTTTTGTTGACAAAACCATACTATGATTAGATAATCTATTTGTCAAGAAAAACTTTAAAAAAACTTTAGGAAATCCCCATGGCCAAAAAGAAAAACATTTTATTTATTATGACCGATCAGCATCGTCTTTCCGCCGTAGGGGCATACGGTGAAACCCCTTGCAGAACTCCTCATATCGACAGCATTGCAGAAGAGGGAGTACTCTTTAGAAATGCCTACACTGTCTGTCCAGTTTGCAGCCCCGCCAGAGGAAGCATTATGACTGGCGTCTATCCTCATACACATGGGATCAGCGCAAATCTTGATGAAATTGGATGTTCATGTCATGAACTCATGGATTCGCCTTCACTGTTGCCAAGAAAGCTACAGGAATCTGGCTACGGTACTGGCTATACTGGGAAATGGCACCTTTGCAATAAGGATCAATCACCATTTTCTCCTAGAATAATTTCCGGACTGCCGAAGAACGTCGGTTTTGAGAAGGGGGAGAATTTTCCTGGTCACGGTGAAGCTGGAGAACAGTACCCCGAATATCTTCAATGGTTGTTGGATAAGGGATATGAGAATAAAGTGTTGCCTTGGTCTGAAAGTACTAAGCCGATCAGAAACGGATTTAATATACTGGATATTCCGACAGAATATACTGTTCCTGGATTTCTCGCTGACTCAGCAATACAAATGATGAGCACTTTTAGAGAAGAGGGAAGACCATTCTTCATCTCCTTGGATTTTTGGGGCCCCCATAATCCTTATCATGTAACACAGGAATTTATTGATCTATACAAAGATGTCACCATTCCTCCCTGGCCGAACTATGAATGGCCATCACGAGAAATCCCCGGTCCGCATCATGTCAAAATACATTGGGAAAAGGAAAAATATACCTGGGAAGACTGGGAAACAGCCGTAAAATATTATTATGCCCGAACAAGCATGATAGACAGTCAGATTGGAAGGCTGTTGGATTACATGAGATCAAAAGGATTTCTTGAAAATACAGATATCATTTTCACAGCCGATCATGGAGAGACTTTGGGCAGTCACGGAAGTCTCCTTGATAAGGGATGGAACCATTTCGAAGAAATACAGCGGATACCATTTATTATCCGATTCGCTGATGGACGCCATAGGGGAAGTGAACGGGATGAGTTCATATCGAATGTCGATATTTATCCCACAGTCTGCGACCTCGCAGGTGCTGACTATGATGATTCGTTAATCCATGGAAGCAGCATTATTCCCCTTTTAGAAAACAAAGACACTTCAAAAACCTATTGGAGGGATACAGTGGTTACCGAATTCTTGGGGCTGGGAGGCTTGGGCACTTCAATGAAAACAATCAGAAAGGGCAACATCAAATATGGATGCAACATTTCTGGATTTGAAGATGAATTATATGATTTATTGGAGGATCCCTATGAGATTGACAATAAAATACACAATCCGGCTTACAGAAAAATTGCAGAAGACATGAAAAAGGAACTTATTCGGTGGATGAAGAGAACTGATGACCAAGCTCTGCGTTCGTTCCTTTGGAGAGAAGGCTACAATATTGAAAACCCACATAATTTCGCAGATGAAACATAAGGAGTTACTTTATGAGCAAACCTAATATTATTATCTTCAATTGCGACGATCTTGGCTACGGAGACCTCGGCTGCTACGGTTCTAAGACCAATCGCACACCTTATCTGGATAGAATGGCTGAAGAAGGAATCCGCTTTACCGATTTTTATATGGCCAGTCCTGTATGCACTCCAAGTAGGGGTGCCATGATGACAGGGTGCTACCCTCCACGCATAGGATTCGGCGAATTTGACGGTGAAATCGTACTTTTCCCTGGAAAGGCCTATGGGCTTCATGAACAGGAAAAAACCCTCCCCCAGTATTTGAAAGATTATGGCTACAATACGAAAATCATTGGAAAGTGGCACTGTGGTGACCAGAAAGAGTTCCTTCCTACGAATAGAGGTTTTGATGAGTACTACGGACTACCTTACAGCAATGATATGGGATGCCAGGAGGGATCCGGAAAATTCCCTCCACTTCCGCTTGTTCGGGATAATGACGTAATACAGGAACAGCCGGATCAAACCTCGCTTACTGAGCGTTATACCGAAGAAGCAGTTCAGTTCCTGCGACGAGAAAAGAATAATCCCTTTTTTCTCTACTTCGCCCACATGTATGTCCATGTACCTCTTTTTGTTCCTCATCGCTTTCTTAAATCTTCCAGAAACGGCGGATACGGCGGTGCTGTCGAACATATCGACTGGACTGTAGGTGCTATAATACATGAGTTGGAAAAGCTTAACTTAACTGACGACACTTTAATCATATTTACAAGCGATAATGGCTCCAGAGCTCGTGATGAAGGCGGAAGCAATGCTCCCTGCAGAGGAACAAAATCAACAACATGGGAAGGGGGAATGAGGGTTCCACTAATCATCAAGTGGCCTAATAAGATCAGACCCGGGCAGGTTTCTGCTGAACTAGCATCATCGATCGACCTGCTTCCTACTATTGTCTCGCTTACCGGAGGAAGCATATCCGATAATCAAAAGATCGACGGCGTTGATATCAGTGGTCTTTTTACCGACGAAACTGCAAAGTCTCCCAGAACGGACTTTGCATACTACAATGGGAACAGACTGCATGCTGTTCGCAAGGGAGATTGGAAACTGCATTTCTACCGAAATGAAGATGGAGATGTAAAAGAACTTTACAATCTGAAGGATGATATCGGTGAAAACGTAAACCTATATCAACAACATCCAGATATTGTCTCAAATCTTGAAATATTTGCTAAAAAGGTCCGTTTCGAGCTCGGCGATGAACTAACCGGCATTAAAGGCGCCGAAGTGCGTGAAAAAGGCTACATAGAGAACCCCCATCCATTGACAGAGTACGACCCAAACCATCCCTACATGGTTGCCATGTACGATTTGGAGGATGCTCAAAGCAAAGTCATGTCTGGATAGTCAGTAATTCATCATAATCATTTTTTGGCTTTAAAGCTGAAGTATCTGATTTCAAGCTGGATGTTCAGTTTCGCTGCTCCGGCATGAACGGTTATATCAATTGGGTAGACCATACGCTGCAGATACAGGATACGGCAAATTATGATTCATGGGATCCTGATGCTTACGAAGCCTAACTCTGCGACTCACCTCATGAAGTTTATCGAAGGGTGCGTCAGAAACAGGCAAAAGGGAGTTCGGCTAGGATGCTTGCAGGCTACGCCTGGAAGTGGACCAGCAAAAAAGAGGGAAATGCAAACGGCGAAGTAGAGGATGTCCGCATCGATGAATTTGATTTTGCTATGCCGTGGAACTCACGCAACGCCCGGTCAACTTGGGCTATCGATGATTCCGGCATCAATCAGATCGGCTGCATCCATACGTCTCAAGGGCTGGAATTCGATTATGTCGGGGTGATCATCGGCAAGGATCTGCAGTATGATCCTGCGCAAAAAAAACTCTATGCATCATGGGAACATTACAAAGACCTTACTGGAAAAAAGGGACTAAAAAATGATCCGGCGCACCTGATTAGTCTCGTCAAAAATATTTACAAGGTGCTGCTGACCAGGGCAATGAAAGGCTGCTTTATTTTTTGCCATGATCCAAAGCTGCAGGAGTATTTCCGAACATGCTTGCCGATGCGGGAAATTACTGAGCAAAATCCAATAAAGGTTACGGGCCAGAAGCAGCCCAACGTTCCGGAGAAAGCTTATCCCATAGCATATCCCCTCAAAGAGAAGCACAATTCTCTTGGAGAGCAGCCCGCCGCCGAAGAAGATCACCCGTTCCTGAAAAATCGCCAAGCCAAGAACCATTCAGATTCGAAAGATTAAGCCGCGGGGCTGTGGATTTTTTCTCCGAGACCAAATCCACACGCAACGCTTGCGGTTTCACAGCACTTGCGGTTTGCAAATCGTCTCGGAGAAAAAATCCACAGCCACCAACAAACCAACGAACCAACAAACCAACAAACCAACCAACGAACCGGAGACCGAATCCACATCCGCACCTCGGAGACCGAATCGGCAAGCTCATTTCAGCAGCCCGAAACCCCGCAGGTTTTCAGGTACTCATCTATCTTGACGGGCATATTCTGCCTGATTGATTCTTGAGCGGCTGCTCCAATGACCACTGACCAGAAGCCCTCCTCGACATCAGCAGTATTTACCGGCTTACCGAGAATATTATCGACAAAGTTACGGTGCTCGAAGAAGGTTGCTCCATTGTGGCCGAGGTCTTCGATGACGGAAGGATATTTCGGCGTCATCGTTCGAATCGGCTTCAGATCGCTGCCGGCGACCTGGAGGTACGTATCCAAGGTATCGCCGTGGAGAAAGTCCTTCTGTTCTGAAGCTTTCAGCCGGCCGCCGCTGCCGCAGAGGACGAGCTCCTCATAGAACATTGGGGAGAACATGCAGAGGTTGAAATTCGCTCGTATCCCATTGGCGTAGTCAACGATGACCATGGCATTGTCGAGGATATCGGAAGGGGCATCTTCATAGGTGAAATCGGTGAAGTTGACGTCCATGCCGCCGGAAGCGAAGACCTGAACCGGCCTAGCGGCTGCGAAGAGGTTGAACAGGTCAAAATAGTGGCAGCATTTTTCTACCAGCGTGTTGCCCGAATAGCGTGCGAATTTGTTCCACTGCTTCACTTTGTCCAGAAAAGGCACCCGGTGCTCGGCAATCGAGATCGTTTTGATATCGCCGATTGACTTGCGCTGCAGGGCTTCGAAAATGGCTTCAGTATAAATTGATTTGTAGCGGTACTGCAGGCCGATCTGGAAAACTCCCGGATGCTCTTTGGCTATCTGGACAATTTCCCAGGCATCTTGGACAGTTGTGGCCATGGGCTTTTCGAGCAGCATGTGCTTTCCATACGAAGCAGCTTTTCGAATGACATCAATATGGGTATAGTTGGGGGTGGAGATGATGATGCCGTCGATTTCGGGATCAGAGCAGGCATCTTCCAGGGACTGATAGACCGTAAGCTCCCGATGCTTTTCGCAGGCTGCGAAGACTTGGCGCGCAGCATCAACGCTGGGTCCGTTTGTATCAAATACACCCTTAATCGCTGCTCGTCCTTCAAAAAAGGTGTTGCGGATGTGCTCCTGGCCATTGGTTCCTGTTCCGATTACATTGAACAAAAGTTCCTGTTTTGGTCTGGCACTTATGAAGCGCTCGCTGTCTTTCAGATGACCGAGACGCTGATTATTGGCAAAAAGATGCCCATAGATGTTCTGTGAATTGTTCATTGGTAATACTCCTTTTTCAGCTTATGCTATTTTCTGCTTCTTATACAATTTTCAGCTTATGCTATTTTTCTGCTTATGCTATTCTGATGCTGGTCGGATGCGATATCCGATTCTGCTATCTGGTTTTCTTTCATACTCCATCACCCCGTCACGCCGTCTTTTGTGCAGGCGACGCCATTAGCCTTTTTTCATCTCATTTTTCGTGGACGGAGGCATCAGCCCTTCATATCCCGTTTTTCATAGAGGGGCCATCAACCCTTCACTGCGCCTTTTGTGATTCCGCTGATGATGTAGCGCTGCATGAAGATATACACGATTATCATGGGCAGCATACTCAGGAGAAAACTAGCAAAGGCAAGATTGAAATCAAAATTATACTGATTCTTAAACTGAAACTGGAACAGGGGGAGGGTCCAGTTCAGCAATTTTTTGTTCAGCACCAGCAGGGGCAGCAGAAAGTCATTCCAGATCCACAAACCATCAATAACGATCATGGTGGCAGTCATGGGTTTCAGCAGGGGGAAAATGA
>JAIPFU010000127.1 GCA_021736505.1 Spirochaetia bacterium | reverse complement strand
CGCCATGATCGCTTTCAATACGCTGCGATTCATTGGTTAGGCTGCCATGAAGCATACCCAATTATTGCCCTATCGTCATAAGGGAAAGCGAAAACGACTGCGAAAAGTTATTGATGATCTGATCCGCATCTCCTGCAAGGTTGTTACCCATGCACGGAAAGTGATGATTAGAATCTGGGACAAGGATCCCTGGTACGAGTTATTCAGGCAGTTGTACTACCAGTTGTAAAGCCGATCTTTCTAAGTTAAATAACTTTCCTCTATTCTGTTTAACATAGCTCTGCCCTCAGTATGTTCGCTGAGTAACCATTCTGGTTATTTTAATAGATTTGAGAAACGGATTCTGATGAATCTGACAGTAAAGTTGGCAGAAACTGTCGTCATCAGCCTTGCTCATTATTTATGAGTGGATTTTTAGTAGCATTTCCGCCTGCTACTCGATTTTATACGGATTCAGGTATACTTTTGCCTTTTTTAAAAGCTCTTGAGCATGCAATTTCACCTCATGAAAACTTGAATAATAAATTTTGTCTTTTACTACCCAGTATCGGTTATCTTCTAAAAGTAAATAAACGCCAGAAGCTCCAGATCCTTGTCTAGGTTTAAGAACAGTATTTTTGATGAAATTTATTTTGTTCAAAGAAACATTGCAAAATAAACGCTTGGGAAGAGTTAATCCAATTTTTTCCGCAAATATCTCTCCTACTTGTTTATTTTCCAAGACAAACTTTAAAGAATTACTTGATAAAATTTATATGAATTTCTAAATTTTGTTCTATCCCACATCTTTTCGGAAAATGAATAAACTATGTGGTTATCATTTTGAGTTCTAATTTTAGCCTGGAAATATGCAGGCCAACTTTCGGATGGGATAGAGGTCAGGTAGGTATTTACTAATTTTTCGATATCACTTTTTGAGTTAGCTATAGATCGAAGCTCTCTATGAGATTGTTCTACCATGGATATTGCTGCATTACGCCTAGAGCGAAATATTTTTCTAGAAAGATCTTCAATATTTGCCCGATTAGAAAAAAACAATCCACTTTCTTGATTCTTCTTTAATGCTACAAACTTGTTCGGAATATAATTTTAGCAAAAGAATCACTTAATGGATAAATAGCTATTGAATCAAGCTCGTTGCTATCTACGCTACTTATACAAAGCTTATAAATTTCGTCTACAAATGTCCCTACAGAGATTTGATTAGATCCAAACACAATATATATAGAATCCCCATAATTCGCGGTCCACCCAAAGCTATTAAGATCATTAAAAGTCTTCTGAAACTTTTTTTAAACAAGCATAAGAAAATTCATTAAATGAGATTATACAGTAAAACCATTTCATTTTTAGTTTAACACTCTCCGTTTTTTTAGGTTTTTCTCAACACTGTCAACACCGGAGTTAAAGTTCCCCCATGGGTGAACTTTTATACCGCTGTTGACACAAAGCAATGAATGCTATCAAAACTCTTTAAGAAAACAGGATGGGTACTCATCAAGTGATTAAGGGGAAAGGAACTGCTCCCTTTTGTCAACACAGACTGTATAAGAATTTAAGTTAGTAGCAGCAGTCATTTCTTTCTCTTTTTGCTTCTTTTTCCATTTTGGAATACGCTGCTGGAGTTTTATAAAAGCTAGCGTTTCCAAGTGCTAATTTAATTTGGATGTACCCCGTATTTTTCTGCGATCTCTCGAACGGGTTTGTCCTCACGAAGTGCTTCAAGGGCAATTTGTGCTTTCTCTTCGGCGCTTCTTCTCTTACGTCCCATTTTTTCCTCCTATTTCTATCGTACCAATCTAACTTAGGTACTGTCCAGAATTTTGGGAGCAGTATAAAAAGTGGGCCCTGAGAAATTTTCCAAAGAAAAATGGCCGCATTTTGAATGAAAAACCGTAGTATTTTTACCGTGTAAAAGAAAGAAACCATACGACGTATTCCTACAGGAGGAAAAGACGATATAAAAGCGTTAACTTCTCAAAAAATCATCCTAAGTTTCTTGTTTCGATTGTTTAGCGCTTAATTTGAATAAAAATATTGTTTAGTGCTATTCTTTTTGTTTCTTTTCTTTAACGAGTTTTCTATATACGTTTTCAATCCCTTCGTCAAGTGATGTTATTGGTTGCCATCCAACTATGTCTGTAATTTTTGATATATCAAGTATGTTTAAATGCACATCTGTAACATTCTTTGGAGTATAGTTACATAGCACCTTATTACCTACTATATTTTCTATAATATCTATTAAATCATTTAGTGAATGGCCAATTCCAGTACCTACGTTAAAAATCCTTTCCTCTCCTTCATATTTCACTATACTATAAAAAGCATTAGCTACATCATCTACATATATATAATCTCGAATAACACTACCATCTCCCCATATTTCTATAGGCTTTTTATCAAGAATGCGATGTAAAAAAGTACCAATTGCACCTTGAGGTTTTACTCCTACTTGTCCGGACCCATAAGGATTGCTGATTCTTAAAATTCGGTAATCTAAACCGTAAAGTTCATTATATAAATATAGATATTCTTCAATAGTCTTTTTCACTATACCGTAAGAACAAATAGGTCGACAAGGATCATTCTCTTTTGCTGGGCGATTAATCTCGCCATAGACGGTACCGCCTGAAGAAGGGAAAATTATTCGACTAACACCTTTTTTAACACAAATATCTAATAAATTTATTGTTGTAATAAGATTTCCACTAACATCTGCTGCTGGGCATTTATTACTAGTTGAAGGAACTGTTGTAGAAATTAGATGTATAACAGTGTCTACGCCATCTTTTATTACAGATTCTAAGTCTCCTGGATTAGAAAAATCACCAACAACGCAGTTATACTTATTCCTCTGTTCTTTGGTAAAATACATATCAAAAAGGGTCAAACTATCGGCTAAGGGAGATATTTTTCTTATAATACTTTTACCTAAAAAACCACTAGCACCTAAAATTAATATCTTCATTCAATAAAACCTATCATATAAATTTCGTTCTAATACAGACTCATCTTTGATCTTTATTCATAGTCGAGTAGAAGTAGCCCTGTGAAGCTTTAGGGGATAGTTTGTATTCCCTGTTTCTTCCCGTTTCCTTTGGAAGTGTCACAATATCATCTCCATGACTCCATGGGTGCTACTCCCCTTACAGAACCCGCCGTGCGATTTTCCCACAAAGGGCTCTTCAACCCGTTCTTCGGGTAAGTACCAAATCTTCACACAGATCCGAGGAGGTACAAGGCCGATATCATGAACCATCCGTTTGAAAATATCCCAGTTGATTCTATGTTTCTGACCTCTCCTTCTCAAGGTTTTAAAGAGCGATTTGAAACAGTAGTAATATAACTTACCTATTCCTTAAATGTTTCCGCTAACACCATAATACTGATATTGACCTACCAGCCTGCGATTTATTCCCCTAAAGATTTCTCTCACCGGTCTGTGCATGTTCCATATCAACCACTGTTTCACTGTATGCTGTTTTATCTTTAGCTTCTTTTTGCTTGTTCGATGCACAATAGTGTAGTTTCCATTCCTCGTTTTTCCATTGATATGGGTGAATCCGGGAAAGTCAAAGCTTTCCTTCGAGCCGGTTCCTCTACCAAAGCGAATCATCCTCGTTTTGTCCTCGGCTACCTCCAGATTGAACTTCGCCAACCGTTTCTGCAGCGTCTCATAGAACTTTCGAGCATCGTCTTCGTGTTGGAACAGCTCAAGAAGGTGAGTAGTCCCGGGAAATCACCCCGAGGCTCTATCGTAACCATACGTGAACCGCTGAGCAAATCCCCAATGCTTGCCAATGATGAAATAACCTCGCATCTCTATTGTAAATTCCTTTGAGCCAATGGGTTGCACGTCTTTTATACATCAATTTCTTATACTTTTGGGGTGCGGACATTAAGTTGAACCTTTTATTACACTAACCCCTGACTCCTTCGATATTCAAGAGGGCTCCTTCCTCCTAAAGACATTTTGATCCGTTTTTCGTTATACCAGTATATGTAATCATCAAGCTGAGCACAGAAATCTTCGATGGAGCCCCCCACCCACGAGCGATGGTAGAACATTTCGTTCTTTAATCTACCAAAGAACCCTTCACAGGCTTATGCGAAGTTTCGTATAAGCCTGTGAATCATTTAACAGCATTCTCAAGAGTGAAGGCCTCTATACGCATTTCAGCAAGAAGGACATAAATAATCATCAAATATCAGGAAGAAGAATTTCTGGAATTGTGGAAGACTATATTATCTATTATAATCAAGTAAGGAGAAAACAGGAATTGGGAAATTTGAGTCCGACGGCATTTCGCATGGTAAATCCCCTCGGTACGCTGCCGGTAATGTATACTGTACGCTGAATTTATTCAGCATTATTCCGTTGAAAAAATGAAAGAGAAAAATGGGTGCAGAGACACCTAGAAAGCTAAACTATCTGGTACTTTTTTTTGGGATTTATTGGAGTAAAAAAGGAACCGTTTTGGGGTTCAGTGCAATCAAACACAATTCCTTACGAAGGCGTCGATTCTCCTCTGCGAGCTCTGCCACATACGGGTCGCCTGGACAAGCTAAGCTCTGCATCTAAGTTCAGTATACCGTTATTTACTTTATCAATCCAGTTTCGGATAGTTTGTTCACTGATTCTGTATTCTTGACTGACTTCGTGTATGCTTCGTCTCTCAGGTGGTAATACTTTCTTTAAAACCGATTCTTTAATTGCTCGACTGTACCGCATATGCATCTCTATAGTTTTTTACTCTAAAGACGATTAGGTTTTAATCACCTTCAGGGGTAAACTATGTTGACACAGGGGGTATAGCATAGCAGTGAACTGTTGCCAACAACTAAAACCTTTCGCAGCGAACTCTCCTGAGCGTAATATTACTGCTTTTTGAAACTCATATGGTTCCCTGTAAAGTAAATTGACCGCTTTTCTTCATTATTTAACCTCCAGGAAGTCAGGTAGATGGAAATCATCCCCTAACTCATTTATAAGTACCTCTAATGGGGCTTTCCCCTGCAGAATCTTTCTCGGATAAATA
>JAIPFU010000126.1 GCA_021736505.1 Spirochaetia bacterium | reverse complement strand
TTGAGCAGCTTTCAGAAGAGTATGACGGCAAAATTAATGTATTTAAAGTGAACACAGAAAATGAACAGGAGCTTGCTTCAGTTTTTGGAATAACCAGCATACCTTCTATTCTCTTTTGCCCCCAGGATGGTAAACCTCAAATGGCTCAGGGAGCACTGCCTAAGGACACTTTCAAGAAAGCAATTGAAGATGTTCTGCTTGGAGAAGCCAAAGAAGAAGCTTAATAAGAAGCCAAGAAAAAAAGAAAATTAAATTTTCTTTTCAAGCAAACCAGCCGGAGGAAGTAAATTCATTACGACCTTCGGTTTTTTTTTGGGATTTTTTCTTTTTGGATTTTTTCTCCGATCTGTGGCTGTGCATTTTTTCTCCGAACCCACCCAACCAGCGCCTAACCAACAACCCAACAACCCAACCAAGCTGTGTGGATTTTTTCTCCGAGACGTTTTGCACACACACCTGAACAACAAACCTAAACTGCTCACCTAAGCAGCAAACCTAAGCAGCCAATCTAAACAGCACACCTAAACTTCACACTCAAACTGCATAGTGTTACTTGAAATAACCCTGCTCCCAGTAGTTTTCCAATTCTTTTGAAAGAGTTTCCAGAGAATCGCTGATTGTTTTGTGTAGAACCGCATGTTGCCGTTTTCTTTTGCCTGCAGAAGATAAAGGCTTTCCAGCAGTATTTTCATCAGAAACAGCATTATCAGAAATAGATTGTACGGTTTCAGTAGTGCTGATGGGCTGACCGACATAAAGAACTGCTTTCTTTCCCTTAGGGGAATAACGAGTCCCGATAGCTCCTCCATTCAGGCGGTTCAGAAGGTCCAGAAGCATTATCATATATTCACTAGCTCTCCCAGCAGATACAGGAGGAATGACGTAGCGGGGATTAACATATTCTAGAACATCTGCAATCTGGGAATGCCTGAGATAGATGTGGGCTTCAGCCGCTCGGAAGTCAGCAATAGATCTATCCAGAGAATGTAGGGCTTCAGGGTCGGTATTATCCGGATAGAGGCTATCTACACCGGTAAAGCGAATCTTTAGTAGTCGCTGAAACCAATTTCCGTAGGTTTGCGTGTTTTGTGTAATTCCTGCTGTTGCTTCTGCACGGGATAAAGCGGCTTCACACAGTGCTTCAATGCGTTTCTCCGTTCCGGGAAAATCAAAAAATGATTTTTGCACGTCCCGATCCCGTTCTGGATCATACGTGAAGGATTCGCTGCTCCAGTTCTTTTCTCGATTTGGAAGATAGTAGAATTTTTCAAGGATGCCCAAGGTTTTGTCCGTCAATTCAAGGAGTAGAGGGAAAATAAATTTTGCTGATGTCTCTGCGCCATTCCAGCCTTGCTGGACAATTTTTCGGCCGCAGCTGCGCTGCCAGCGTTCCATCATAGACAGTACAAAATCGGTAGGATTTTCACTGTATCGATATCCTAGAGAAACTGGAAGAATCGTGACATCCTGACCCGATTCAAGTCCCCAATATGCAATGGCGGCTGTTCCGGGGGTAGTTCCGCCGCAGGAGTACATGTGATAGGTTACTTGGCCTTCAGGGGCTAGGGCTAAGGGGAATTTCCCCTCCCGTATTTCGTTCCTGATAATTGAGAGCACTTCGTTCTGAGTTCCTCCGTTTACCACAGGGATGGACCCTATCCTCGGGAACAGCCACACCGCCGCTTTTCCAGCCCAGTTGAGGACATCCTTGCCGTAGAGAAAACGGACATGAGGATGATAGGGATACCTGCGCTTCAGTTTTTTCATCATTTTCGGAAGAACTTTATTCAAACCGTAAACCATAACTGGCGCATCTTCCTTGGCTACATGCCTGAATGCAATAATCAGCCGCTTTTTCTGTGTGTGGAAGGCTTCCAAGTTTTCTGTCAGACGTTCCGGATGCGCAATACTTACTGAAGAGACCCCTTCAAAAAACTTCAGGTATGGGGTGCCTACGGTAATCATGAATCGCCAGGCTGCCTGGCTGAAACGGGGCTGGACTAATCCTCTTCCTTTTACGGCGCCCTTTATCTTGATGCTTCTTTTTTTCTGTTTTGCGGACATGGTTTAAACTCTTCCTTCAATGATCTTTTTTTGCCGTATATTTACCTTTCATTCTCCAGCATTTCCATCTTGATGCTCCCTCTTTCCTCAGGACGTATTCCCTAAAGCATCTTCTTTAGGATTCAGTACATTCCGCTGGTAAAAATCCCTGCTAATGGGATAGTACCACAGGATAATCATACCAGTAATATAGAAAATTGCCGGAGCAGGTCCGCACATAATTTTGATTCCTGTTAGGGTCAGTCTCTCCGGCTGAATCAGCGGGTTGTAGGCAAAGAGCGAAAGTATCCAGCCGTTCAAAGCCAGAGCTAAGGCTTGACCGATCTTACTTAAGAAGGTCCACAAACTTGAAAAAGCCCCTTCTCTGCGAAGGCCGCCGTTAGTGACAGCATCATATTCAACCACATCGGGGAGTATCGCGTGAGGAATAATATAATGCGTGGACAGCCCGGTACCTGCAAATGCCATCAGGGCAAAGGCAAAAGTCGGTCCGAATTGTTCCCCAAGCAGGGAGAATAGCAGAATGGAGAAACTCATAATTCCCATACCGATGATGTAGCACATTTTCTTGCCTATTCTTCGGGAAATTTTAACCCAGATAGGAATAAAGAGGAGACTTGCAGTAAGCAAGAACAGTAAGGCTGTCTGGAACAGGGATTCATCATGAAAGATATATTTAAAATAATATACGACAGCCCCCTGCACCATGGTGGTACCGGTAATAAAAAGGGACCAGGGGATCAGAGCAAGCAGGAAGATTTTCATCCCCAGAATATCCTTATACGTCCTAAAGAAGCCATCTCCTTTTTCCATAGCCGGATGTTTTGGTTCCTTTATAGTGAAGATGGTGATCATGGCAGAGGCAAGCATGATCCCGCCCATGATACTTCCCATGACAGACCAACCGCGTTGAGTGCTCTCAAAAAGGCTAATGACAGGCATGACGGCTCCTGCACCGACAAAAGTGCCGATTACGGCGAAACTCATTCTATATCCCGTGAGAATGGTTCGTTCATCAAAATCCGTCGTTAATTCCGGAAGTAAAGCGGCATAGGGGATATTAACTAGGGTATAGGCGGTATTCAGCAGGCAGAAGTAGAAGGTCATCAAGAAAAAGACACTCCAACTGCTTTCCAGTCCTGGATCAGTAAACAGCAGTCCCATGGCTAGGAACGAGATTATTGAACCGACGAACATATACGGTCTGCGCCTTCCCCAGCGGGAACGGGTACGATCTGAAACATATCCCGTTAATGGATCAGTCAGCGCATCCCATATTTTCCCTATCATTAGGACGGTTCCTGCCAGGGCAGCAGGAAGATGGATGATATCGGTAAGATAGTAGAGTAGATAAAAGCCGATTATTGTAAAAAACAGATTACCACCGAGATCGCCGATCCCGAATCCCCATTTTGTCTTGGTTGATAAACCGTTTGTATTGGTTGATAAACCGTGCACAGGATTGTCTTGCTGTTCAGCAGCTTGCCCTTTACGCTTTTCTTCAAACCCTTCTTTGTTCAGGCGCATACTTTGATTATGACTCTGCTTAAAATCTGATCCCTGCACCTTTCCCGGCATAGTTTCATCTATTCTGTTATTATCATCCAAGATGCGGTCCTCCTATACAGACTATACAGAACTGATAACTCACAAGCAGCATAAACCATTACAAAGCTTTGTGTCGCCTTATATGCTGTAAGATATAAAAAACTATAGCATAGAATTTGCAACTTGTCGGGATTTTTCTGATGAGCGCCAAGTCGGCTTTTCTTATAATCTGAACTTCCTCGAGTTTAGTAAAATCTACTTTTTTGTTTCAAGTCGATTTCAACTATGCTTTTGCAAGCCCTGCAGAAACAAGCTTTTTGTAAGCAAGCCCTCTAGAAGCAAGCTCTGCGGAAAAGTGCTGAATACTCCTTGAAAAAGGGGGGCTGAAGCACTACATTATAAATATGAAAGAAGCAGAAACTGATCTGAATAGAATCTGTTTATACAACGGGACAGTGTTTACCGGCATTACCAGCATAGAGGAATGCACGGTGATGATGAGTGGAGGAAAGATAGAAAATGTCCTCTCCAACCGCCGATTTGACAAACTAGAGCACCTCAGCAGTTCCAATCTCATCGATGTTCAGGGCAAAAACATATCTCCGGGACTAATTGATACCCATATACACGGAATCTACGGCTATGGGACGGAGGATTGCTCAGTCGAATCAATACTCGGAATGTCCCGGCATCTGCCGGAGTTCGGTGTTACCAGTTTTATCCCAACCATTTATCCCATGGAATTGCATGATATGGAAAAGGCCATCCGTGCTGTAACCCAAGCCATGGGGCAGGAAGAAGGGGCAAGGATTCTGGGAATACACATGGAAGGCCCCTTTATATCCAAGGAGAAACTCGGAGTACAGAAACCGGACTATGTAAAAGCTGTGGACCTGGAACTCTTTGAGCATCTCTGGGAAGTGTCACAAGGGACAATTATCTCCATGACCGTTGCCCCTGAACTCAAGCATATGCGTGAACTAGCTCTTGCAGCCTTGAAAAAAGGAATACTGCTGCAGGTGGGGCATTCAAATGCAACCTATGAGCAGATGGTTGAAGGAATTGAGGCCGGTATTCTTCACGCAACCCACTTTTTTAACGCCATGCGCTCCCTGCATCACCGAGATCCGGGCGTCGTAGGAGCGATACTGATACATCAGGAATTATCCTGTGAAGTGATAGCGGATAATTTTCATCTGCATCCGGCTATTATCTCTTTTCTTCTCAAGGAAAAAGGTAGCTCAGGCATCATACTGGTGACGGATGGGCTGAAACCGACGGGACTTACGGAAGGGAAACTCAGCGCCAACAATGAAGAAGTTGTCTACCGCGACGGACTTTTTCACCGAGTCTCGGATGACACCATTGCGGGATCGAGCCTGACCCTGAACAAGGGTGTATTCAACATGACGGAAAATAATGTCCCCATGCAGGATGCACTGAAAATGGCCACCCTCAATCCGGCAAGAACCCTCA
>JAIPFU010000125.1 GCA_021736505.1 Spirochaetia bacterium | reverse complement strand
CTGAAGGGGCAGCCCAGCATCAGGATATTCGTCCTCTGCGAATCGGCATTCTGAATGTGATGCCGAAAGCGGAAAGTTATGAGTACCACCTGCTTTTTCCCCTGGGGCGTTCGATTATTCAGATTGAACCAGTCTGGCTGCGGCTGCATGACCATGTGTATAAGAGCAGCAATCACAGCCATCTGGACAGCCTCTATATGACCTTTGAAGATGCAGTCAGGAACCGCGGCTTTGACGGACTGATTCTCACCGGGGCTCCTGTGGAGAGTATAAAATTTACGGATGTCTCCTATTGGCGTGAGTTGGTTGAGATTTTTAATTATGCCCAGGATAATATTGCCTCAACCCTGGGAATCTGCTGGGGAGGGCTTGCATTGGCTTATTATAAGGGGATAGATAAGGTCATGTACGATAAAAAGCTTTTCGGCATCTACCCGACAAAGAACCTGGACCGATCCCACCGTATCACCGGAGAGCTTGATGATGTCTTTTGGACGCCCCAGAGCCGTCATTCTGGTATTCGGGACAAGGATTTGGAGGATGCGGCACGGGAAAAACGGCTGCATCTGCTCGCCTACGGTGAAGAGACCGGCTACACCATTTTTGAAAGCTGCGACCGGCGCTTTGTCATGCATCTTGGTCATCCCGAGTATCAGACCGAACGGCTGGCGGATGAGTATTACCGTGATCTGGAGAAAGGGAGAAGTGATGTAGAGCCCCCAGTGCATTATGACCTGCAGAATCCGGTGAATCAGTGGAGAAGCCACAGCCTGGAATTCTTCCTGCAGTGGATCAAGAGCGTCTATCTTGATACGCCGTATGAAATATAGGGCAGAATGATAAGACAGAAATATAGAGGCCTTTTGTAAAGGGCCTCTATGTTGGAGATTCTGGATAGAGCTGACGAGTACTGAAGCCGCTGTACTCAAAAAACTATGTTAGTTCACCTTTGGAGACGTTTGCTTGCAACTAAAGCCTCTTATTCAGTTGCCAGCTCTTCAAATTTTAATCGATAATCTCCAAATTCCAAGCCGTTTTCAAGGCAGTAGTCTCTCACAGCCATTCTGCTGTCAATATCTGAGAAATCTGCAATTCCCAAGGTCTCTGCGATTTGTCCTTCCGTAATACCGTAATCAAGCAGATCATTAAATGTAGTATTCCCGCGGATTTCAGGAATTTCTCTTGGTGATTCTGTACCTTCCGTATCAGATTCCGTCCCGCCTGAACTATCTGCTTCTGAATCAGCAGCTTCACCGGTAAGCGAATCTTCGGTGGGAGGCTGAAGGGAAAGGTACTCAAAGACGGCTTCATGAATATCCAAGCCGGCAATATCATCGAGGGAGACTGCATGGCTCTGTAAATTGCTGTACTCTTCGGTATCAATCTTTCCTTCCTGGAGCAGCAGGTCCAATGCCCGCAGGGGGAGAAGTGTGGTCTCCTCCGGATCGTAGGGAAGACCGTTAAAAAGAGCTGTGAACCATCGAACACTGTCCGTACCAATTTCATAGTCCAGACCAGCTTCTAATTCCGGACTTACTTCCATGCTTCCGACAAAATCACCAAGAATTCCTTCCAGAATTTTCGTCTGGTATGTTCCTGTATCAACCGTGTCCAGCGGCAGGCCGAAAGCTCGGGCAAGTATATCAGAAGGAACAGTAAAAGCATCCTCCACTTCAGAGAAATAGAAGGACCCGCGAATATCACCGGGATCATAACTGCCGGCGAATTCTCCATCGGCAATCAGTTTTGGCTCCCTGGATTTCTGCGTTTTCCACCATCCCATGGATTGAGAAACAAGAATTCCACCGAGGATTATAAGCAGGGTGATCCCGGCTGCCTTAGTAGCTGTTAGTTTCATACATCCTCCCCGTTTACTCTGTTTTTTACAGCACCTGGTGTTACTGGTGTTTTGGGATGGACCTTTTCTGAACTAGCTGGATCTCCTCCGTACTTTACTGGTGTAAAGGAGACAGTGTCATCAACAGGGCAGGAGGCTTCACTGGTACAGGCATAGCAGGAGATACATTGATGATCCCGAATCGTCGATTTCGAAGATACTTCAATATTCATGGGACAGACCTTGTCGCAAATCTTGCAGTTTATGCAAGTTTGCTCATTTCTTCGCAATGCAAATATACGGAAAAAATTGAAAATACCCAATACTGCTCCGTAGGGGCAGGCGTATTTGCAGAATGGTCGCTCCACAAATAGCGTCAGAAGAACTACCAGCCCCAGGGCGATAAATCCCGTGATTGCTACTTCCCCTGTCCAGAAATTGAAAAGGGCATAGTAGGGATCATACGCTTCAAATACAAGTTTGGCAGTTACGGCTGTCATCACCAGCACCCAAATAAGCACAGCATACCGGAGATAGCGCAGGAGCTTGTCGAGCTGCTTGGGAACAAAGTGATTGTATCGTTTCTTAAATATGCGCTTGCCTATTCTCCCAATCCACTCCTGAAATGAGCCGAATGGGCACATCCAGCCGCAGAAAAAGGGCCCTATGAGAACCGCAGTAGCAGCAACGAAAATCATCAGCAGGATGGAAGAGGGGTGAATCTTCTGGATATATGTTCCATCACTTATGAGATTATAGAGGGTTACTACGCCGCCGAATGGGCATACTGCATGAAGCGATGCTCCGCTGAAAAGAGGGATTGTTCTTCCCGTTTCTTCAAGGGTATGCGCAAGGATGACCAGTGTCACAATGAGAAAGAAAAAAATCTGTACGCCTAAACGGAGTCGTGAAATTTTTGTTGCGGATCGTATTTTTGCCATACGTTCCAGCCTCCTTTTGGCAGTATCATGTCATCCTTCCCCAAACAACAGAAACTGACTTTTAATGGATATGATATTAATTATTAGTATCATATCCTGAATATGTGAAGAAAATATGAAGAAAATATAAAGAACAAAGCATAAAGCATAATTCTTTATCTACATATCAACTTCCCTTGTGAATCGGTATTCATCATGTATGCTGTCCTTGTAGTAGCCCTGCATGTGCTCAGGCAGGAGTGAAGCTAGCCGTCTCATCATTTCATCGCTGATTTGCTGACGCTCCTGGGCTGAAAATCGTCGTTTTTCCGTTATGACAAAGGGTTTTCCCACTTTAAATGTGACAGGAGTCCTTCTTAGTCTCTTAATGTTCTTTGTGAAATTCTCTATGCCGAAATGGGCTACAGGAAGAATGGGGGCGTCTTTTTTTGTAGCGATAAAAGCGGTGCCCTCTTTACCTCTCTGTATTTGCCCGGTGCGGCTCCGCGTACCTTCCGGGGCGATGCAGAAAAAGTCGCCGTCGTCGAGAACTTGAAAACTTTTTCGAAGGGCCTCCCGGTCCATAGATCCCCGGTTAATGGGTATCGATTCCCACCACTCCATGAGCTTGCGGGTGGCAAATGAATCCCATAGCTCCTTTTTGGCTAGAGCGATGGTTCTTCTCGGGCGAAGATAGAGGTATATTATTGGAGCCTCATAGAAAGATATATGGTTTGCGATGATGATCATGGGACCCTTTTGCGGGACCTTTTTCAATTCGGAATCATCAACCCTGCAGAGTATTCGTATGGCTGTTTTAAGAAGGGCATTCGTTAGTCTGTTCATTAAAGTCATGAAGATAAGATACCAGCATCCGGGAAAAAACACAATAAAAAAACAGTGAAGTACTCACAATAATGTGAGCAAGGAAAACCGAAATGAAGCGGAGCAAAATCTGCGTATCATCATTGTTGAGCATTGAAGAAAGATGCTATACATGTACTAATGGGTAGTAATAGGACAATGGAGGTTTATTCGTATGCTTGAAGATAAGAAAAGAGAAGAGGCGGATCCCGGAGCGTCAGCATCACCAGGGAATTCCAATATTGTTGATGCCTCCGCTTCTGCTGATGCTTCTCAAAGCAGGCCGTTCCATACGTTTGATGTGCGGGTGTATTATAGTGATACTGATGCCGGCGGGATCGTGTATCATAGTCGCTATCTGGATATGGCGGAACATGCAAGGACAGAATTTATTAGAGACTTGGGAATAGAACAGCAGCAGCATTTGAAGGAAAAGGCTTTCGGCTTTATTGTGCACTCGCTTTCGATAGATTTCCATGAGCCCGCCGTTCTTGATGATCTGCTGAGGGTGGAGACTCGGGTGCTGTCTCTTAAGCGCTTTTCTATTATCCTGGAACAGAGGATAAAACGCGGTGGAAACAGTATTGCTGATATTCGCATAAAAGTTGCCTGCGTATCGCTGCAGAATGGTCGGCCGCAACCGCTTCCTGAAGAGTGGTTTGCTGCCATGAAGGAGCAGATCTGAATATTTGGTAAACATATGTCTGTAAATAAATAAACATATGTCTGTAAATAAAGATGTAAAGAAGAAAGTCAGGTTTTACAATGGCTGCTGAAAAAAGTGCTTGCAGGCAAAAAGTGAAAATGATATGTCAAGCGGACAAAAAATGAAAATGATATTGACTAATTTGCACTAAATGTGTAAGTTAGCATTGTTCAATTGCTGCAGTGGTGGAATTGGTAGACACGCTAGCTTGAGGGGCTAGTGGGAGTTTATCCTGTGCTGGTTCAAGTCCAGTCTGCAGCACTACATTATTATTTTCAATGCAGAGAATTATCTTGCATTGAGCTGCCGACCGAACAACGGAGGCGTTTCATTATATATCCAATAGTTACACAAAAGTTACACAAAATGTAATTTTTTGTAAGGAGGAACATGATGGCACGGGCTCCGTTTTTTTATTGCAGGTTAACAGATAAAAACAGATCCTATGGACTTGTTCCGCTCGATTTTTCCCCTAGCATGTGTCCGCAGCCCTAGCTGGTTTTCAGTTTCTCTAAGTCCGCTGCAGGACTTTAACCCAATCCTTGACAAGGGATTTCTTTGAGGTATTATTTAAGGTAATGACAATCTTCAGTCGCATGCTTTCAGAAGACTCAATCTTTATTTACTCGGCGGATCAGCAGGTCAGCAAGGACGATGTTATACAACAGCTTTGTGCTGCTGTGGCTGAAGATCTGGGTGGGATTGATGCGGATCAGATAGAGGCACTGATTCAGAAGCGGGAAGTCTCCCTCTCTACCAGATTGATCACTCTGCTGGCCGTTCCTCACGCGGTAATTCCCGGCAGTAAAGACAACAAAATGGCGGTA
>JAIPFU010000124.1 GCA_021736505.1 Spirochaetia bacterium | reverse complement strand
TATAATGTTCCAAAATACGCGGAACGCCTGAACCCAACTGTTCTACCATCTCTAAATCCTTATAAATTCGCATCAACTCCTTGTTTCGGGGAATGGAAAAGCCTTCAAAAAAATCCTTCCTGCTCAGCCCCTCGGGCAATGATCCTGCTGATGTGATCTCAATCCGGTCGGAAAAAATCTCAAACTTGGGTGGAATCTCACGGCTGTAGTCATTATGGACAAAAGCGGTTTGTTTCGGTCATAATCATATCCTAAAAACTATCATAGCTAAAATTATAAAGATAGTTCATCATATAAGGAAAATAAGTCCCAAAACAACATGTTTATATTCGGCGGGCTCCACAGAGCCCCTAAGCTTATTCGCTGAATCCCACAGCGTTTCTTCTATAGATTTGGATTTTTTGTTGTTCGCTTTTTTTGCTTTAGCCATTATATCCTCTTTCTTCTTAGCCCGGCATGGACGCCGGCTTCTTGGGGCTGGTCGCAAATAATAGATTTACTGCTCGCCCAAGCAACCCGGGCGCGGGGATTTTAAGATCTTCCGCTTTTTCATTTTATCTTCTTCTTTCTGTCTTAGCGCGGTATTGTCTATAACGTTCCGCGAGTACCCGAAGTTGGCGACCATCGGGAGCCAATTTGGGCGGTGGCCGAACGGCCGGAGCCGGGTACTCGCTGTTATCGGAAGTTTGGACATCTCAAGAGGCTTTTACTATTCGATTTATCTGCTTCAATTCTTCCTCTATTTTAATCCGCTCTTCCTCTAAATCATAATCATCCTGGATGCCTAACCAGAATTGAGGCGAATTGCCAAAGAACTCAGATAATCTCAATGCTGTATCTGCGGTAATGCGCCTATTCCCTTTGATTATCTGTGATATCCGCGTCTGAGGTATTTTTATCTCTTTGGATAATTTATACGCGCTTATTTCAAAAGGATCTAAGAACTCCTCCTTAAGTATTTCTCCAGGATGTATATTTGGTAAACGTTCCATATCTTTCACCTCTTAATGATAGTCAATAATCTCTACTTCAGATACATTTCCGTCTCCCCATTTGAAACATATCCTCCACTGTTTATTAATTCGTATACTGTAAAAACCTTGTCTATCACCTCTTAAAGATTCCAATCTATTATTTGGTGGTATTCTTAGATCTTTTAGATTCCTTGCATTATTCAACATCCTCAGCTTCCTGCGCGCAATAGCCTGTATTTCAAGTGGAAGTTTTAATGATTTATTGCCCTTCCATATTTTTTCCGTCTCTTTTGATGCAAAGCTAACGATCATTATCAATACTAACGCCATTGTTTAGTATTGTCAAGCGTTAGTAACGCTCGTCACATTGTCCAAATTTCCGATAACCCATAGGAGCGTATCTTTCCGACTCCCGGGGGAGATGCACTTCGAGTTGTACGAAACCGCCGTACCAAGGAGTTTCAATGCGGTTCCTGCCCCCCCCCCGAAAATCAGATCAGCAATAAGGATTTTCAATAAAGCCTCCTTGCCCATGCTCTTCTACTGCATCATTCTACCAGAAGAATAAGAGTTTTTCAAAAGATTTGACTGGTTTTGTTGGGTCAAAGGACAGTTCTTTCTTGACGTCAGAGGGTGAGGCTTACTGTCATGGAAGAATAAACATATTCGTTTTCCTCTCTCCGGTGGGGAGCGATCTCTGCGGGAAGGACTCTCGGCGGATAACCGAAGACGACCTCTCTGGCAATGAGGACAGATACCAGGATGCCGGCCTGTCACTTTTTCCAGGATATCTTCCCAGGTTTCTGCCGGCGGCTCTTCTTCATCTTCCATCTGGTAAAACTGCCTGCACAAGTTTCGGTTCTTCCGGTGATTCCTGTTGGCCATAATCCCGTAGTAACGAATCCGTACATACCGGGATGGCACAACATGGAGCAGAAACCGGCGGAGAAACTCATCAGCACTGATGGCCATTGCCCGCTTTTTGTTGCCCCTGGCGTAATCTTTCCATTGAAAGGTGACAGCATCATCCTCTACCGCCAGAATCCGATGATTCGATAGAGCGATGCGATGGATCAGATAAAACAGGTAATCCTTAATCCGCTCTCGTCCTGGAATCTCCCGTTAAACCGCTGCGTACTTAAGAAACTGTCTCAGATTTCCCAAATAATGGATTTGTGTCCGCTCACTGTAACCCCGGAGAGCCAGATCCCTCTGATAGCGCTGAAGATAGTCTTGCATAAAGACCTCCTTGAAGAATTTTCTTCAAGGATAAACCCTCAGCGTTCATGCCGAAACTTCCGGAAAGCCACCGCCTTTAGGCGGTTTTGTTCAACGTTCCGCGAGTACCAGTAGTTGGCGACCAACAGGAGCCAATTGGGGCGGAGCGAAGCCGGGTAGTCGCTGTTAAGTGACGTGCTCTAAATCATGAAATTTTTGAAAGAATATACTGATTTACAGATACACCTTCTTCTGCTGATTTAATAACTAAATTCTTATGCACTTCTGCTGGTACACGCAAGGTTAAGTTTCCTTTATATTTTTTCAGTCCAAATGGTTCTGGAATTCTCTCATTTTCTGCATCCATCCATTCAATTGTATTCTGTACCACTTCTTTTATTTCATTTAATGCACTTTCAATTGTATCTCCATGAGCCATTAGTGAAGGAAACTCAAGGCATCTGGCTATATGAGTTTTATCTTCTTCAGACCATTCTACTCTATATGTATATTTCTCAGTCAATTCGCAGGTTTTCATCTTTCACCTCCAATTTCTTCAGCGTTTTTACTACTAACTTTACTTGATATGGTTTTGCCATCTTTCCATCTTTTTGTATGTTTATCCTTGGATCCCCTTTCCAGGGAGTTTTGAAAATGTGATGACTACCCTTTATTCTTGGGGGTCCGAAATATTTTGTACATATATTTATTAAATCATCGAATTTGACATTCTTAGGATTTGATAATAAATCTTTTTCCATAAAACAATGATAGCGTATTTACTATCATATGTCAAATTGTCTTTTTTTACCTTTAATCAGTAACTTTCATAATTCAGGGTGCCCCATTTTTAACCGAACCTATAAAATCTTGTAAAAGAATGAAATAAATTGACAATCAGGAGGGAAAAGCGTATAACAAGGGATACCTAAATAGAGAGACATTTATATGCAGAAGCCTTCAAGAAAACCAGACTGAGTAACCAACTTCGATCGACCTTCCGGCACGGAGATCAAGTGCATCAATGGCAATTACTATCTCTATGAGAGAAAAAGTGTCTATGATCCCGTGACCAAGAAAAAGCGGAAAAAATCAGGTGCGATGATTGGAAAGCTCACCCCGGATGGTTTTGTCCCAAAAGGGGTGAAGATCGATTCTTCTGCATTCGAACATGCACGCAAGAAGGAAGAAGCTCGACGCGCCAAAGGCAGGGGGAAACTCAGTGATGAAAAGCTTGCGAGTCTCAAACCGCTGGACCTGAGCGAAGTACTCCAGGATCGTAAAGGAATCGGTACATTTGTGCTTCAGACCAATCGCAGTGATCTGAACTGCCAGAAGGTCCATCTCCTGAATAAAACCAGACAGGAAATAGAACAAACGTTCAAATCATACGATACAGTTCTTGACAACAGTGCAAGTTACCTGCAGGACCTCCATGCGCATGAAGCCTGATTGTTCATCAACCATCTCGCACTTCAGATGCTTTATGCTATCCTTGACCGGATAGCTGCTGCCGACTTGACTGGCACCTATTCGTTTAACGATATGATTTCTTACTTGAGGGGTATACGAGTGAACCGAATAAACAATCAATGGTACTTGTCTAAGGTCACGAAGAAAACGAAAGATCTTTGTCAGAAGCTTGAGCTTGACTTAAAATTGGAGGGTGTCCTGTAGGGCACCCTAAAAAGAATGAAAGTTACTGTTTAATCTTCAACTATAATCGGTGCATGTTACACAACATCCGCGAGTATTCGAAGCGACCGAAGGGAGCCAATTGGGGCGAAGAGCGAATGGCCGTAGCCGGGTACTCGCTGTTATCGGAAGTGCCCATAATCAACTTAAAACCGAAATGAGAACCATCTTTTTTCAACCAGCATTCTTTATTCTTCTTGGAACAGCTTTCAAATGCAAACCGAGTGCTTCGATTATTTTCAAGACTGTTGAGAGCTCTGGGTTTCCAGAGGGCGACAATGCTTTGTACAAACTTTCCCGGCCTAGACCTGTATCTGCAGCGATTTTTGACATACCTTTAGCTCGTGCGATATCACCAAGTGCTGCAGCTATTAGAGCTGTGTCATTTTCCTCTAATGCTGCTTCCAGGTAAGCGGCAATATCTTCTTCGTTATTAAAGTGTTCTACGGGATCCCATAAAGTAGTTTTTTCTTTCATCATCTCTAATCCTCCACCAATCTGGCCAGTTTTTGTGCTTTTTCAATATCCTTATTTTGAGTGGATTTCTTTCCCCCTGCTAATAGGATGATTCTCATTCTATTTTTTTCTACAAAGTATACCCTGTATCCTGGCCCATAATCTATTCGAAGTTCAAACACGCCCTTTCCCACGGATTTTACATCACCAAGGTTTCCTAATGATATCCGCTTAATACGTATATCAATTCTCGCTCTTGCTCTTCGATCCCTCAGTGCTTTAAACCACTTTTTTTATGTTTCTGTCTGCCGTACTTCAAACATCTTTACATATAGTATCTCACAGGATACATTATGTCAATACTTATTTCTATTCTTTTGGAGGAGCATTTCCGATAACAGGGCGTATATGACGTTCGGCGAATGCCGAATGTGCCGAAGGCCAAAGAGCGCAGCAACGCCGCATATACGCCCTGTTATCGGAAGTTTGTACGATCAGGAAACTTTTATCCGCTGTATTCCACTCAACTCATCGCCAATTTTTATCCTTTCTTCTTCAAGATCATAATCATCCTGAAGTCCTAACCAGAATTGTGCAGAATTATCTCCTGTTAGTGGTAATCCACAATTTCTACATTCAATGCATTTCCATTTTGCCATTGAAAACATACTCTCCATTGCGAATTAATTCGTATACTGTAAAGCCCTTCTCTATGTTCCGCGAGTACCCGAAGTTGGCGACCAAGGGGAGTCAATTGGGGCGGAGCGAAGCGTAGCCAGGTACTCACTGTTATGCGTTGTTCCTGGCACCTACTGAAAATCTAAAACTAGTTTCTTATTAAACACTTCTGCTAC
>JAIPFU010000010.1 GCA_021736505.1 Spirochaetia bacterium | reverse complement strand
CCTCAAACTGATCAAGTTCAATCATCCAGCTGTCCACCATCCGGGAGACGGCCTCATTCACCATGTCGGGGCGAAGGATAAGATCCATCATGGCCTCCTGAATTCCCCACCAGCGGATCAGGTAGTCCCAGGGGGTGAACCAGATATGGGTCTGCCCCTGCTTCTGAACCGGCATAATGTCCTTGTATAGGTCCTGCATGGCTTGGAATGCGTATGCTGTGGCCTCTTCGTTGTGAGCCACTCTAGGCATCTTAATTTTCTCAATATCTTCAGGCTCTTTTATTTGAATCTTAAAATGCCGGGAGTAGATATCGTTTTCATCATCCGTCTTAACCGTATCCACCTCTTCCATGATGCCGAAATCGGAACTGTAGATGGCCAGCGGGCAGGTGATAAAATCGTCCAGTACCATATCACCCTGCATGTGCTCCCACTGATAAATTTTCCGCCGCAGTTCAGTTTCATGCTCCCGGGCCCAGGGATGTTCCGTCTGAAGCGTCAGTTCATCCTGGTAGTTCATCTCATGCCAGGGGATTTCGTTGATCCAGACCATGGGTCGTTCGGATTCAAGGTCATTCAGTTTCTGCCAGAGTACTGCCCGCTCCTTGTTGGCTGGATCGCGGGAATAGGTCTCAATTTTCGCTGCTAAGCCGCGGAGTACATCCTTCTCCTTCGGTTTCAGCTTGATCTCCTCAGCGGTGGGATATACGGGTTTATGACTTGGGTCATGAATCATTTCTGCCTCCGTTGCATACGTCGTTTTAGTATTTTACTCAAATAAGAAATACAGATGTCGGCGATGAATAACCGAAAAATTCTGAACATCTGAAACATTCTGAACTTTTGAAATATTCTGAACATCCGAAACATTCTGCTGTAATATCCATAAAAAAGTTTGAAAAAATGATAAGCCCTTAGTAACGGCCGTATTTTTCCACAGCATCAAACATTGCCAATACGTTTTCCACTGGGGTCTCTTCCAGGATATAGTCATGACTTGCTGCACAGATGTACCTCCCGCCGGGTTTCATAATATCCAGAATGCGCTTTGTCTCCTCTTCCACATACTCTGGAGAAGGGCCGGAAATAAGGGTTTTATGGGAATCTATGGAGCCGTTCAGAACGATATCCTTGCCGAAATCCCTTTTCAGCCCGGCGGGATCCATCCCTTCACAGTCCGGCTGCAGGGCATGCAGCCCATCCAGACCGGCATCAATGAGTGAAGGAATCAGCTGTCTGAATCCCCCGCAGCAGTGCATCATGACATATTTATTGTACTGGTGTCCCAGATTGATTAAGCGCTTCAAGGAGGGCAGTACAAACTGTTTGAACCACTCCACCCCTATGAGCGGACCAGTTTGCCCGCCTAGGTCATTTCCTATGAAAAAGATATCAATATCATCCCCAGTTGCTTCAAAGGTCCTGCGAGTACCTTCATAGTAGAAGTCGGTAATATGCTCAAAAAGGGCTTCTGCCGCTGCAGGATTGTCAAACATGAAATAGTAGAGGTTTTCATGACCAATTAAATCAATTGCGTCATGCCAGAATGGAGACCATTCTCCCCCCAGGATTGCATAATCGTTTTTAAAGGGCGCTGCTTGCTCATGTATACCGGATATATCTATCCAGTCCGGTGATGGCCAGTTATAGGATTCTATATCTTTGATTGAAGCAGCCTGGGCTAGAGGATGGGATGTCGGCTGCCCGTAGCCAATGCCGGTTCTCTCCACACCGAAGGGGCTGCACCAGGTAGCGCCGTTATGGAGTTCATGCTCCGGGCCGCGGTATGCAGAGTATACTCTTCTAAAGTCATCTCCGAAGCGTTGAGACAGAGCCTCATCATCACTGATTCCAGTATATTTTTTTGCTTTATCCCAGAATTCAGGGCTTGAACCGCACCAGCGGGGAACCATATCAGGTTCTTTATGCTGAAATGTTGTCATTACCCGTTTTTTTGCATCCCCAGGGGCTGTTTTTTTTTCGATGCTGTTGTCTGCTGACTTTTTGCTGTCTACTCTATTCATATATCCTCCTCACTGCCAATTTTACGATTAATGCTGCCTAACTGCAGACTTTTGCTCGTCGGTGGTGTAGCTCTCATGTTTTCATGTAAGTATAGAAGCAGCGGCGGGGGAGAGAAAGTAGAAAAATTAATGAGTTGTCTGTAAAAATTTTATGAAGATTATGAAATTTTTGTCTTGCCGGAAGGTGACTTGAAAAATCATATATTAAATTATTGCTGTTTTATGTAAAATTTTTCACGTTGCAGAATGCTATGAAGCATCTTAATCTAGAGAAACAGCAAACATTCAAATGAATTAAGCTTTTGAAGGAGAAACAGAATATATGGAGAAAGTTCCAGTTTTGGAAATGATACAGGTGAGAAAAGCCTTTGTTGCGACCCTGGCAGTAGATAATGTCGATTTTACTGTCTATCCCGGGGAAGTGCATGCCCTCTGCGGTGAAAACGGGGCAGGAAAAAGCACACTAATGAAAATGCTGGCAGGCTCTTTCAATGACTATACCGGTGAGATAAAAATTTCTGGAGAACCGGTCAATCTGCATAGTCCCGGTGATTCCATAAAAAAAGGAATTGGGATGGTATATCAGGAGTTGAGTTTAGCTAGACCAATCAGCATTGCAGAGAATGTGCTTGTTGGACGACTGCCGGTAAAAAAGAGGCTGTTTTTAGACAGGAACGCCATGATTGATCAGACACGTACAATCCTTTCAAAGGTTGGGCTAGAACATCTTGATCCGCGCGTACCAATATCAGAAATATCCCAGCATGAAGCCCAGCTTGTGGAAATTGCCAAGGTCATGAGCAATGATCCCAAGATTCTGGTGATGGATGAACCTACCTCAGCTCTCTCAAGAGATGAAGTTGAACTGCTTTTTCAGCTGATAGAAAGGTTGAAAGAGAGCGGGATGGCAATCATCTATATCTCTCACCATCTTCCTGAAGTATTCAGGGTAGCCGACAGGGTAACTGTCATGCGGGATGGAAAAAGGGTAGATACAAAACCTGTAGATGATGTTACTACGGCGGATCTTGTCCATATGATGGTTGGGGAGTCTATCGATGAGTTTTATGCTAAACGTAAAGGAGCTGCCGAAGAAGAAGTGATGCTTGAAGTTGACCATGCGGTAAGATACGGCTTCTTTCACGATATCAGTTTTCAGGCTAAAAAAGGTGAGATTCTGGGGATTGTTGGTCTTGCCGGTGCTGGTCGGACGGAACTTGGCCGTTCCATTTGCGGGATAGATCCCCTGGATGAGGGCATAGTCAGAATCCATGGTAAAAATTTAAAACCAGGTTCATACCCCAGGACTATAAAGAATGGACTGGCATATCTTACCGAGGATAGGAAGAATGACGGATTATTTCTCCGACTTCCGGCGGGTGAGAATTTATACTCATCGGTCATCGATGAGCACTGCAAGTTCGGGATCTTTTCAAAATCATCAACCAATTCACTAATACAGTATCTGGTGGAAAAACTGAATGTAGTGCCCCCTGATGTGAAGCAGGAGGTGAATAGTTTCTCCGGAGGGAACCAGCAGAAGATACTTCTTGGAAAATGTCTGGCCATGGATCCGAAAGTACTTATCCTGGATGAACCGACTAGAGGGGTGGATGTCGGAGCAAAGGCGACCATCCATGATGTCGTGCTTGAGTTGGCCGATAAAGGAATGACCATAGTGCTGATGAGCAGTGATCTGCCGGAGCTTGTAGGTTTGGCAGACAGAGTTATTGTCATGCGCCATGGACATTTAATCGGAGAGATGTATAAAGAGCAGCTGACTGAAGAGACCGCGCTTTTAGCGGCTAACGGCGAAGGGGATGTTTGCGATGTCTGCTATACACAATACTAAAAACGGAGAAACTGGGATGCCGGGGAAAAGTGAAGTAAATTCTGATCGGTTCAACAGAAATCGGCAGAATATGCTGGGACGAGTTTATGAGAAAGCCGGAATTTATGTCATAGCAGGTATTCTGCTGATTATCGGGGTATTTGTATCGCCGAATTTTCTTACCGGTTCAAATTTTATGAATATTCTGAGGGCGGTAGCCCTTCTGGGAATAGCTTCCTGCGGTATGGCTTTTGTCGTATACAATGGTAACCTTGCTGACCTGGCTATTCCGTCGTATATGGCTTTTTCCGGAATTATTACCGTGGCGATGCTGCCCTGGGGCCTGGTCCCTGCCATAATTCTCGGACTTTTAGCCGGGATGCTGATCGGGGCGCTGAATGGGCTTGTTATTGGGAAGCTTGATGCAAATCCGATCCTCTGGACACTGGCTGTGGCCTATTTTATGGAAGGCTTCATGCGCTTTGCCTGGAGTAACAGCCAGCTGTATCCTGATCAGGTACTTGAAACCAGCGGCAAAGATTCAGCCATCGCGGAACATTTTATTGCCATATTCAGAACGGATATCGGGCCTGTTCCCCTGATTGTTGTTGTTATGATTGCCATGTTCCTTATTCTGCAGTTTGTTTTTACACGGACAAAGTTCGGGCTGCAGACTAAACTTGTTGGTTCCTCACGGGATGTAGCAAGAAGCACGGGTGTGAATGTGACAAAAGTGATCCTGCTGAATTTCATTGTAACTGCTTTATGCGCATCCATCGGCGGTATTTTTATAACCAGTATGAATAAACTGGGAGTCTTCTACCTTGGACAGGGCTATGACTTTAAAGCGGTAACCGCGGTTGTCCTGGGCGGCATGATGCAGAGCGGTGGAAAGGGATCCATGTTCGGAGTCTTTGGAGGTGTTCTGGTGATTGGTTTGATGACGAATATCCTGACATTTATGGGAGTGAACACCTTTCAGCAGAATATTGTCACAGGAACTATTTTTATCCTGGTGGTGGGAATCCATCAGTATCAGCTGAGAAAACAGGGGAAAGATTATGCCTAATAGTGAAAAACCAATATCCAGTTCCGCCGCAAGGAAAAATCTGGGGCATACATTAAATGAACACAGAGCTCTGGCCATGCTTGTCTTTCTATTCCTCGGCCTCTCTGTATTTGCCCCGAATTTTTTCTCAATATATAATTTTCGCACAATCCTGACAGGAGCGAGCCTTTCCGCAATTTGCGCCGTGGGCTTTACCATTATTTTTATTCTGGGACAACTGGACTTATCCATCGGTGCAGTTCTGATGTTATCCGGGATGCTGTGTATAGGACTTCAACCGTCCCTAGGATGGACCGGGAGTTTTCTTGCCGCCGCAGGCTCAGGAGTAATGGTTGGATTAGTTAACGGACTGCTCGTTTCAAAGGCTAAAATAAACTCTTTCATCGTCACCTTGGGGACACAGATCATTACCTTTGGACTTATGCACCTCTACAGTGACGGCGGATCAAAGGCTGTCAATGATTTTCGCGTGGCAGATATGCTGGAACGTGAGATCTTGTGGATTTTTACTCCCCTTTCTTTGATAACCATAGCGATAGTGCTTTTGTTTGCACTTATGATGACAAGAACACGTTTTGGCAAAGGTTTTTTTGTAGTGGGAGGCAACTCTGAGACAGCATGGCTGGCGGGCTTGAACAGGGACAGGTATATCATCATTGGATTTATTATTTGTGATGGTCTCGCAGCGGTGGGTGGTGCCTTGTTTGCAATGAAGCTCGCTTCCGTAACCTCCTATGCCATCCTCGGGAATAAGACCCTGCTGCAGGTCATCGCTGCTGTCATTATCGGTGGAACTCTTATAACAGGAGGAAAGGGTGATATTGTAAAATCCTTTTTCGGGGTACTTGTTCTGATAAGCGTCAATAATGGAATTGGCTGTTTCGGCCTGGGTTTTGAAGTCCAGATGTTTGTTAATGGGATTATCCTAGCGCTCGTTGTCCTGTATGAGGCCTATACGGTTTATAAGAAGAATCTTCTCAAGGGGCAGCGGCCGAATCTTCTCCAGGAATTGGAGAAGAGTAAAGCTTGAATGCTGGCATAAAGTTTAGTGGTAGAGCAATTTTGACTATGTAGAAAGACTGAAAACGGCGTCTTCGGGCTGTTCAAGAGCCCATCACAAAGTTTTGTGACACCGTATACAGGAAAAAAGAGGTTTCACTGAAAAAACACAAGGGATACCTTCCTTCACAAAAGAGGGAATACGTATAAAAGAAAATTTGAAAAAATGCTCTATATTATAGAGTAAAAAACAGGAGGAACTATGATGAAAATGAGAAAAGCTATACTCTTAGCTTGTATGTTCGCTTTGACGGCAGCTCTGGTATTTGCTGCAGGGGATCAGGAAGAAGCAGCTGCGGGAGAAGGCAATCTGGAAAAATCACTGGAAGTAGATGTGTTCTCGTTGATGGGTTCAGACGGTCAGCCGCTGATTCTGCCCGGAGAACCCAAGGATGTACCTGAGCGTCCCAGCGATCCTTCAGCACTGCCTGAAGATGATGCCGGTCATTGGTGGGATATCGAATACGCCGGATGGACAACTGAAAAAGTATCGCAGCCGAAATCTCCTGGAGATGGGGCTATTGGTAAGAAAGTAGTTCTCATGAAAGCGGGAGATCACCCATACTGGACTGCCTATGTAAACGGCTTCAAGGCTATTGCTGAAGCTTATGATATGGAAGTCAAGATTTTTAATTCAAACTGGAACCAGGATCTGCAGTCTCAGCAGACCAGCCAGGCTATTAATGAACGTCCGGATATGATTATCTTTGCTCCTGTTGATGCTACGGCATGTACACCGCTTCTGAGAAAGATAAACCAGGCGGATATCCCTGTAATCACTTCCAACACCATTCCGGTGGATGAAGCTATGAAGTACTGCCTGGCTTGGACAGGACCCGATGACTGGGGTCAGTTCAGACTGCTTGCAAGAAGATTTGCAGATAGATTAGGCAAGGAAGGCGGTTATGCAATTGTAAGACATATGCCAGGTTCTTCTCCCTTTTTCGCCAGAACCTATGCTCCTATTACTGAGCTGAAAGAATATGCACCGGATATGGAGCTTCTTGATATGGATACAGCAAATCTTGAAGCAGAAGGAACGATGCAGCTTGTATCCGCATGGATAACTAAATATGGTGATGAGCTCAATGGTTTGATCTTAGCTGGAGACGGTTTCTCCATGACAGGAACCCTGGAAGCAATTGAGAATGCAGGTCGAGAAGATATTGTTATTGCCGCTGCTGGTAACAGTAAAACAGGAATGGATTCTGTTAAAGCAGGGGACGCTGAAGCAATTACCTATCAGTCTGCTGAAGGTGATGGTGCGATTGCACTCTACACCGCCGTTGAATGGTTTAATGGTGAGGACATTCCTCCAGTAAATTATCTGCCCAAGCATATCATTACCCAGTCCGATGTAGACGATTTTATGCCCGCTCAGTGGTAAGAATGCTGTTCATCAGGATTGATAGATCAGGTTTGATAGACCAGTAATTATCAGCTAGGAAGGCGCATGTGCGTCTTCCTGCTGCTATGCTTGCGAAAAACCATGTAAAGAAGGATGAAAGAAATGAAACGATTCGGTCAAGTTATTAAAGTGGATCCTGACTCTATAAACTCATATATGCAGTACCATGCAAATCCATGGCCTGAGATAAATCAAAAAATTAGAGAGTGCAATATCACAAATTATTCCATATATCTGAAGGATGATTATCTCTTTTCCTATTTTGAGTATGTCGGAGACGATTTTGATGCGGATATGCAGAAAATGGCGGATGACCCTAAGACTCAGGAGTGGTGGGCTATCATGAAACCCATGCAGCGTCCCTTGGAAACGAGGAAAGAGGGCGAGTGGTGGGCGGAAATGAAAGAGGTGTATCACCTCGATTAAATTCGATTAAGCCCGATTAAATTCGATTAAATTCGATTAAGTTCGATTAGAAAACACCGGAAATTTGATTTGAATGATCCAAGCTTGTTTAGATCAGAAATAATCATATTCAAAAAAGATGAATTTGGAGAGTGAGTAATGGAACGGAGCAGGAACTGCAGAAAAAAGCTGAACCGCATGAATAATGCTATTAATCATAAAGAAGGAGATCAGGTGCCTGTAAGCGACTTTTTCTGGTCCTCCTTCATAGCCCGCTGGCAGGAGGAGCTGGGCCTGCCCAAGGATGCCTCACCCTATCAGTACTACGACTTGGACTGGATCTGCACCATGCCCAATATGGATCCGCACATCAAATCCTTTGAAGTGATAAAGGAGACCGAGGAAGATGTTATCTTAAAAACCGGTTTTGAAGCTGTGATTCGCCATAAGGATGGGGCGGAGATGCCCTATTTCCAGCATTTTGAAACGAATACCATTGAGAAAGCCCTGGCATTCACATTTGATGATCCCTGGGATGACCGTCGCTTCTTTTCCGGCGGTGACAACCAGATTGCCGGAGTCGGGGACCGAATTCACCGAAATACTCCGCCCTGGATAGACGGGATAAAGGCCCTCCACCCGGAAATGCCTGTATACGGCTCAGTTTGTGAAAGTCACGAATTCGGCTGGAGAGTCATCGGTAGTGAAAACATGCTTATGTGGCTGGCACTCTACCCGGATGAAATGAAGATATTTCTTGACAGGGTTACGGAGTTCAATATTGAACTCTGCAAAGCGCAGATTGCAGCTGCAGACGGCCTGCTTGATGGTATGGTTATCTGGGGTGATGTCGCCTACGTTAATGGAATGCTCTTCTCTCCGAAGATGTGGCGTAAGTTCTTCAAACCCTGTGTGAAAGGAGTAATTGATTACTGTCATTCACAGAATCTGCCGGTTATTTATCACGGCTGCGGGAATGCAACGGATATTTTCCCTGATATGATTGAAATGGGACTGGATGTGTATAATCCCCTGGAGTCGAAATCCGGGATGGATGTCATCGATAAACGGAAGAAGTTTGGTCATGATATTGCATTCTGCGGTAATATTGATGCCCTTCATTGGGGGACTGCAGATTTGGAAGATTTGAAAACTGAGGTTCTGACCAAAATGAATGCTGCTAAAGGTGGCGGTTATATCATGCAGTCAGATCATTCTGTTCCCTCCAATGTATCAGCGGAGCGCTATGAATATGTACTGAATTTGATTAGAAGCTACGGGAAGTATCCCCTGAATTTGGGATCCTATGATATACCTGAAATACATTGATCCTCAGATCGCTGATCAATCGGGAGAATTTTCTGCTCTCTGCAGATAAAGATTCTCCCTGAATTCAGTAGGGGATGTGCCGGTATATTTTTTATAAATCCTGTAAAAATAGTTGTGGTCAGAAAAGCCTACGGACAGAGCAATGTCCTTTGCTGAAAGATTCGTATTTTTCAGCAGGTCCGATGCTTTTTCTATCCTGATGGAGTTAACATAATTACTGAAACTGACTCCCTTCTCCTTTTTGAACTGCTGACCGAGATAGGCGGGAGAGACGTCAAAGCTATCCGCTATTGTCTTTAAGGAGATGGGAGATGTGTAATGATTATCCACATAATCAATTACTTTTAAGACTGTGTTCAGTTGGGAGAATTTTTTCTGCATGAGCCGAATTATCTCCTTAGCGGTGGACTGTATCCAGAGAAATGACTGCTCAATGGATTGATGATCAAAGAGATGCTTGTAGATTCCTTCATAATCATCAAAAAATTCATGCAGTTCCACGCCGCTGTTCTTTAAATTCTGAATCAGCACAGAAAAAAGCTGAATGATATAGCCTCGGACAAATTCCTCTTTGATGAATTTCACATTGCTCAAAGAGGCAAACAAATCCTGAAAAAAGATGTCCACCCCTTTAATATCCATTTTTTCGATGGATTTCTGCAGGAGTTCGTCATTCAGCACCGGGACGGCATCTTTTTTTTCAATAAAATCCTGGACATTTTTCCTTGTCACAATAAAACGGGGCAGGAATCTTACGGGTTCAATCTTAAAACCGCTGAACCAGTCAACAGCGGTCTGCATAGCTAGAGCGCCGTCCATATCTCCGGTCTGGTAAGCTACGGCATGCACTCCCCCCTGCTGGATGATATCAAATATTTTTTCACAGCTTCCTACGGATACCCGTATCATATCTTCACGCTTATAATCCATGAGGACATTATTAATTGCCATCTGCAGTGGGCTTCCCCCTGAACTAACAATACCATGTATTGAATCTCCGAATTTATCCAGCCAGGTGCCGACAAGTTTTTCCGTAAAGAGAGGATCAAGGTATGATGTCTCAGCTTCTAGCAGCTTGATATCCGGGGCAATGATGTTTAATTCCGACACAAAACCCCAGGTTCGGGCGTTATATGATGAGCTTCCCGGCATGTGCCGCACAATGACATAATTTCCGGAGTAGTTCATCAATTCAGCAAATTCGCGGGCGAGCAGGCGGTACTGACCCCAGTCATCTGGACCGGTCCAGGCTAGAATATGCTGATATACGGCGGGTTCAGGCAGCGAATTACTGCAGATAATGGGTATGTTCTCTTCGTTGATTCTTTTATAGTGATCTTCGCAGGAATTTGTATTTTCCGGTACCATGATAATCAGGTCCGGTCTTTTCTGTATCGCGTCTTCCACTTTCTTTGTCTGAAGACGTTTATCCCAGCTGGTGGTATAAAACTGCGTTTCAATACCGTACATATCGGCGACTTTTTTGGCCCCTTCCCTGAGGTCGTCCATGTAGGGATGATTTCCCGGGTAGATGCAGATAACCTTCTTGCCCCGCGGTGTGTCGTCAAATCGCTGTTGAGGGATATTTTTTTTATGCGTGTAGAAAGCAGCATATTCCTGATCATACCAGTGACGGATATCATGCTCAGGATACCTTTCAGGATTCTCTGGTCGGGGAGGGAGGGATTTCTGATCCTTGATCCAGAATATCCTCATTTTGCCGATATCATTTTTTTTACCCATGGTCTGTAATTATATCAGATGATGATTCTGATGATAAGGACAATTTGTACTTATGACTGGATTTTTTTAACATACTAAGGGACGTAGAATACCAAGGGGTAAAAAGTTCGAAGTTGAGATACGTGCTTGACAAAAATGCCGCCGAAGTACCTGCTTACTGCATGCTTAACAAGTAATTTCAAACATGCATCCCCAATTTCCGGGGATTATCAGTGATACGGTATTCTCTTTCAGATTGTATTGGGCAGGGGAAAATTCAGGATTGAGAAGATCCCTTAAGGAAATACTTTCCAGCTGTGTTCCAGAATTAGACTGTTCAGCAGAACAGATTTCGGAAATGGCAAATACGTCCAAGGTGATTTCCGCCGGCTTCTCTTCTGCATTAACAGCTATGAGAACAGCATTTCCCCCTTGTTCAAGGAAGCGCAGGAAAGCGAACTGCTGAGAGGCAACATACACTTGCTTATATTTACCGATCTGCAGAGCCGGAAGCTGCTCCCTGAGCTGTGAGAATATGCTGACTGCTTCTGCAAGGTCTCGGTGCGGATACAAATCCCGCACCTCTCCATTTTCTGGGACTTTTTCAAGTTCCGGGAGTTCCAGTTCAGGGCGCAGCGGGGCATCGCTGGTGCTGCTTCGCCTTCCCTGTATACCCCATTCACTCCCGTAATAGATGGACGGAATTCCGGGCATGGTAAAAAGCAGGAGGTGGAGAGGGTATAGGTGTCGCTGATCATGCAGCAGCGAAGCGACGCGGTTCACATCGTGATTATCAGCAAAGTTGTAGAGCTGCACATCCCTGCAGAGCCCATCGCTAGGATTGAACAGACGTTTCAGAGAATGAGCAATTTCAAAATAATTCCCATCGTTATGACTGGAGTAGAGTCCCTTCCAGCATTCATAATTGGTTAGGGAATCCAGTTTATCCGGTCCCAGCAGTTTTGTGTAATCGCCGTGGATAAGCTCACCCATGAGCCAGAAATCCTCTTTCAACTCCTTTGCAAAGTGGGATAGGTTCAGTATGAACTCATCGTGCAGTTCATCCGCAGCGTCCAGACGCAGCCCGTCAATCTCAAAGGTCTCCTTCCACATGCGTATGGCCGAGAAAAGATGCTCCTGCACATAGCTGTAAGCACCGTTCAACTTAACCAGCTCCATATGACCCTGCCAGCCCTGATACGAAAAAGGGTCCCCCAGGGGACTTTTCCGGCTGAAATCAATGTCCTTAAACCATTCACGGAACATAGAGTTCTGCTGCTGATGAAGGAGGTCGGTGAAGGCAAAAAAATCTCTGCCCACATGGTTGAACACTCCGTCCAGGATTACTCGAATATCATTTTCATGGAGCTTGCTGATGACTTCGCGCAGCGTTTCGGCTGTTCCCAGCCTACGGTCCACGGTGAAGTAGTCACTTGTATCATAGCCGTGGCTAGCAGACTCAAAGACCGGGCCGAGATAGAGGGCAGTAATGCCCAGGTGCTTCATGTGAGGAATCCACTGGATGATTTTTTTCAGCCGCGGTTCAGGAGGCGAGGTGAAGTCGTTCTTTTCAGGAGCCCCGCAGAAACCGAGGGGATAGATGTGGTAAAATACTGCTTTTTCGTACCAGGCTTGTGACAATTCCGCCCCCTTGTGCATCCCTGCTGCTGTCTATGTAGTGCGGGAAAAGTGGATTTCGGGGCTCATCATATACTTTTCACGGACACTCTGCAAGCACAGCTGAGTACAGATCAGCACGGCGCAGTGCTGCAGTATAGTCTAGGGCAGTATAGTGCAGCCTAGCCTAAAACAGCACTCAACTGGATTTGCGGACCACCAGTTCAGGTTTTATTAAATGCTGAGGCGGCTTTCGGGAAGGATCTTTGATCATTTCCATGAGCTCAAGAGCGGCAATGCGGCCCATATCCCTGATAGACTGTGAAACGGTGCTTAAGGGTATTCGGGAGAGATTTGACAGCCGTATATTATCATAGCCGATAACTGAAACCTGCTGTGGTATTGATATGCCCCGTTCCAGGAGAGCTTGAATAATGCCTATGGCCACATTGTCGTTAGTTACAAAGAGGGTGGTTTTTCTTCGGTCAATACTATCTCGGTTCAGAAGAATGGGAATAAGCTCATATCCGTCTTCAAAGGTACGGATATTGGGATAATGTTTCAGTTCCGCAGCATTGCTGTATTCCTGAGAAAAGCCGTTTATCCGGTCCTGAAGGGATTGATGGTGGTAGCCAGTTACCATGATGGTCTGTTCTCGGGGGTGTGTATTAACATACTGAGCCGCCAGGCGTCCTCCGGCAATATTATCGCAGGAAACATAGGCAAGGGATGGATCTTCCGGGATGCAGTTCATGATGACAAAAGGGGTGCCTGATTTTTTCAGCAGCTGGATTGATGCCGATTCCGGAGCTACCGGAGCCAAGAGTACACCGTCTACACGGCTGCTGATCAGGGAGCGGACAATATCTGTTTCCCGTTCCTGGATCCAGCGGGAACTGGACAGCTGCATGGAGTACTGATTGGAACTGAGGATTCGATCCACCCCTTCTGCAATTTCAATAAAGAAAAAGTTTGAAAGCTCATCAATAACGACCCCCACCGTTCTGGTAAGTGTCCCTGCTAAGCCCTGGGCTAGCTGATTGGGGATATATGAGTGCTTATCCATGATATCCAGTATGTTTCTGCGGGTCTTTACATTAACCTGTTCCGGGTGGGAAAGGACTCGTGAAACAGTGGCTTTTGAGACATTTGCTTCCACGGCTATGTCTTTAATGGTAACTTTTTTCATGTAAAAAACCTCTGCAGATGAAATACATGCTGAATTCTAGTTACATTTTTTTTCTGTATACATGTATGTAACCGGTATCAAAAACGATACAATATTTTCTCTGTATTCCTTTAGGATAATGTCTGAGCCTGAATAAACATCTTAGCCTGTGATTCATATAGTACCCTGATATTCTAGAAAAAGCAATAAGGGAATAGTGCAGTTATATGTATGATAATAAATGAATTAATCGAAAATATATGTTATGCATGTATAACTTTAGTAAAAAAAGCAATGCTGAAGCTTCAAGAATTATCGTCGCTATTCTGTTGACAATTTGGACCTCCTGCCGTACTATAATAATGTAACCGGTCTCAAAAATACCATGATAGAGCGGTACATTCAAGCTGTTTGGTTTTTACTAGCAGTCCCGTAATATCAATCATTTTTGTATCCAAATGCATATAGGAGACAGCATGGATCTACAAACGATACTATCGCATAATAAGAACGCAGTTATTGCCGTAATTGGCGACATTTGCCTGGATACCTACTATTTTATACATAATGACAATACGGAAGTATCAGTAGAAACCGGTCTCAAAACCAATGCGGTGAGTGCATTCAAGCATGAACTCGGAGGCGCTGGCAATGTTGCCGTTAACTGCAAACGGCTTGGTGCAGGAAGGGTGGATATCTATGGTATCATCGGGAGTGATTATTTCGGTATGATAGTTCGTGAGCTGCTGCTGCAGGAGCAGATCCGCACGAAAGGCATGTTTGTACAGGAAGAGGGCTGGCTGACCCATGTATATCACAAGGTATATGATAAGGATAATGAACTCCCTCGCTATGATATCGGCAATTACAATACCCCTGATGCGAACACGATAGATTCCTTGATTCTGGAACTGAAAAGGAATATTCATGCCTATGATATCATTATTATAAATGAACAGGTTCTGCAGGGGCTGCATAATCCGTACTTCCAGAAGAGTCTTAATGAAGTAATGAGAGCTTCCGGAAACAGGGAATTGTGGCTGACGGACAGCAGGAAGCTGCAGGATGTCTATACCCACACTATCCACAAACTGAACAATCATGAAGCCCGGGAATTATACGCCTCCTATCATCAACTGCTTGGGAACCATCAGCAGGATGGAAATCAGCAGGATGGAAAGTATCAGCAGGATGGAAAGTATCAGCAGGATGGAAAGTATCAGCAGGATGGAAAAGCTGAAGGGAACGCAACAGATAAGGAAGCATCGGCACAGAAAATCAGGAACATACATGACAGTGATCTGCTGCTTTGGCTGCATGACCATTGGAGAGAGCCCGTCGTTATTACCAGGGGAGAAGATGGAGCTGTAAGCTATGACGGAGAAACCATGCACACCGTGCTGGGACTGCATATTATTAAATCCATTGATGCCGTGGGAGCGGGGGATGCCTTTATTGCCGGTTTGGCCATGGCCCTGGCAGCAGGGGCTTCTCTGGGTGAAGCTGCTGAAGTCGGAAATGAGACAGCAGGCGTGAGCGTCCAGACCCTGTATGAAACGGGCCACCCCACCATTGATGAAGTGCTTGAGATTCATGAACGGGGGGACTATCGGTACAATCCGGAACTTGCACGGGACAAACGGTTGGCAGAACTCCTTCCAGAAACAGATATTGAAGTGATCCGCAGCTCCCTTGAGGGAAGTTTTGACCATGCATATCCTGCAGCCGCTGTCTTTGATCATGACGGCACAATTTCCACACTCCGTCAAGGCTGGGAAGAGGTGATGAAACGGATGATGGTCATGAGTATTGCAGGGAGCGCCTATTCGAATCTCTCTTCTGAGCTTCTCAAAGAAATTGAACTTAAGGCTGATCAACTGATAAGCAAAACCACAGGAGTACAGACGCTTATTCAGATGTATGAGTTAGTTGACCTGATACAGGAAAGCGGCTTCATACCTCGAAACGAAATCCTGTCCCCCGCGGAATACAAAAACATCTATAATGAAATGCTCATGAAAAACGTACATAAAAAGACGGAGCGGTTTCAGTCCGGCCAGCTATCCCTGGAGGATGTCACTATGAAGGGGGCTGTCGATTTCCTGAGGACCCTGCGGGAGAAGGGAGTAACCCTGTATCTTGCCAGCGGCACAGACCAGGAAGATGTCCGCAAAGAGGCCGCCCTGTTGGGATATGCCGACTATTTTAACGGGGGAATCTACGGATCAGTGGGAGATGTAAGCCGGGATCCCAAGCAGATGGTTATGAAGGGGATATTGGAAAAAATCGAGGAGCGTCCTGACGCCGCTGCTGAACGTTGTGCAGTTTTTGGAGATGGTCCTGTGGAAATCCGTGAGGCGCGTAAGCATGGTATGGTCGCCGTGGGCATGCTGAGTGATGAGCGACAGCGCTTCGGCAGGAATGAGGCGAAACGGGAGCGCCTGGTTCTAGCCGGTGCGGATCTGCTTATTCCGGATTTCTCCTGTATAGAACTCGTATCCCAGTGGATAGGGTGGATATCATGATACGAGAACATCTTTTTAACAGAAAAGAACTGCATCCCCACCCCTTGAAGGACCGGATGAACAAGCTTGATATCCGACAGTCGCAAATTGACCCCTATGCTCCTGTGGAGCACATCGACCGGCATCTGCAGAAACGGATATCCCTGATAGCCGATGAAATACGTGGGGCGCATAAGAATGGGGCCTCTGTTATCTGTGCATTTGGAGCGCATACCATTAAAAATGGCCTTGGAGGAGTCCTGGCTGCCTTTGCTGAACGCGGCTGGTTCACTCATCTCGCTTCCAACGGCGCCAGCGTAATTCACGACTGGGAGTTCGCCTACCAGGGAGAGAGCAGCGAAGATGTCAGGACGAATGTCCAGGAAGGAAAATTCGGAACATGGGATGAGACAGGTCTTTATATTAATTTAGCTCTGGCTGTCGGTGCTTATGAAGGGCTGGGGTATGGCGAATCCGTTGGAGCTATGATCAGTTATGACGGATTGGAAATTCCGGAGCGGGAAGACCTCAAGGAGATAATCTACGGTACAGGTGAGGAATCAGGTCTGCCCTTGTGGAAAAAAGCTGCCGCAGCGGATCTCCTGGAAGTGCTTGAAACCCTCGAAATTCCTTCAGGCTTTCTGCATATCAAGCATACAGCTCCGGATACAAGTGTCCAGGCGACTGCTTACAGCAGAGGTGTTCCTTTCACGAGTCACCCCATGATAGGGCATGATATTATATATACTCACCCGGCTAACCGAGGAGCTGTAATAGGCCGCACTGCGGACAGAGATTTTCTCTCCTATGTAAACAGCGTACAGGGACTTGAGGGTGGAGTCTATCTCTCCGTGGGATCCGCGGTGATGTCGCCGATGATTTTTGAGAAATCCTTATCCATGGTGAGGAATGCAGGAATTCCCCATGGCAGGAAACTTAGGGACTGCGGAATCCACGTGGTTGATCTGCAGGAGGAGACCTGGAACTGGAACAAGGGGGAGCCGCCTTCGGATAATCCGGCATATTATCTGCGCTTCATGAAAACCTTCAGCCGCATGGGCTGCAGGAAGGATTACACCTGCGCAGATAACAGGATCTTCTTTACAGGACTGTTTCAGGAACTTTTACGGCGGGAAGAGTAAGGACTCCCGAAAATTGGAGCTGTGCTTTTTCAGTTGAAAAATGAAGAAGTTGTATTTTTTGAAGATACACAATGATATGAGGCAAGGGTGAATGAAAATGGATAGAAATCAGATAGCGGCATGGAAAGAGGAGATAACAGATCACCTTCATAATGAACTGCTGCCCTTCTGGCTGGACAGATGCTGGGATGGGGAAAACGGCGGTTTTATTACACAGTTCGGTGCGGAGGGGGAAGATACCGGGACGGATGAAAAATCCCTTCTCGCGCATATGCGCACGATTTATTCTCTGAGTCTTGCTGCAGAGTACGGTCATGATCATGACGGCAGATGTCGTGATTTGGCCCGAAGAGGTGTGAAACTTGCGGTGGACAAGTATTGGGATCCTGTCTACGGAGGGTTTTACTGGCTTTTTGACCGGAAGAACCGCGTGCTGGAGGATAAAAAGATTATCTACGGCATGAGTTTCTCCATCTATGCCCTCTCCGTGTATTCCAAGACGTTTCAAGATCCTCTAGGGCTTCATTATGCTGAACTCTGTTTTGATCTTATTCAGAAATATGCCGCAGAAACTACATACGGCGGATATTGGGAAATGTTTAATCGCGACTGGTCGCTCTGCGGACCGGGCAGTGAAGGGGGAGACCGGAAAACTTTAGATGTCCATATGCATCTCATGGAAGCCTTTACCCAGTTGTATGCCGCAAGCGGAAAGGATATTCACAAACGGAAATTGCAGGAGATTATTGATATCCTGACTGGAAAGATCATGCATCCCCAATACCGTACCGGAATACCCCAGTTCTATAGGGACTGGTCACAGGCTCCGCAGATAAAATTTTCAATTGTATGGGGCTGGGACCGCTTTGATTCGAGCAGCGGAGAAAAGCAGAACGCCTTTGATAATACATCCTACGGCCATAATGTGGAGTTTTTCTGGCTGCTGAACGAGGCGCTGGGCATCATGGCTGAAGATCCTGAACCCTATCTGGATATGTTCACAAAGATACTTGATCATGCGGTCAAGCACGGGGTGGATTATGAGTACGGCGGTGTTTACGTCGAGGGTTCTCATGACGGAACTGTGGTGTATGACGATTCCAAAGAGTTCTGGCAGCAGGCGGAATTTCTTACGGGAATGCTGGATGCCTATTTGCTCTTCCATGATGAACGTTTTCTTGATGTCTACGGGAATGTGAATGCCTTTCTCATGGAAAAGATGATACATCACAAAATTGGTGAATGGCTGCCCCTGCTGAACAGAAAGGGGGATGCTGTGTGGAGGCATATGAGTCATTCATGGAAGGTGAATTATCATTCCATCCGTGGAGCAGTGCTTGCCGCGGACCGACTTGAGAAGATTCTGACTATAGAGTCTTGATAAAAAGACAGTCATGACAAAAGACAGCCATGACAAAAGAGAGTCATGACAAAAGATAGGCGCTGCTATGGCTCGCAAAGCTTTGTGCCGCCTTGAAAAACATACTAAGTGAATTGAACGGTACCGTCGGGAAGGAAAAATACAAAGAAATTCCTGTTTCGCAGTTCCGTTTAGATATGCCTCCGTGGGGGGCTAATACATTTTTCAAAAGGAGTGTTATTATGAGGAAAAGTGCTTTAATTATGCTGGTTCTTCTGTTCAGTATCCCTGCCTTACTATTTGCAGCAGGTGAACAGGAACTGGAAGAGGAAAAAACTCTGGAAATTTTCAGCTGGTGGACAGCTGGAGGAGAAGCTGAAGGACTTCAGGCACTGATTGATGTGTTTGATGAGAAATACCCGGAGATTGAAGTTGTCAATGCCACCGTTGCCGGCGGTGCAGGAACAAACGCAAAAGCTGTACTGGCAACCCGAATGCAGGGCGGAAATCCTCCCGATGCATTCCAGGTGCACGCTGGACATGAACTGATTGACACCTGGGTAGTATCAGACTATATGGAACCAGTAACTTTCGTACTGGAAGACAACGACTGGATGGATGTGTTCCCTGAGGATGTAATTGATATTATTTCCTATCAGGGTGAAGTGTACAGTATTCCTGTAAATATACACAGATCCAATGTTATGTGGTACAATGCAGACATCCTGAATGAACACGGACTGAGTGTGCCTGATTCTATGGATGAATTCTTTGAAGTTGCTGAAGAGCTGCAGAAAAATGATATCACTGCGCTGGCTTTAGGAGATACCAATACATGGCCTGCAACACATCTGCTGGCAAGCGTTATTCTTGCATCCACGGGTCCTGAAAAATACAAAGGTCTGTGGGAAGGAACGGTAGACTGGTCGGATGCAGATGTTAAGGAAGCTCTGGAAAATTATGCGAAAATGATGGATTACGTAAACAGTGATCATGCCGCATTAACTAACATGGATGCTGCAGGATACGTTGCTGAAGGGAAAGCTGCCATGAATGTTATGGGTGACTGGGTTGCCGGTTACTACATGTCCCAGGGATATACCCAGGGTGAAGATTGGGACTGGGCTCCCTCTCCTGGAACAGCTGGCAATTTCATCATGCTGTCGGACTCCTTCGGACTTACAAAGAATGCACCGAACCGTGAAAATGTGGTAAAATGGCTTGAAGTATGTGCTTCCAAGGATGGACAGGATGCATTCAATCCCATCAAGGGTTCTATTCCCGCTCGAACAGACAGCGACAGATCGAAATATAACAGCTATCAGCTGGCTGCGATGGATGATTTTTCATCTGATGTCATAGTTCCCAGTCTGGCCCATGGCTCAGCTGTTTCTGAAGCTTGGCTGACAAAGATAAATGATGTTATGAGCGTATTCACCACTGAACTTGATGTGAATAAGGCAATGAAGGAATTCCAGTCTCTTGCAGACAGATATGCACCAGCTAATAAGTAAGTGATTCATGAAAGTTTAGACACATCTCACAGGGCATTCTTGCCCTGTGAGAATTTTTGGGATGTAAGGAGTTGTCATGTATAGTCCAAAAAAAGAGATACAAAAGGGGCTTATTGTTATTTTACCAATGATTGCGGTCCTTTTCATATTTGTTTACGGCTTTATCTTCTGGTCCCTGCGTGTTTCATTCAGCGCCTGGGAAGGTATTCTTCCCAACATGAAGTTCATGGGCTTAAGTAATTATAAGACACTTTTTGCCTCCCAGCGCTTCCAGACTGATTTATTTAATACCTTCTATTTCACTCTTTTCTTCATGGGAACCTGCATCATCGGCGGTTTTATCCTGAGTTATTTGCTCTTTTCAAAACTGAAGGGGGAGGCAATTTTTCGAACCATTTACCTATTTCCCCTTTCCCTCTCCTTTGTTGTAACCGGAGTTTTATGGCGGTGGGTGCTGTCACCTGAGGTTGGTGTGAATGCTCTTTTCAGGATGATGGGATTTCCTGCAGAATTCGGCTGGTTTACCTCCACGGATAGTGTTGCTAAATTCAATCTTGCTGTTATATCCCTGATAATAGCTGCTTCGTGGCAGTATTTGGGGTATACCATGGCTATGTTTCTGGCGGGGCTGCGGAGCATTCCTGAACAGATTATTGAATCTGCCAAGATAGATGGTGCCGGTGAGTTCCGCATCATCTGGAATATCCTTATTCCCATGGTTAAACCGATTACGTTTTCTGCAATGATTGTACTGGGCCATATTTCTCTGAAAATATTCGATTTGGCCTATGCCATGACTGGGAAGGGACCAGCTTTTGTCACTGATTTCCCCGGTCTCTTTATGTTTGAGACGACATTTCGCGGAAATAATTATGCTGAAGGTGCCGCCATTTCTATTGTTATGCTTCTGCTTGTTGCGTTGGTTATCGTTCCCTACCTGTATTCAATTTTCAGGGAGGAGGAAGTATGAGAGAAATAGCTTGGAGTAAGACGATAAAGTATATTCTGGCGGTGTTTTTCGTTCTCATGTTTGTTTTTCCCATGTATGTGCTGATCAATACAAGCCTGAAGCCTTTTGCAGAGGTGCGGATCAGCGAAATGTGGCTTCTTACCCAGACTCCCAGTCTTGAGGGATTTTTAGAGTCCTTTCAGAAGCTCAGACCCAATATGATAAACAGCTTTCTGCTGGTTATCCCGGTCTCCTTTTTTTCGATTTTTCTCGGTTCTATTAACGGCTATATGTTCTCCAAATGGAAATTCAAATATTCCAATTTGGTTTTTGCCCTGATTATTTTCGGCATGTTCATTCCGTATCAGAGTATTTTGATTCCCCTTGTGCAGGTACTGAATAAATTCGGACTGTATGGTACGCTCCGGGGACTGATTCTTACCCATATCATCTACGGTCTTCCTATTTCGACGCTGATGTTCAGGAATTATTATGCAAAACTGCCGGATGAACTTCTGGAGGCCGGGATGCTTGACGGATTGGGAATATGGGGGGTGTTTCGGCGCTTAATTGTTCCCGTATCTGCACCCGCAACGGTAGTTGTGCTTATCTGGCAGTTCACCAGTGTCTGGAATGACTTCCTGTTTGCCGTGGCAATTACTCAGAACCCTTCAATTCAGCCGATTACCGTAGCACTGCAGAATCTTGCAGGAAGTCAGGTGATTGAATGGAATGTCCAGATGGCTGGAGCATTGATAGCCGCTCTGCCGACACTTTTTGTCTATATTATTCTTGGAAGGTATTTCATTAAAGGACTTCTTGCCGGTTCGGTTAAGGGCTGAAAGATTTCGCAATTATCATACACCGCGCTGCTGATGTGAGGGCGTTTTTCAGCTGCTGTAGGCAGTGCACAGGTTTTTCGGAGGAAGCTTTGAGTCATTTGTTTATAGGAATAGATATTGGGGGGACGAAAACTGCAGTCTCTCTGGGGACGGAATCGGGCAGCATCCTGTGGAGAGAGCAGTTTCAGACAAAACCCCAGTATCCAGATGTCCTGGATGATATTCACCGCAGCGTGGATAGGCTGTATCAGGAACTGGAAACGGAGATTTTTTCAGAAAAGCTGAAAAAAAACGGCATTACGGAGGCATCAGCAAGATCAAAGATCCAGTCGGTGGGTATCAGCTGTGGAGGTCCCCTGGATAGTAAGCGGGGAATCATTCAATCGCCGCCGAATCTGCCGAATTGGGATGATGTTCCCGTAGTGGAGATTCTTGAGGGGCGTTTAGGGCTGCCCTGTTTTCTCGAAAATGATGCCAATGCCTGCGCCCTTGCGGAGTGGTACTGGGGTAATGGAAGGGGATGCAGGAATTTGATTTTTCTCACCTTCGGGACCGGGCTTGGTGCAGGTCTTATTCTTGACGGCAGATTATATTCCGGGACCCTGGGTTTGGCGGGGGAGGTTGGACATCTTCGGATGGCAGAAGAGGGGCCGCTCTGCTATGGTAAGCATGGTTCGTGGGAGAGTTTCTGCAGCGGAAGCGGCTTGAAGAAGTTATACGGCCATCTTCATGGAGATGAACTGAGTGCGAAGGAGATCTGCGATCTGGCAGATTCCGGGGATGAAAGGGCGCAGAAGGTTATTGAGATCAGCAGCCGATACCTCGGCCGGGGTCTTGCACTGCTGATTGACCTATTCAATCCGGAGTGCATTATCATTGGAAGTATTTTTTCCAGGAGTGAGCATCTGTTCCGCAGACTCATGGAGGAGGAGGTTGAAAAAGAGGCTCTTCCTGCTGCAGGGCGGGCATGCTCTATTAAAACTGCGGGACTGCAGGAAAGCTTGGGTGATATGGCTTCCCTGGGAGTTGCGATTAACGGGGAAAAAATTACGGAGAGAGAATGAATTCGAGGGCAGAAAGAGTCAGAGAAAGCGAAGTTCGGCGTAAAAAAGATTAATTGAAAAAAAAGTACTCATCAGGCGGTATACATGAACACAAATAGACAGGAACATAAGGATCAGCGTATTCTCGAAGAGCATCTTGAGGATCTTATTGCACGGTATCCTCGTTTGGGGGTGATTCGTCAGAATATCGGGGAAGCGGCGGAGCTGCTTCTGAAGGCTGCGGTGGAGAAAAAGAAAGTCCTTATCTGCGGTAACGGCGGAAGTGCGGCGGATGCGGATCACATAGTAGGTGAGCTGATGAAATCTTTTAGAAAACCCCGGGCTATTGATGAGAGTCTGGAGGAGAAACTGCTGAGCATTGATGACATTTTGGGGAAAGAGATTGCTGGTTCCTTGCAGCAGGGCATACCGGCTCTGTCGCTGACCCAGCATACTGCCCTCAATTCCGCTTACAGCAATGATGTTAATCCGGTTATGGGATTTGCTCAGCAGGTTTCTGTTCTGGGCAATCCGGGAGACCTGCTTTGGGCCTTGACTACTTCGGGAAACTCTAAGAATGTGGTCGCCGCAGCCCTGACTGCCCGGGTCAGGGGCATGCGTGTTCTGGGGATGACTGGAGAAAACGGGGGCTGGCTGAAGCGCTATGCTGATGTCTGCGTCCAGGTGCCTGAGCAGGAGACCTATAAGGTGCAGGAGCTCCATTTGCCGGTCTACCACATGCTGTGCATGGTTCTGGAAGATTCCCTCTGGTAGGGCAGGCTGCTTCGTAGTCTGCGAAGATTTGCGGAGGTCTGCTGCGGGGCGACTATTTTAGGTTTTTTTTACCTCTGCAGTAAAGTATTTTTGTGCTGGACTTCTGGGTTTATCCGGAATGGTAGGTGCAAGCTTTCCTTCTTCTAATAAGGGATTGAGTATCTCAGATCTGAAATATTCTCTATGAGACAGGCCGATATGATTCATTATCTCTTTTGTTGTTCTTGGTTTTTCACAAAAAAGAAGAATTGTTTTTATTTTATCTCTAATTTTACCAGCTTGCTCGGTAGCTTGCTCGGTAGCTTGCTCGGTTAATGGTACTATTATTTTAAAAACATCATCTTCGATAAATTGAGGTTTTATTTTTGAAAAATATTTTGAATATTTATAAATATTCCTTACACCGGAACCTAATTCGTCTGCATAACCAATTTCTTTAAAAAAATGTGCAATATTAGGATTTTTAGGGTAAGGAGAAAAATTGTCAGGATCAATAGGTCCATGAATATGTGGTTTATTGCTATTTTCCAAATATATTTGATGTGATTTAATGATAATTTTTGCAGGATAAGCATTCATATATTCTCTATGAATAAGGGTATTTGAAGCAATTTCTCTGAAAATAATGTCCCGCAAACTAATCCGATGAATACCTTCTGTAAAAAAAGGATCTGGTAAGTGTTTTTGCCCAAATGCGATTATCCTTTCAAATGTATCAAATAAATTCGTGCGGACATCATCTCTATCATCATAACGGTCCAGATTAATTCTGCGTAAAGAGTAAAGCATTTTGTTGACTTAGCCCATTCTTTCAAGTAAGATAAAATAAATTTTTAACAATACTTGTATGCGAGGAAGAGGAGTGTGAAGCTCCCACGGACCCGCCACTGTAATTGGGAACGAATCCGTATATGCCACTGAATGCAGAGAGCATTTGGGAAGGCGCGGATGAGGAAATACCCATAAGTCAGGATATTCCATGCAGGTACAAACCAAATCATTTCAGCTTCGAGGATTGAGCTGGAGTAGACCTGTCATGCGTATATTCTATACCCATATCTGAACAGGATCTCTGACAGCTCCTTTTTGAAGCAAAA
>JAIPFU010000123.1 GCA_021736505.1 Spirochaetia bacterium | reverse complement strand
ATGTCGGCAAGCATGTTGTTATTATCGGCGGCGGTAATGCGGCTATAGATGCCGGCAGAACAGCTATGCGTTTAGGCGCTGAATCGGTTAAAATTGTTTACAGAAGAAGCCAGAGCGAAATGCCAGCCTACGCTGAAGAGGTATCCGAAGCAGTTCGTGAGGGCGTTGAAATCATGAGCCTCACCCAACCTATTGAGATTATAAAAAATCCCGACGGCACTGTATCCGGATTGCGCTGCATGCCCATGGAACTGGGAGGATTTGATAAATCTGGTCGACGCAGACCTCAGGAAAAGCACGAAGAGTCCTTCACTCTGAAATCTGATCAAGTAATCATCGCCATAGGGCAAAGACTTAATGCGGGAAAACTTTTTTCTGGTACTGCTATTCAGCTTGATCATAGAAATTTTGTTTCCGTTGATCCTGTTACCGGAAAGACTTCAGATAACACTATTTATGCCGGAGGTGACTGTGTTGAAGGCCCGTCATCAGTGGTTCGAGCAATTGCAGCAGGAGAACGGGCTGCAGCGGGAATTGATTTGGCCTTGACCGGTAAGGATAATGCCTTCTGGCGTTTTGAAAAAGTAGTTGATACCGATTTCGACCCGGATGCTGACCCAGTAATGTATCCCCGGGAAAAGATTCGGGAAATCCCCCTGGAACGGCGGAAAAACAATTTTGAAGAGGTTGAACTGCCCTGGGATGAAAAGACAGCTCAGAGGCAGGCACATCGCTGTCTCCGCTGTGATTACGGCAAAAAGATTCGCTTAGCCGAGGACAAGGAGGAAGCTCATGTCTAAGAAAGATACTTGCACAATAACTATAAACGGAAAAACCATAGAGACTGAGACAGGAACAACAATCCTACTGGCTGCAGAAAAAGCGGGAATAAAGATTCCCACCCTTTGTTATCTTGAAGGTAGAGACCCCATGGCAGCCTGCCGGGTATGCGTGGTGGAAGTTGAGGGTACACCCAATCTTGCCGCCTCCTGCTCTACACCTGTTCGAGAGGGAATGGTCATCCACACAAATAACCGCCGTGTCCGCGGGGCGCGGAAAACAGTGGTAGAACTGATGCTGAGCGAACATGAGGGCAACTGCCAGACATGTGAGCGAAGTGAAGATTGTGAACTTAAGCAGCTCGCCTATGAACTTGGTATCCGGGAAGTGCGCTACGAAGGGGAAAAGGGAGCCTTGCATATTGATGAATCCACCCCTGCCCTGGTCCGTGATTCTGGTAAGTGCATAAAATGCCGCAGATGCGTTACGGTCTGTAATGAAGTCCAAGCGGTGGGTGCACTCTTTCCGCAGTACCGGGGCTTTCAGACAAGTATCGGGCCTGCCTTTACCCAGCCCCTGGACTCAGTGGCCTGCGTACAGTGCGGGCAATGCGCTGCGGTCTGTCCAGTAGGCGCTATCAGCGAGAAGAGCCACATTGATCAAGTCCTCACTGCCCTTGACGATAAAAACAAACACGTAGTAGTGCAGACCGCCCCGGCTATTCGCGCCGCCCTGGGAGAAGCTTTCAACTATCCGCCGGGCACCCTTGTTACTGGAAAAATGGTTTCAGCCCTCCGCGAGATCGGTTTTGATGCTGTTTTTGACACGAATTTTACGGCAGACCTTACTATTATGGAAGAAGGCACTGAACTGCTTACACGGCTGAAGAAAAAACTGACCATGGGGGAAGATGTCGCCCTTCCGCAGTTCACAAGCTGCTCCCCGGGCTGGATTAAATTTGCCGAGTACTATTTCCCGGAGTTTCTGCCGAATTTATCAAGCTGCAAGTCTCCGCAGCAGATGTTCGGTTCTGTGGCTAAAACATTTTACGCCTCAAAGGCCGGCGTCGATCCCAAGGATATGATCGTAGTCTCCATAATGCCCTGTACGGCCAAGAAGTTTGAAGCAGTCAGACCGGAAATGGGAGACAGCGGATATCAGGATGTCGATTATGTACTCACCACCAGGGAGTTAGGAGAACTGATCAAGATGACTGGTGTTGATTTTGAAAATCTGCCCGACGGCACTATGGATGCCCCTCTCGGACTCTCTTCCGGGGCTGCAGATATCTTCGCCAATACCGGAGGTGTGATGGAAGCGGCTTTGAGAACCGCCTATGCTGTAGTGACCGGCCGCCCCCTGCCCGCAGATAAAATGCATATTAAGCCCATAGCCGGGTTAAAGGGGATTAAAAAAGCATCTGTAGTTGTAGAAGGCACTTTGAAGGAGTGGAATTTTCTGGAAGGTGCCGAATTGAAGGTTGGTGTCGCCCATGGCTTAGCTAATGCAGCTAAAATGATGGAATACATCAAAGAACATCCCGATGCGTTCCACTTTGTTGAGATCATGACCTGCCCCGGCGGCTGTATCGGAGGCGGGGGACAACCACGATTCACCACCGATGATGTAAGAAAAGCAAGAATCAGTGCAATCTATAAAGAAGACGAAGGGAAAAAGCTGCGGGAATCCCACAATAATCCCGCCATCCAGGAAATATATGAACAATTCTTGGAAAAGCCTCTGGGAGAACGTTCTCATCACCTGCTTCATACAAAATATGAACAGCGGGCTTTGGTGAATGCCGCTTATAAAGATGGTCCTGATGATAAAGAGATGCTGAAGAAAGAATCTTCAGCCGAAAAAGTAGGAAAAGAGACTGACACGGCAACGGCTGATAGATAACAGTTTATTGTTATTCTGCCGCTTTCTGTATTCCAAATTTTAATTCTGCATCTTGCCCCCTGTGCTGTGATTAGCGGCATAGGGGGCTCTTTTTTCATGAATTTTTCAGGAGATTTTCAGGGAAACTGCATGAATGCTGATAAGTTTTTTATCCATAGCAATAAATTAGAAAAAGACAACTGAAAAAGCTTCCCTATAAGCCTATCCCTATAAGTATATCCCTATAAGCAGATCCAAACACAATAACATGCGACTATATACGAAAATTTTTTCGTGAATTATTTATCGCGTATCTTGACACGTATAAATGTTTGTGATAGCTTTTGTGGAAAATACACTAATGAAGAAGAAAAATGACAGAAAAGAAAAAAGAGGCACCATGGACATTTCTCACCAATCATTCTCATGTGCTTTTATGCCTTGCTGATGACTCTGAGATGCGTATGCGGGATATTGCAGAAAAAGTCGGAATAACTGAACGCGCGGTACAGCGAATAATCTCCGATCTCGTTAGTTCCGGGTATCTTCAGCGGGAACGGGAAGGAAGAAGCAACAAATACCGTATTCAGGAAGATATGCATCTTCGTCACAGGATTGAACATGAAAGGACAATACGTGATTTAGTAGATCTTGTACTGCCGCATAAAAACCTTAAGTCACGGTAGTGCCGATTTTCATATCTTGCAAGCAGATTATTGCAGGCAGCCTGCGGATGACAGGTTGTGAATTAAATCCCAATATTCAGGAGCAGTAATGAACCAATTAAAGAAACTATCACTATCCCCACAGACAGAGGAGTTACTTAAGAAGGCTCCATCAGTAGTATTTGCTTCAAGCATAGAAGACCTTGAAGCTCTTTCATGCGGAACCAAAGATAATAAAGAGTGGAAGGTAACTTATACCCTTCCTGATGGTACAGAAAAACATGAGGCAAATGTAGTTCGGGTGAGAAATGGTGTGAGCGTCAATTACACAGAAGCATACATGCGCAGAAGAGATCCTGATTGTCTCTATGTAGCAGACAGCCACCCCTCTGACAAAGCAAGTTTTAATGATAATTTTGATTTTACTTTTTCTGAGTTAAGGGAGCAGACCTTAGAATGGCTTAGTACCCAAGATTTAGCCGTTTTTGCCTTTGAAATGGGCCAGCCAGGTATCGGCGGCGAAGCCCTTGCCGTGTGTCCAGCAAATGCAGGTTTCTTCGCCTACGCTCTTGCACTGCTTCAGGGTATTGTCAATCTGGAAACACGTACCGATATCCATAAACCCTCACTAGTAATTTATGTGGCTCCACCCTTTAGACATACCCACTTCAATGGAAAGCAGATTGTTGTACATAACAGGCTCGATGAGCATGAAATATTCTCCTATAACCTCTATCCCGGGCCAAGTGCAAAAAAAGGAGTCTATGGTGCTCTGATAAATAAAGGTGTATATGAGAAATGGGTAACTGCCCATTGTTCCACGGTGCAGGTTATTACTCCCTATGACAATATAGTTTCTTTCATGCATGAAGGTGCCAGCGGCGGCGGAAAAAGCGAAATGCTCCAGCAGCCCCACAGATTACCTGATGGACGTCTGTTATTGGGAAAAAATACGCTTACCGGAGAAAACCGCTATGTGGAGATCAGACGTACTTGTGATCTCAATCCTGTGTGTGATGATATGGGCTTGTGTCACCCTGCCTATCAGGAAGACGATGGTAAGCTTTGGCTTATGGATGCAGAAGAGGGATGGTTCGTAAGGGTAAACCACATACAAAGCTACGGTACAGATCATGATCTGGAAGGTATCACAATCAAGCCCCCAGAATCATTGCTTTTTCTTAATATAGATGCAGTTGCAGACAGTACAGCTCTGATTTGGGAGCATATCTATGATGATGAAAATACTCCATGCCCCAATCCCCGGGTTATCATTCCGCGGGATATTGTACCGGCTGCAGTAAAAGAAAAAGTAACCATAGATATCAGATCTTTTGGGGTTCGTACACCTCCCTGTACAAATGAAAAACCCAGTTACGGAATAATCGGTTTGATGCATATTCTACCGCCTGCTCTGGCATGGCTCTGGCGTCTTGCTTCTCCAAGGGGTTTTGCAAATCCCAGCATTGTTGACAAGGGAGTAATGAGCAGTGAAGGAGTGGGCAGTTACTGGCCCTTTGCAACGGGACGTAAAGTTGACCAGGCAAATCTGCTCTTAAAACAGTTTCAGGATGCGCACCGGACTCGTTACATCCTTACACCCAACCAGCATATTGGTGCCTGGGAAACCGGCTTCATGCCCCAATGGCTTGCCCGTGATTATCTTGCTCGAAGAGGCCATGCAAGCTTCAGACCTGATCAGATTGAAGCATCCCGCTGTTCACTGCTTGGGTATTCCCTCCTGAATATGAGGATCGAAGGAACATCCATACCCCGCGGCTTCCTTCAGGTAGAACATCAGCAAGAAATTTCAGAGACTGCTTATGATGAAGGTGCAGAAATGCTCAGAGATTTTTTCCATACACAAATACAGAAATTTTTACACGAGGATC
>JAIPFU010000122.1 GCA_021736505.1 Spirochaetia bacterium | reverse complement strand
CCTTTAGCAGTTGAGGCAAAAAATGTCTTGTGCTTTTTCGTTAATCGGCTGAGGGTATCCCCGGTGGAATCATACTTCCTTTTCAGCTGGACAATCGTATCATCCAGGGGATCCATGCCTTTTCTTATAAGCCGTTCAATCTCCCGCCGGAGCATGCGCTGCTGTTTCTCTAAGGCTTTCGTCTCACCCCCGAAATAGCGGGTCGCAGCGGTATTCTTTGCTAATTTCTTTTCAAAGGCATTCAGATGCTGTGACGAAGCAGCCCGGTCCAGTTTTGTTATCTGTCCCGTTGTATCCTGTGCGGCTTTCTTAAATGAAGCCAACTCCTTCTGTGCCTGCTTGGAGTCAGCATCTATGATGAGTTGTACTTTGCCCGGCATATGGCTAACCCTTTTTTCTCTCGCTCACGTTCCCACTGCTGCATCCGATTCCATTCCACTTCAAACCGTTTAATCCATCGGACAATCACCGGTCGTTCATCTAAGGTCCCCTTTCCATGGGGAAGCACCCGCAGCATATGAAAGTCGCTCCATACGGAATACAGATTATCAAAGGTCCTGGTGTGGAGCCCTGCTATATCCTTCCCTTCAACATACCCCTCCGGTTCAGGGACAGGGATCCTCGGGGGATCCTGTCCTTCATTCCACCTGCAAGCGAACCAGCCCAGGAAGGCCAGCTGGAACGCTGTAATCAGTTTTTTTCCTCATCCTCATCCATACCTTCATACAAGAGATGATGCGTGATGTCTTTTAAGAGCATCACTGCCTTCCTGCTGCCGGTACAGCTGACAAGTTTTTCTCCCGTATCTATCTCCTCGCCATGGGAGGTAAAATTGCTGATCGTGTGAATCTTTTTTGCTATGCGCTTATAGTCATACATCCTCCGGTAAATGCCCTCTTCCTGGAGGATATATTCACACTCTGCCATTTCCCGTGCTGTCAGATGCTCTAATTCCACACAGATCTGATCTTCTGCAGGCGTATTCCTGTTATCTTCCACATCCGGTATATAGCGCTCATGCAGATTCGCTTTCACTTCCGCCATCACGTGCTTCCTCACTTTCTTTCTTCTTTGTACTCCGTTTCTTTCTCGGCAGCTTCGCCCCCTGATCCTGCACGATTATAAACTCAGCAAAGAGTTTCCCGCCTGTGCAGCTCGTCTTTACATGCCTGACATTCTCAATCTGCTCTGCGTTTTCATCAAAGAGCAGAGAGGTCCCGGGGTTCGTCTGCTTTACAAATACTTGAGCCATAGCTCCACTCCTCCTTATGCAATTGTCCGCACATAGGTTACTCGGTTATTCACCTGCATCTGCAGACTGAAATCCTGATTCCCCTTCAGCGGTTTGCTCAAAGTTAAGGAGGTAATAATCCCTGCAGTAAAAGACCACTCTTCCTGCTCCCCACTGACAGAACTCGGCCAGTAGCAGGTGCCGAACAGCATCTCTCCGCCCTTCGGCTGCTGCACGGTTATCGTTCCGGCTCCGTCATCTTCCGAGAGACTGCCGGCCCGCGCTTTGAGCTCCTTCTGTAGAGCATCATCGATTCGATTGTATCCGCTTAAGCTGTAGGTGTTATTCGGATACCCCTCTTCATCAAAATGGGCCTGCTTGTCGCTTTGGGTGGTATTCTCCGTTGCTCCCATGCTCGCGGATACTTCTCCGTCAGTCGCCCATTCAATTTCATTGGCTGTGAGGGGAGTAACTGTTTCTCCTGATGCCGGAGTCAGCGTTCCATCAGGAGCATAAAACACTCCTCCCTCTTCAACATTCTCCGGGAGCCCTGAGCCTGTAGCAAGTTTCGCATCCACCCGATACCATCCGGTATCAAGCGTAACTGCCCCATCACCGTCGATGGCTACCCCTTCTTCAAACCAATACTGTTTTCCGTCTTTTCCACTTGGTCTATTTTTTGACATCTGTCATTCCTCCTGAAACAACCTGTTTAATCTAACCTCCAATTCAACCATAACCACCGCATGTGCAGTACGATTACTCGGCCATTTCTCCTCAGCTTGTACGGAAGTCTCCATGAACGCATCAGAAAAGGTATTACCTGCATCAAGGCTCTCAATCAGGCAATCCTGGTATTCATCCATGTCCCCATCACTTCCCGGGGGAAGTTTTACCTCAATCACCAGGGAGCCGACCCGCTCATCTTCACGCAATACTGATTCATACAGCGAAACGGTGCCTACACAGGCATGCGCCCCTCGCTCATCGTCCACATGATAATGACCCCAGGCTGCTACCGGCTGCAGGCTGCTTGCAAGAAGCCTGCTGGTAAGATCCTGCTCAAGATGATCAATTACTGCCTGTACGCGTTCCTTTGTTCTCACTCGTGGTAATCCTTCAGAATCAGTCGTTCAAATTCATTCGCCCAGGCCTGGACATGGGCTTGAGCCGCTCGGGGAGCTTTCCTCGTAATTACCCAATGCCCGGGTTCTTTTTTCTCTGATCGCAGTTTCCGTCCCCGCTCAAAGAGGTTCATAGGAATTGATGTTAAGCGAGCCTTCTCTCGCCGCTTTCCAATCCCGTAGTTCACCATTGAACGGCCTAATCGGTCCTGATCAACGGTTAATTCAATCTCCTGCCCGGATAAAAACTGGCTTTTTACCATGCGTTTTATCTTTGTTGAGGTAAAGCCGAGAAACCGGGACCGAATCTCCGGGAACTGGTCAATGATGCGGTCAAATGCTGCAAGATCAACTTTTCCGCGATTATGGAATCTCATCCTGTAAGCTCCACCACCGTCTGTCGGTTTTTCCGGGGATTGTGTATCTGCGCAATGGCAAAGGTTTCTCCCCGGACGGTAACCTGCATATGCTTTTGGAGACGAACCGGCAAATCCCCCTCATAGATACGGATTGCCGTATACCGCGTGGGTACGGGGATTTTGCCTTCCCCCTCTATTTCGGTATATGCATCTTCAAAGATCCCGGTTATCGCATACTGCTCGCTTCCCTCTGTAATGAGTATCTCTTCAGCTGCTTCACTTGAACTCAAGAGAGCGGCAGTATCCGATTCAACCTGGTCCCAGAATGCGCTTCCCATGACGCCTCCTAAATGACTGTCAGGATGCTGTAGGAATCGATATCCACCGGTGCCATCAGCGGACAGCTGCGCAGTCGGGTCATCACCACATCGGGATTCTTCTGGATGAACTGATCAATCATGTACTCCGCTTCCACCATGTCCATGTACTCTGCATCAAAGAAGCCGGTGTAGTACTGATCAAAGCGGGTATTGGCAGAACCGACCCATACCTTGCCGCTGGGGAAGTACCGCTTGGTTTCCTCAGCCTCAACATCGTAGTACCTGCCGCCGTATACCCAGATCTTTACCGTACTCTCTGTCAGCTCAAGCGCCCCTTTCAGCGACGCATTCATTGCCTTGTTGTAGCTCGGTTCATTCAGATCCCCTACACTGATCCAGCGCTTATCTAATCCTGCAAGGACCTTCTCATTGTTCCTGAATGCCTGCCAGGCTTCGATGTTCATGATAACCGTATCTGTCGGGGTGCCTGAATCCGTCTCATTCAAGGCTATGTAGGTATCAAGGTCCGCATACGGATCTGCATCGGCGGTGTTCCACTTTGTTGAGAGCGTTTTTTTATGCGCGCTCTTCATACCGAAATCGTAGGTTTTGCCGAGAATTGTGAACTGTCCGTTTACCAGCGCCTGTGCGCACTGATACTCCACGGTCCTCAGCCAGCGGTTCTTCAGCTCCCGGGCATTACGCAGCAGCTCATCTGCACCGGTCTTCACACTGCTTGTGCCGAACGGTGTTACCCCTGCCGGCCGTTTGGATGCATGCGCATAATTAAACGGCACTGATTCATTGATGAACGGAGGTGCGAATTCTACCGTGTCATACCCCTCTTTCTGGATGATTCGTGCAGGCTCCTGGTGATGGGTGTATCCGGCCATGTAGCGAGTCTTGTTGATCTTATCCATCGCTATCTTCTCATCCGCAGTAACCACCTTCTCCCCTGCAGGACTTCCCCAAATGGTCGAGAAAAGGAACAGTGGATTCCCGACGCTCTTTTCATATGCCTTTACCATTTGTTCCCTGGTAAAAATATCTAAGGTTGTTCCAGCCATTAGTAATTACCTCCTACCGTATCTATCAGCAGCATTCCGCGCTCTTTCAGCTCTTCTGCATGCTGGTCTACTGTATCCGTCCCGCCGACGTTCAAGAGAGAGGAGTCAAATTCTCCGCTCACCCAGCCGCTGCTCTGCGTGTCGCCTTCACTGGCATCTACATCCAGCATCTGGATCATTTCCGCCGTGCCTGCTCCCTCATCATCTGCTGAATTTACCAGCTTCCATGTCCCAAGCCCGGTTACCGGAATGGTGAATTCATCTCCTAAGACAAAGTCTTCCGCTCCGTCATTAACCGTCAGATTCAGCTCACCGGATACAAAAGCTTCTCCAACATTCGCCACCCCGCAGGAGTGTCCTCTCGGACTGATCACATTGAAACGTCCTCCATCCGCTGAAGCGCTGATGCACACCAGTTTATAGGTTCCCACTACTGCCTTAGGGCCTATCGCAATAGCATCTACAGTACCGTCTCCGGTATTCTCACTTCCTTCAGCTGCTGCGCCTGCCGATTTCCTCTGAGAGAGCACTGCACCTTTCACTACCGTGTCGCCGGATTTGATGGTATTCGCCTTGCTGGTGATCCACCCTCCGAGCAATACATTTTTTACTTCGTTATCCATGAATTATGCCTCCTCTCCAGTAAGATGATCCAATTCAGCATCAATCTCGTCATACTTCACCCCGAAGAGATTTTTCTTTTCCTGCGCTTCAGGTTTCTCTTCTTTCTCTGCAGGATCCTGCTTCACTGAATTTACTACCTCAGCATCTTCCATTCTCTCCGCCTGCCGCTTGAGCACGCTCAGTTTCTCCTGCAGCTCCTTGTTGACCGCCACAGCTGTATCGGCAAGATTCCAGTTCTCATCGATTGCTTTGCTGACAAGCTCCTGAGAACCTCCCAATCCCATGATCCCTTTGATACGGTCCCGCTCTGCTTTGGCAGCTGCCTCCGCCTGAACCTGACCGCTCTGAACATCAGAATTGGCTTCTGCTTGTGTGTTCTTTTCTTCCTTAGCCATACTGCCTCCCGGATATTCTTGATTTTCTTCTTCTGGTTCTCCCAGTTTGATATCTATAATTGATTTGTTGATCACCTGATCAATCAATCCTCTCTGCGATGCCTCTTCTGCTAAAAAGAC
>JAIPFU010000121.1 GCA_021736505.1 Spirochaetia bacterium | reverse complement strand
CACTAACGGTGGCTGAAAAAATCGGGGAAGGAGTCCTGCGTGTGTTTCCGGAAGCAGAAATTTCTTATATTCCCATAGGCGACGGCGGGGAAGGAACAGTTGATGCGGTGGTTCATGAAATGAACGGCAGCATGCGAACCGTTTCTGTAACCGGTCCCTTGGGTGAACCCGTTGAAGCATCCTACGGTCTAGCTGAAAACGTTGCAATCATCGAAATGGCCGCAGCTTCAGGTCTGCCGTTAGTCCCGGATGAAAAGAAAAATCCTCTACTAACGACTACCTACGGGACGGGAGAGCTAATTCGCGATGCCGTTTCCCAGGGCTGCAGAAAAATTCTCATCGGTATCGGCGGAAGTGCAACCAACGACGGCGGGGTCGGTATGGCTCAGGCTCTTGGCGTCTCCTTTCGCGACAGCAGCGGAAATGAAATCGGATACGGCGGCGGAAGTCTGAAAAGCATTGAGACTATAGATATGTCGCAGAGGCTGCCTGAACTGGATCAAGTTGAGATTGAGATCATGTGTGATGTTTCGAATCCCCTGTGCGGTGATAGCGGTGCTTCGGCTGTGTACGGACCACAGAAAGGAGCCTCCTCTGAGATGGTCAAGCAACTTGACCAAAATTTGAAGCATCTAGCTGCCCTGGTTGAAAACCATAATGGCCAGGATAAGTCAGAAACCCCAGGAAGTGGTGCAGCAGGTGGGTTGGGCTTTGGTCTGATGGTTTTTGCCGGAGGGACCCTGCGTTCAGGGATAGAAGCTGTCTTAGATGCCATTGATTTTAATTCCCACGTACGGAACGCTGATTTAGTTATTACCGGTGAAGGTAAAATGGACGGACAATCGATCTTCGGCAAGGCGCCTGTTGGGGTTGCGAAATTCGCAAAACGCTTTAATGTCCCCGTCCTGGCCATGGTCGGCGATATTGGAGATGGTATATCTGCGGTCTATGATAATGGTATCGATAGTGTTATGAGCAATGTTAACCGAGCTATGCCTCTGAAAGAAGCTATGAGTCAATCCCGAGAATTGATGGTTGATGCAGCTGAACGAGCCATGAGAATGATACGCATGGGAATGCGTATGAGAAACAGATAGCAGCTGCCGAAACATGCGTAATTAGCTTTTATGATCGCAGCTTTTATTATCGTTATTCACTCTTTAGATCACAGACAGCAGGTCCGGTTTTTCCCGGACCTTTTTTTCATAGCTTTACTGTACCTTTTAGCTTTACAGTACAATATTTACAGTATTTTGTAGTGTTCAAGCCCGTCAATAATTCCAGCAGCATGAGCCTTGCTGGAAAAATAGGTTTTCCGGGATTTTTTCAGGCTATCAAGTTTTTTTTCATGGTTGGCAACAATAATTGATTTCATTGCCCCGGAAAGCATATCTAAATCATTTCCCGAGTCTCCGGCGGTAATCACATCCCTGATATCCAGGCTCCATTTCCATGCAATATATTTTATAGCGTTACCCTTGGAGCTGCGGTAGGGGATAACATCAACGTATGCATCCTGGGAGACAATCAGATTATAGCCGCACTTCTCAGCATCCAGTTTAGTATGAATAGCCGGGGGCAGATCCTTGTGATATGTGCCTTCCTTGACAAAATAACTCACCTTAAAATCCCGTTGCGTACCATCTTCGGGCTGCCGCTTGAGTTCCGGAAATTTATCAAGGGCGTCATAGACCCGCTCAGGGTACCATCGCCGTCGAATATAATGAGACCAGCCCTTATCCTGATTAAAGTCCGGGCCGTAATAAATTTCAGTCCCCACAGATGTAATAAGCACATCGGGGGTCGGCATGTTCAGCTCCTCAAGGATAGCTCTGGCAGATTCCAAATCTCTTCCTGTGGCAACACCGAAACCGAGACTATCCCGTTTCTCCCGAAGAATCCCCTTCAGCTCATTCAGGCTGTCAGAATCTCCGGTAAGGGTATCATCAATATCAACAATCAGAAATTTTTCAATCCTGCCGATACGTTTTCCGATTTTCTGATTTACCTCAGGATGCTTTGCATCACTCTGATATGTACGTATAATTTTCTCAAGCTCTTTGAGATACGTTTGGGTATGAACTGACCAGCTGTAGACATTTCTTGTATTCTGTATTCCCTGTTCCGAAAGCTTAGTCCAGGTCTCCTCGTCAGTGAGAATCTTACGAATAGCTTTTTCCAACTGCTTCGGGTCATCTACATCAACCAGCATGCCGCTGCTGCAGTTTTTCTCGATATCCTTAACTCCGCCTTTATTCGTAGCGACAAATGGAAGTCCCGTAGCTGAAGCCTCTATGAAGGTTAAACCAAAATTCTCCAAAGCAGCAGCGCTGACAAAAACGCCCTTTCGCATGGCTGCTATGCGGTACATTTCCGGTACATCGGTAAAGGGGTTGTGGTGCTTGGGAATGGCCATTTTTCCGTACAAGTCATACCGGTCCATAAGCAGGAGCATATCGGTGAGCACCTGCTTCTCCCCCTCCTCCATGGCATTTATATCATCCCTGATCCCCGCAAATATGGCCAGATTAGCTATAGCCTGCAGCTCCTTGCTGTTCCCGTAGACATCAATGAGAAGATCGATATTCTTTCTGCGTTCCGGCCTGCAGAGCGCCAGAATTACCGGTTTTTCAGGGGTCAAGTGGAAACGCTGAAGTTTCTGAAGCAGTTCATACTGAGCCATTTTCTGGTCTTCCGTTATAGACGGATCCTGTATTTCATAATGGTAGTAGGGAAAAAAACTGTTGAGATCCACCCCAGGAGGAATAACGCAGAATTTCGCATCTTTCTTATGCTCATAATCCTTATAGAGTTCATCCCTTTCAAATTCAGTGCTGGTTATTACCATATCCGCATCACGAATACTGTATTCTTCATGTCTGATACGCTCATAAATGTGATAGTACTGTTTCAGTTTCTCTTCAGAAATACCAACCGACTTAAGATATGAGATCTTGTTTCTTCCCAGGGAGTGACCGGTAAAAACAAAGGGAATTCCAAATATGCGGGCAACTTCCCTGGCCACATATCCCCCGTCGGCATAATGCCCATGCACTACATCCGGTATCTTTTTCTGCTGCCGGAAATATTCAACCAAGTTATCGACAAATTCATCCAGTTCAGGCCAGAGCCTCTCTTTGCGTACATACTTTTTCCCGCCGCAGGCTAAGCGCACAATTCTGCAGTTATCCGATATTTCCTCAATCTTTTTACTATAGTCATTGGAGACGCGTTTATCCTGTATGCGCCTGGTCATTATATCAACTTTTACATCTTTGTGAGTTGAAAGTTCCTTTACCATTTCCAGGACATATCTAGTTTGTCCTCCGGTATCGGCATCCCTGCCCATTTCAATATTCTCACTTCTTAAGAGTCCATGAATATTTATCAAACATATGTACATATCAGCACACCTTCCTTTAGGTTTCTACATATATCATTGCACTTTTTATAAAACTTTTCAAGGACATAAAATTTATTCTTTTTATTACATATAATTATTTTTTACTATTATTTACTCTTCTCACATTGCTTCTTTTAGCATACTAATTAAATAATAAGTGTTTCTAATGCCAGCTCCATCATATCAGTGAATGTTTTCTCTCTTTCTTCTGAACTGGTGGTCTCCCCGGCAGGGATAGAATCAGAAACAGTAAGTATGGCAAGTGCCTCTGCACCGTATTTTGCTGCAATGGTATACAGGGCTGCGGCTTCCATCTCCAGGCCTAGAACTGCGTATTCCGCCCACTTCTGCCAGGGCAGGCTTTCCTCGTCGGAATAAAACAGATCAGTGCTTAGCACAGAACCTACATGCGGATTAAGCTGCATTCGTTTGGCTGTTTCATAGGCTTTGTGCAAAAGAGAAAAACTTGCTGTGGGAGCATAATCGGCACCCTTGAAACGAACTGTATTCAGAGAGGAATCGGTGCAGGCGCTCATAGCTAGAATAATATCCCGAAGGTGAATAAATTTTTGAATTGCTCCGCAGGATCCAAGTCTGATGAGTTTTTTTACCCGGTAAAATCTGCATAATTCTTCCACATAAATAGCATGTGAGGGAATTCCCATACCTGTTCCCATGACTGATACCTTTGTGCCCTTCCAAGTTCCGGTATAGCCCAGCATATTTCGAACTGAATTGAATTTCACCGGTCCTTCTAAATATTGTTCAGCAATATACTTTGCTCGCAGCGGATCGCCGGGAAGCAGAACAGAATCTGCAATTTCGTGCTCCTGTGCTTCTATGTGAGGTGTAGCCATAAACACTCCTTTATTTTCCATACTGTATAATCAGTATAGCATAATTTCAGCGTCTTAGATTACCCAAATTCAAATAGAAGGTATCAATATATTCCCTTTCCACTCTCTTCGCTTGAGATCAATTTTGTTCATGAGAGTGCCGCTGCTGCATCAGTTTTCTAGGTTTTACAGGTTTCCATCATGTCGTAAAATGAGATCACGTATTTCGCTGCCGATATCCTGGGCTATCACTTTACATTTTGTAATAAGCAGATAGAAAATGGGAGCTTCTGTTCCTGAGAGAGCCTCATAATTCCCCTGCCCTTTGCTGATAATCATATCCGCATTAAAAAACAACTCTTTAAATTCATCACTTGCATCATCAAGAATGAGTCCAGGGGAACCGACCCCGGAAGATACAATCTCAGCTGTTTTATCAAGTCCGCATGCGTAAGCATCTTCAACAAGACAATCATTGAGGATGGGTTCTCCGCGGGTTGCAAAATAGATTTTCACTGATGGATACTGTTCAGCTATGGTTTCGATGAGTACACGATCAAAAACGATTTCACCGGTATTGTCCCCAATATAAATCATGCTGCTGATGGATGCGAGCTTTTCCGTGAAATCTTTATAGGCAAAGAGTTCACTGTTTTCATGGGCAATGGATTCGTTCTCCTGACCGATAATATCCATTATCTCTTTGGTCACATCCAGACCGCTATTGAATACGCCGTAATCGATGATGTTTCCTGCACAGGCTAATTCCACTGCAGTCAGGAGCTTATCATCCGATTCAGCGACAATTCTCTTGAGTTCGGGATACACTGACAGAGCTTTTTCATTGCTTTGATCCTTTACTTTTTTGTAGGGATCCTGATTTCCTATACTTTCAGCTAACATCTTCTGAATTTTCTTTGCCATGGACGGAGGTGTTTCCTGCATGGAGAAATGTTTGAGTTCATCTCCTACTGAGTTCATAATATCTTTTATTTGGGTTTGAGAGAGACCCGCCATC
>JAIPFU010000120.1 GCA_021736505.1 Spirochaetia bacterium | reverse complement strand
GCAGTACTCCGGCTATCAGAGGATATGAGCTTATCTCCATGATTATTGCTCCCAACTGCCTCGGATTTGTCAGGGAGATGCCGCTTCCTTGTCCCTGTAGAAAAAGGGCAAAGCCCGGCATGAGCATTAAAGCCATAAGAATACTGTATGCACCGCCCAGTGAAAACATAAAGTATCGAAAACCTGCTCCTGAAGCCTTTTTACCGCGAAGGATAAGCAGAAACGAAGTTACCGTCATCATTTCCCAGGTAAAGAACAGCCCTATCCGAGTTTCTGCGGCAAGCAGATTCCCTAATGAGAAAATCAAAGCTGTAAGAAGGGAAGCTAATCCGGGGTGACGCCCTTTTCGCTGAAACAGCACAAACATCTGTACCAGTGCTCCGATGAGAAAGATCACCCCGAAAATACTGCGAATACCCCACCCCCCTTCCAAAGCTTGCAGCTGGGGTATCAGTATATAGGTGTAGGCCGCTGTACCTAGCATGGAAATAATCAGCTGCAGCCGAAAGGGAACAGAGAGAAGATCAAACAGAACTCCCAGTAAAAGAATCCCTACAGGAATAAGCAGCAATAATTCTGCTGACAAGCTGAAGATAAAAGCCCCTATGGCTGTCCCGACGATCAGGAGAATTACAGCAGCCGCCAGCGGACTCAGGACAGCAGCGCCGGAGGATGCTGAGGGAGCATTGGATGGAGTTGATGCAGTCGATGCAGTCGATGCAGTAGTTGCAGTCGATGCATTAGTCGCAGTTGATGCAGTAGTCGCAGTCGATGCAGTTTTCTGATCTGTCCCTTCAGGAGTACTTTGATCAGTAAAAATTCCCATTCCCCGGCTGACAGCTTTTTTTGCAGCCAGAGATGTGACGGAACCTGTCTGAGGAGACTCAACCGGTTCATCCGGAGGAACAATTTCCTGATGAACCGTTCCTGGATCAGCTTCGTTCCGCACCTGAGTGATAAACCAGCGGAATAGATAAGCAGCTTCCATTAGGGATCCTGCGAGAATTATTACCATGATCGTCCATTGCTGCGCTTGTACAAGGAAGCTGAGCAGAAACCATTTTGCCCAGAATGCCGGGAACGGAGGAAGTCCGATTAAAGCGGCTGTCAGCACCCCCAGCAGAACAGTCAGTAAGCGTTTTGATGCTTTCGGTCCCCTCAATGTACCAATTTCATCCATGGAGTTCACCTTCTTTACCGATTTCAGCAGATCAGATAGCCAGAATAATCCTGCTTTACTGAAAATATGACTTCCCAGAAGCACAAGAAAGATCAGCATGACGGATATGCTCGATCCCAAATCAAACGGAATAGCTAAACCCGGATAATGGGAGGAGAGAGATTGTCCGAAGCTTTCCATCGGCAGTCTGAGTCCGATAATAAGGATAAGCAGTCCGATTTGCGCCGATGAAGAGTAGCCCAGCAGTCGTCGTATTTTTGTTTGACGAAGCCCGATAAATTGAGATAAGAGAAAAGTAGCTCCCCCGCTTAGTAACGCAAGGTTCAGCATCGATTCCGGAAGAAGAGAAGAGATGTTATAGAAAACAGCAAGCACTCCTGATGCTGCTAAGGCGCTGATCAAAGCTGAGATTGACGGATCCGCCGCTTCATAAGCATCCATAGCCCAGCCGTTGGCAGGAAATGGTTTGAGTTCAATAAGCAGAGCCGTCATGATAAGAAATAATGCCGCTGCAGCTCCGCTTATCCCGACAAAGCCCAGTACTCCTTCCTGTTCTGCCCCGACTTCCCCAAAAACACCGAGAGCTCCTGCCTGTTTCATGGATATCATCTGGTCTAGCGAGAGTGTCCCCGTAAACCGATACAGATAGATAACCCCTATGATAAAAAAGGCCGAGGCGATACTTCCGGCAATAATATATTTGAATCCCGCTTCAAAAGCATGCCGTTCTCCGTTTGATGCTATGAGGGCATAGGTGGATATGGATGTAATTTCAAGAAAAACAAACACATTAAAGAGGTCCCTGGTAAAGATCAGACCATTTACGCCGATAAGCAGCGTCAGAAAGAGTACCAGGTTTTTCCCGCTCCAATAGGGATGTTTTCGTAAGAAGGAGAATCCGCCGCCGAATAATGCTGTCAGGTTGACCATGGTCAGAATCACAGCTTCCTGCATACCGACGCGAAAACTGATTGAGTAGGGAGCAGAAAAACCGATGGTTTCCACTATCAGAGGGTCGGCGGACAAGGCTGCCGCGAATCCCAGATCACCTATCCAGGTTGTCATCCACAAGAGGGGGATAGCTGCAAATACTGCTGAAATAATCAGGGCCGCAATTCGTGCAGCGCTTTTCCCTGCTTTTTCTATCAAAGGAAGCATAAAGGCCGTCCCCAGGGCAGCCGCAATCATGTACATTGGATTTAAGAAAGACTGTATCGCTGGAATCACCATTTCATCTCCTTTATTTCATCCATGGACAGAGTTCGGTAGGCTGTATAAAGTCTGACAGCATAACTCAGCATGAGTGCAGTCACGGCAATTCCAATTACGATGGCCGTAAGCACCAATGCCGAAGGTATCGGATCCACCACCCGCCCCAGAGCATCAGCAACTGAAAGATCACCATCAAAGATGGGTGCCGTTCCATTCCGCGTATATCCTAGTCCAACCATAATCAGATGTATTCCGCTATCAAGGATAGAGAAGCTGATGATCATCCTGATAATATGCTTTTTGGTGAGAATCCCCCATAGTCCCAGCAGAATGAGGATAAAGCCGATTACGGCCATCACTTGAGTAATGTGTATCCCCGCTGTGAAATTCTGCAGCAGAGTTCCTTGAGCCATTGCGCCTGTATCGCCGTTCATGATGATCTCCTTCTGAGGGAATCAATAACTCCTGTCAATTCTGATCCGACTTTCAGTCCAATGAGTGAATAAATCACAGGGATTGCTCCGGCGCTGAAAAGACTGCCGAATTGTCCTGCCGGAAGAAAACGCGGATCAAGAAATCCTGCAGCAAGCCACAGCCCCATGATTCCGACTGCAGCGTAGGCTGCTCCTGAAAGGGATTCAATACTGTGCAGCAGCGTTTTCCCCAAAGGTCTGTCACTATCTGCAAGCAGCAGAAGGACAATTCCTGAGGCTATCACAACCCCTCCCTGAAAACCTCCTCCAGGAGTAAGATGTCCATGAATAAAAATATAGACACCGAATACCATCAGCAGCGGGAAAAGAAAGGCCGCACCTGTTTTCAGCAGCTCTGAACCCTCTCGTCGTTCCTGATTTTTCCTGTCAGCAGTTGATGCGGCTGCTTGACTGCTCTGCTTTTCAGAGCCCTGCAGTTGCTGATTTATGCGCTTGGAATTATCTACTCCCAAGCCTAAAAGCATTGCCGTCCCCGCGGTGGCGGCAAAAAGCACTGCCACCTCCCCCAAAGTATCAAGGCCACGATAGCTTACTACCACGGCCGTAACCAAGTTGGCGGCACCTAAATCATCCGCTCCCTGGGAAACATAGTACTGTGATACCGGAGAAACTGTTTCTGCATCCTGAAGACTCCACACCAGGGGAACCATGCCGAAACCAATAAGGATTAAAACCAGAATTATCAGCATTCGTTTAATCATGCCTACCCCCTTTCTGCGCCTCTTTTGCAGCGTTCATATAAGGTGAAGCCGAAATCTGAGCTTGCTCCTGCTTCCTTTGCGTATCATGATCTTGTTTCTGATAGTTTTCCTGATACTTTTTCTGATGCTTTTTTTGATGCTGGTCGGCTGTGTTTTGCCGATCCTGCTCATCCCGGATCCGTGACCAGGCAAAAAGGAATATCACCGTAGTCAATGCAGATCCGATGGCAGCTTCCGTCATAGCAACATCAGGAGCTCCCGCCAATAGAAAGAAGAGACTTCCCACAAGCGAGACAACACCTGAAGTGATTATTGCCGATACGATATGTTTCATATACAGGGCTGCAGCGGCTGAAATGATAAGCAGTACGCCTAAAACAAAAATAAGTACTATCATGAAGAGCTCCCTCCTGCAGCTGAAGCAGGTTTTTTCCGGCTGCCGCTCTTCCCGCCCGCAGCATTTCCGTTTTCCTTTACGGAAGCATCAGCAATAAAATCTTCAGATTCTCCGAGGCCGATATTTGTATTGATGATCTGATTGTCAATCTCTGCACGTTGTTCTGCCTCAAACTCCAGCATATCGCTCCTCAAATCATCTCTGCTCTCAGTATGCGTGTCCCGGTTCTTTTTCAGGATGGGAGAAACTCCCGTATAGTGCAGGGCTCTGGCGAGGACATGGGAGGATAAGGGATTCGTTATGAGGATAAAAATAATCAGGGCAGTAATTTTTCCCCACATTTGCGGATGAGCCAGGCCGATGCCTATAAAGAATAAGAGGCTTCCCAGGGTGGTTGCCTTTGTTCCAGTCTGCATTCTGTTGTAGGTATCCGGCATACGGACAATCCCGACAGATGCGAGAAGCAGAAACAGTGAGCCGAGAAGAGTCAGGATCCCGCCGAGAATTTCTAAGACCTGCATACTATAACCCCCTTTCCATATACCGTGCCGCCGCTATTACGCCGAGAAAACTGATCAGTCCGTAAACCAGAGCAATATCAAGATATATAATTCTTTCTAAAGCATGGGTAAGAAAGACGATTCCGGAAAGTGAGATGATGGTCATGGCGTCAAGAGCAACGATTCTATCGGAAAATTCGGGTCCGGCAATAATTCTGAAAAAGGAGATGACAAACGCAAGCAAACCGATTCCGGCAGCTGCGGCAAATAATATATCAGCCAAAGATTACCTCCAAGTATTTCTCAAAATGCGATACAATTTTTTTTGTGGAGGCATCAACTCCATCTGCATCCACAGAAATCCAATGGATATATAAATACTGTCCATATGTGTCTACGGTAATTGTTCCCGGGGTCAGTGTTATTGCGTTCGCTAGTACCAGCTTCCCCAAGCGGCTTTTGAGTTTTGTTTTGACTTTTACAATTCCAGGGTTCATGGGAATAACTGGTTTCAATACCCGCAAGGCGACATCGATATTTGATTTCACTACTTCCCAGAGAAATATGAAGATAAATATGGCTGCATAAAAAATTCGCTTCGGATGAAGTTTTACCTCTGCAAATACTGCAAGCCCAGGTAAGGGCATGGATATGAGAAAAAGCGAAATAACAGCTCCTGCAAAAATTTCCTGGCGGTTTATGGGATAGACGATGAGGTTCCAGAGGATAAAGAGCATGATTCCCAGAACCAATCGCTTCTTGATTGCTGTCATTACGGTTT
>JAIPFU010000119.1 GCA_021736505.1 Spirochaetia bacterium | reverse complement strand
GATTCTGTTGTTTTCCGTAATAGGGTTGATCTTCCATAATAATTGGCGGCTGAATTGCAGGACGTCAGCATCAGCATAAAGTTCCTGAAACCCAAAAAGTATTCCTATCCTTAAGTATGTAGAGTCTTACTGTATTCTAGCATACTTATTTTACTGGGTATATACTTTTTTATACCTCTGTTCGGGATGAATGCCAGGCATAAGTTACTCTATAAAAAGACTAAAATTTTGTTCACTTCCATACAGTAAGCAGAGTAAGCACCCTGGGCAAAGCTGCCAGAGTACTTTTTTTATCAAGCGGGTAAAACTCAAATTACTCTGAAATATTCAAAGTCAGATTTCCCTCAGTCATTCCAAATCGTTTCAGGATGGTATGCAGTAATAAGAGGACAATCTCCAGATGAAAAAGAAGCATGATTCGTGACACTTGCAACATTCTATTTAAAAAACGTTTTCCGCAGCCAGCGCTGCGATGCCACGGCATCACCCTTTCTCACCAGATCGCGAATCTGATCCATCACTTCGTCTGTCAGCTTGGACTCAATCATCTGCAGGAACTCGACACTTTCACGCAGCGCCCCCTGGGCGTCTTCACGATAGGGGTACTGATCCATGGAGCACCAGCCGTTATAGCCAGTCTCTTTCAACCAGAACAGCATCTCAACGAAGCGCGGAAAATGCACCGATCCGACGATCATGTCATCATCCCAGTTGTCGTAGTTGTCGTTGAAATGCATGTGGAAAAGTTTGTTTTTTCCGTATTCCTGTAGGATGACGATCGATTCCGATACATTTTCGCCTCCGATGAATGCGTGCCCGGTATCAATACATACGCCTACGTTGTCCAGGCCGATTTCCTTGGCAAGCAGCAAGGTATCGGACGCCCGTGCCATGAAAGAGAAATTCCGCGGTTCCATAGGTTTGTATTCCAGGGCAAATTTGATGTCCGGTGCTGCTTCGGCGGCTTTTCTGATGGACTCGGCCATCCAGCCTCGCTCCTCGATAAGGTGGGACTGCAGCGTGTAGTCGTAGCCGTCCTGCCCCGGCCAGATATTCAGGGTACTGCAGTCCAGAGAACGGGCCATTTCCACGCATTCCATGGTGTATTCCAATCCTTGTTTACGGATATCGGGGTCCTTTGCCGCAAGGCATCCGCTTCCCCAGCGTTTCTGACTGAAAAGATCCGGGATGATGGATACGCACTGCAGGTTGTATTTGTCAAGCATCTCTCCCACGGCATCGACATTATCTTTCGAGACATCCCAGGTACCTACAAGCTCTATTCCTTTCACCCCGTCAATTTCTGAAGCCTGCCTGATCAATGTCTCTTTTGGCAGCTCATCCTTGTACCCTGAAGAGAGAAACCTGTCGCAGGTATTCCCTAGATTTCCTAAAATTACCGAATACTTGTTCATAAAAAAGAGGCCTCCTTCTGTTCCTGTCAAATTCTCATCTTCCCAATCTTCTTTTCCATTTTCCCGTTTCATCATTATGTCTCTGTATAGTAAAACTAGCTTGTCTTTTCACCCTGTCTTCACTATTCATTCAATTCATTCTCTCCTCGACGCCGGTTCTTCACGCTGTCTCTGACAATGAGTGTTCCGCTTACCAGAGTGCCTCTGGGGCTGTATGTTTCCTTGTCTCGTATCTGCTCTATGATCGATCGTGCCGCAATGCTGCCTATCTGTTCATTCGGTACTCTGAAGGAAGTAAGATGCGGCTCCATCATTGATGATATAGACAGATCGTCAAACCCAATAACAGAAATATCATCAGGAATTGAAAAATTGCGCTCTTTCAATGCCTTGATCACTCCATATGCCGCGGCATCATTGAAGCAGAAGAGAGCTTCCGGCATTTGTCTGGGGCTGTCTATAAATTTAAGCATATCATGGTAGGCTCCGTTGAATCCCGGGTTCACCGGGATGAACAAGTTCTCTGATACGGGCAGCTTGTAGTATTCCATACCCAGTCTGAATCCCTGTTCACGCAGCTTCACGTTACCCGTCTTTCTGGAGCAGGTAATCATGGAAATATCTGTATGACTGGTTATGGAGAGATATTCTATGATGCTGTGTACGGCTCCGATATTCGCCATGTTCACGAAATTTGCAGTCAGCTGGCTGAAATAGGTATCGATAATTACATACGGCACTTCCAGTCCGTCTAACGCGAGCACATCAGCACTCTCCAGTTCCGTTCCCAGTACGATGACGCCCTTCGGCCGCTTCGTGTTGACTTCGCTGACGAATGATTCCATTGCTTTCATGGTACTGACATCCCGAGTGCTTATCTCAAAAGTATAGCCGAAATCCTTAACAGCGTTATTGATACCGTCAATATAATTCAGAATGAAGCTGTTCTGATCCTTATTCAGTATAAGACCGTGTTTTTTCAGCTTGGTGAATGCGATGACTCCATGGTAGGAGTGCTGAAATGACCGGTCGGAAGGAATCTGGTAATTCATCTCCTTGGCGATTTTGGTAATACGCAGGCGTGTGTTTGAGCCTACCCCCTTGTGCCCGTTCAGTGCCAGAGATACGGTAGTTTTCGAGACGCCGGCCAGTTCGGCAATTTCCTTGATTCCCATAGGTATCAGCATAGCCTCCAATTAAACTGTTGTCAAATATTTTACTGAAATTTAGTGAAAATTGCTATTGACACGCAAAAAAACAAGCAAATTAGAACATTAGAGGCTGTTTTCTTTTTCAGATTAGCTAATTAGACTTAAACAGTAAATTCTTGTTTGATTTCTCTGTTATACTGTGTTAAAATTTCAACTACACTATAAAGGAGGAAATAGTATGAAGAAATTATTATTGATTATGCTGCTTACCCTGATGGCGGCCCCATTTGCATTTACAGCAGGACAGGCGGAAGGTGAAGGAGATTATGAAATCGTTGTGGTTCCGAAAGATTCTTCGAACCCCTGGTTTGTTCGCATGAAAGAGGGTGTTGATGCATATGCTGAGGAGACAGGACTGAATGTGTATCAGAAGGGTACATCGCAGATTGATGCAACACTGCAGTCTCAGCTCATCCAGGACCTTATTGCTCAGGGTGTGGATGCTTTGTGTGTTGTTCCGGTAGACCTCGAGTCCATTGAACCGGTCCTGGCTCAGGCCATGGAAGCAGGTATTGTTGTCGTTACCCATGAAGGTGCTGACCTTGAAAACGTTGATTACGATATTGAGGCTTTCTCCAATGCCGGATATGGTGCATTCATCATGGACAATCTGGCAGAAGCTATGAACGAAAAAGGCGTCTACACAACCATGGTTGCATCCCTTACCAACGGTTCCCACAATGAATGGGCTAATGCAGGGGTAGAGCGTCAGAAGGAAGCCTATCCGAATATGCAGCTGCTGAAAGAGGAACCGCGTGTTGAATCGCATGACAATGGAGATATTGCGTACAACGTAGCAAAAGAGTTGTTCAAGAAATATCCCAAATTGAAAGGTATCATGGGAACATCTTCCTACGATGCTCCTGGAGTTGCCCGAGCTATCGAAGAACTTGGTCTTGTCGGCGAGGCGTTTACTTCGGGAACAGGCATGCCGCTGGACAACGCAGAACTGCTGGAAAGTGGAATAGTGCAGTCACTGACGCTGTGGGACCCGGCACTTGCAGGAAAGGCAATGATCTCACTAGCAGTCAAACTTTTAGACGGTGAAGATATTGTAGAACCGGTCGATCTGGGAGTTGAGGGCTACACCAACATGATGTTCAAAGAGGGTAGTGATAAAGTCCTCGAAGGTGAAGGCTGGATAGTCATCAATGAAGAAAATGTATACGATTTCGGTTTTTAGAAGTGTGAAATAACCGTTTAATATCGCCCTGCCGGCTTTAACAAGGCCGACAGGGTTTACCTATGCTATGTTTTCCATTAACGTGTGAAAAAACATATGATAGGATAAGATCAAACAGAATATCTTACGTTCAGAGTATAAAGAAATTTATGTTGAGAAAGAGAGGTACGCAATGCCGGAGAGTCTGCTCAAAGCCGTTGATATTGATAAATCCTTTGTGGGTGTCCATGCTCTTGACAAAGTAAGCTTTGAAATAAAACCAGGAGAAATCCACTGTCTGGCAGGCGAGAACGGCAGCGGTAAATCGACACTGATCAAGATAATCAGCGGAGTATATAAACCGGACTCCGGGTATATGGTATTCAACGGAAAGACATACAACCAGATTACGCCTATAGAAGCCATCAGCAACGGCGTGCAGGTCATCTATCAGGATCTTTCTGTATTCTCCAATCTGACGGTAATGGAGAACCTTGCAGTGAACAGTGAGCTTGCTGAAGGAAAGAAGCTTGTTAACTGGAAGCGGATGCGGCAGATTGCTGAGGAAGCATTAGCAAAAATCAATGTTCAGATCGATCTGGATGCGTATGTCGGGACTCTGACGGTAGCTCAGAAACAGATGATCGCTATCTGCCGAGCTCTGATGTTCAATACCAAGCTGATCATTATGGATGAGCCGACCACTGCTCTGACTAAAAAAGAGGTAAAATATCTCTTTGATATCATTCTTGAATTGAAAAAACGCGGAATTGCAATCCTCTTCGTCAGCCACAAGCTAAATGAGGTATTTGAAATTTCGGAATACTTCACCATCCTGCGAAACGGTAAGCTGGCGGCGACCGGCAGCACATCAGAACTGGATTCCAAAAAGTTCACCTATTATATGACCGGCAGGGAGTTTCAGAAAAAGCACTTTATCGCAGAAAATGTATCGGAGAAACCCATTTTCGAAGCAAGACATGTCAGCAGAAAGGGTTATTTTTCTGACATCTCTTTTACCCTGCGTAAGGGAGAAATTCTTGGCATCACCGGTCTACTCAATTCCGGACGTTCTGAGCTGGCTCTTTCCATGTTCGGCATCCAGCAGATCGATGAAGGGCAGTTCTTCAAGCACGGGAAACCGCTCGGAATTACCGATCCCAAGAAAGCTATTAACAATGGTATCGGGTATGTTCCCGAAGATCGTCTGAATGAGGGGCTGTTCCTGCCTCAGAGTATAGCGGACAATGTCATTATTTCCGAAATTGACAGGCTTACCAGAAAAGGAGGAATCCTTGACAGAGAAAAGCGGCAGAAGGAGATCGATACCTGGGTGAAAGAACTGTCTATAGCTACACCTAATCCGGCCAATGCCTGTCAGACCTTATCCGGAGGGAACCAGCAGAGGGTTGTGCTGGCGAAGTGGCTTGCCTGTCAGCTCGAAATCATGATTCTGAACGGGCCGACCGTGGGAGTAGATATCGGATCAAAGTATGATATCCACGGT
>JAIPFU010000118.1 GCA_021736505.1 Spirochaetia bacterium | reverse complement strand
AATCAAGGTTCTGCAGGTGATCGAAAAATGTCAGTGAATCCTGAATGCAGAGATAGCGTAAATCCTGATACAGGTAAAGTTTCATGGCTTTTGGAATCATGGAGAAATTGTAGTGAAAGAACGCAGAAATGTACAGTACCATCTTAAAAAAAGCAGACGGAGAAAAACTGTTAGTATCAAAGTGAAATTTGACTCATCCATCGTAGTCTATGCGCCCCAATGGATGGAGAAGCCGCAGATCAATACAATTGTAGAGAAAAAAATGGGCTGGATCAGAAAAAAGCAGGAAGAATTTCAGCGCGTCTGTTATCCTGGGGAAACGAGAAACTATCAGGAAGGAGAGCGTTTTTATTTTTTTGGTGATGCTTACGTACTCCAATTCTGTGAATCATCCGGATTGAAACGGATCGGCAGCCTTGAGTTTGATTCTGAAACGAAAACACTGACATTAAAAATACCGCCTAGGAAGGAGCACGATGCCCTGGGTTTGACGGAAGAGAAACTGAAAGAAACACTGAGAAAGCGGATCATCGAATCGTATCGGCGACAGGCTAAAGAGTGGCTGAAAACCCATGAGAAAACACTACAGGCTCACTTTTTTGAACATCTGCCGCCGGGGACGGAAAATGAAGTTCACTGGTTCCTCATAAATTACCAGCTGCGTGCCATGAAAAGCCGCTGGGGCAGCTGCCAGAGTGATGGTACAATTCGACTGAGCCTCCGGCTCTTTGGAGCTCCTGCTGAGCTGATCAGCTATGTTGTATACCATGAATTGTGTCATCTGATCAATTTCAACCATAGCCGTAACTTTTACACTATTTTGTCATACATTGAGCCTAAGTGGAAAGTGCTGAGAAAAGAGCTCCATGCATGGTCTGGGAGACTTCAGCTTTAATCCCGAACACATATTATATATGAAATCCCACCTAATACATTTGATACCCATGGTAAAATTTGTTATGCTGTAGAGGTTATATAAGCAAAAAACGTTTGCAGTATTGAGCCTTATAAACAATTTCTAAGTTAGAAGACATAAGGAAAAAGCAGGAGCGGCGGAATGAGCTCTTTTGCTGAAAGGAGAAATATATGAAACCAATACGCTTGGCTGAAAATGTGTATAGATTGAGTGCGAATATTGGAAGCAGGGATCTGTTTGAAGGAATTTGGCCGATACCCAACGGTGTTTCGCTGAATGCCTATCTTATTAAAGGTGAGAAAACAGCTCTAATTGATCTTGTCAAAGATTGGGAAGGGGCTGCCCACTCACTAACTGATGAACTGAAGGAACTGGGTGTCGGTGCAGAGGATATTGACTACCTGGTCATAAACCATATGGAGCCGGACCATACTGGCTGGCTCGCTGAGTTCAGAAAAAAAAATCCAAAGATGGAAATAATCGCTTCAAAAAAGGCGGTCCCCCTAATTTCTGCTTTTTACGGTATTGAAGAGGGTGTACGTGCAGTAAGTTCCGGCGATGTTCTGGATTTAGGTGACCGAGAGCTTGTTTTTGAAGAAATTCCTAATGTACATTGGCCTGAAACCATAGCTACCTATGATCCGAAGGATAAAATTCTTTTTTCCTGTGATGCCTTCGGCGCTTTTGGGCAGGTGCATGAAGCCGTTTTTGATGACCAGCTTTCGGAATTGGAAGCGAAGTTTTTTGAAGATGAGACCCTCAGGTATTATGCAAATATTGTATCCACCTTCTCTACCTTTGTAGAAAGGGCTATTAAGAAGGTGAAAAGCCTTGATATCCGTATGATTGCCCCGAGCCACGGAATAATATGGAGAAAGAATCCTCAGGAGATCGTAGAGCGCTACCAGCAGTTAGCATCGTACATGAACGGTCCAGCGGAAGAAGAAATAACACTCATCTGGAGCAGCATGTACGGGAATACGGAAGCGCTTCTCGGTTCGATCCGTGCCGGTGTGGAGGCGGAGAATGTAAAACTCAACGTGCATCGGGTTCCCCAGGACCATGTCTCTTTTGTTCTGGCTTCTGCATGGAAATCATCGGGCATAATTGTTGGGATGCCGACCTATGAGTATAAAATGTTCCCCCCCATGTATGCTGTCCTCGACATTCTTGAGAGGAGTCATGTCATGAAGCGTAAGGCTTTCCGTTTCGGTTCCTACGGATGGTCCGGCGGCGCACAAAAGCAGTTTGATGAGTTTACCGCAGCCATGAAGTGGGACTGCCTTGGAGCTGTCGAATTCCAGGGAGCTCCCCGTAAAAAGCATCACGAGGAAGCCTACGAAAAAGCACGGGAGCTAGCCCGGAAAGTCAAGGAGTGGCGGAAAGAGAAGCAGAACTCCTAATATTGCTTCTTAATCTCAATTCTCCAGTTTAGCAGCAAGCGCCTTGAGAAAGGTATATAGCCGCTCAACTGACGGCATGTTCACCCGTTCTGCAGTGGAGTGTACCTCCTCCATGCTTGGCCCGAAGGAGATGGATTCCATATCTGGGGCTTTACTGTTGATGACTCCGCATTCGAGTCCGGCATGGATGGCTGTAACTTCAGGTTTTTTCCCAAAAAGCTCCTCATAGATATCAGAAAACTGCTGCGGCAGTGAGGAATTAGGATTCGGCGCCCAACCCGGATAGACATTCACTTCTTCCGTACTCGCTCCGAAGGTTTCCAGAGCTGCAGCAGTTCGATTTGCAATATCGATCCTTGAACTCTCTATCGAAGAACGCTGACTTGTATCAATCCAGATGTTTTCCTCTGACATGCTGACAGCTGCCAAATTATTAGATGTTTCCACTATTCCCGGAACAGCATTGCTCATCCGTTCAATTCCATGGGGCGTAATGTAGAGGGCGTTTATCAAATCCAAGGACTGCCTTCGTGAAATTACCTTTTCCGGGAGTTCCAAGGGAGTAAGCTGTATAACGGCATTCGGATCGGTATAGCTGTATTCATCAGAAAGAATTTTCATATGGTCTTCTACTTTTTCCGAGAGGTATGCTTCTGTTCCTGTGGGGATGACAAATTGAGCACTGCAGTGGCTGGGAATGACGTTACGTTTTGTTCCTCCATTGAGGGATATTAGCTGTATTGAATGATTTCGGGTGATTTCCTTAAGGAAGCGTACGGCCTCCTTAACTGCATTGGCCCGTCCCTGATGAATTTCTCCTCCTGAATGCCCGCCGGCGAAATTCGTGAAGGTGACATCCCAGGCAGTCAATTTTCTAGATTCAGGAGAAGCAGCTTCAGCCTGTTCAAAAGCTTCCCACTCAGGCATGGCGCTTCCGATAATTTCGCCGCCTCCGGCACTTCCTATATAGAAAACGCCCTCTTCCTCTGAATCAAGATTGATCAGTCGCCTTCCCTGGAGCATGGAAATATCCAGACCAAAGGCACCATCGAGTCCGGTCTCTTCGGAAATCGTAAAGAGTGCTTCAACCGGGCCGTGGACAGCATCATCCTCTTCCAGAAAACCAAGAATCATTGCCAGGGCAATACCGTTGTCCGCTCCTAGGCTAGTGCCGTCCGCAGTAAGCCAATCTCCGTCCTTTACCAGGGCTATGGGGTCCTTTTCAAAATTATGGGATGAGTCTGGTTCTTTTACGCAGACCATATCCATATGTCCCTGCAGGATGATGCCCGGGATATGTTCCCTGCCGCTGCTGGCTTCCTTTCGAATAAGCAAATTCCCAGTATCGTCGGTTTGTCGGGAAAGATGGTGCTGATCGGCAAAATTCTCAAGATACTTCCGTATGGCTGCTTCATTTCCCGATTCCCGGGGTATTTGTGATATTTCGTAAAAATGTTCCCATACCCGACCGGGGGATAGTGTAGAAAGCTGTTTTTTTGTTATATGTTTCATGCTGCTGCGAACCTCCAAAGCTCTGTAAGTAGTTAGATAAAATCTAAAGCCTAGGCATCAGAAAAATGCCTGTATTCTACTATATGCCCCGAAGCAACAGCTGGTCAATGGTAAAATGGAGAGGCAGAGAGCTGTTGTGTGATGAACAGCTAGGGGATTTCTGTACCGGCAGCGCTGATGACTTGCGTGTTGGGGTCCGGGATTTCCTCGGTGAGGTCGTTGATCCATTTTCCGCTTCTAAAACGGTGAACGCCTATGAAGGCTTTGTAGACCTCTTCCAGGGCAACCAGCAAATAGACAAAGTAGATTGGGAGACCAAGGACGATTCCGCTGAGAATTGCCATGGGGACACCGATCAGCCAGACGCCGGAAATTTCTAAAAAGAGGGAGTACCGAGTGTCACCGCCGCTGCGGAGAATTCCGATGATTATGTGCAGGTTCAAGCCGCGAATCGGGAGGAGAACAGCCAGAACATAGAGTGAGATGCGGGTGATGCGCACAACTTCAGGTTGAATATTGAAGGCATAAGGTATCAGTGGGGCGCCCAGGGCCATGAACCCGCCGATAAAGAGGCCTGAAACAACCGGGAGGACTAGAAAGCGGCCGGCATAGAGCTTGGCACGCTCCATCTCCTTTGCTCCGATGCATTTGCCGATCATCACCGCCGCGGCGTTGCCCGTGCCGATGAAGACCACGAAAAAGAGATTCTGTATGGATTCGCTGACATTAGCTGAGGCTATGACATCGGTCCCCATGCGGGCATAAACCATTTTGTAGACCACCATACCCAATGCCCAGAAGATTTCGTTCAGGATAACCGGAAGGGCGGTGATGAAGAATTTTTTCACATAGGCGCGGTCAAAGGAGAGATATTCCCGGATAGAGCCTGCGGCGGGGGTTTTTTTTGCATACGCGATCCAAATGATAATAAGCATGCCGAGGCCGCGGGCGGCGGTGGTGGCATAGGCTGCGCCGTTCACGCCCATGGCTGGGAAGCCGAAATTACCGAATATCAGGAGGTAGTTGAAAAAGGTGTTGATACTGAGGGAGATAGCAGTGGAGATGAGGGGATATTTGGCCAGTTCCACACTTCTGAGGGCTGTGGAGTAGATGAAGGAGATCCCCATGAAAATATAGCTCACAGCTACGATGCGGAGATAGCCGATTCCCGCTTCAATAACCGCCGTGTCTGGAGTAAAAAGCCCCATGATTTGTCGCGGGAAGAGAAAAGATGCCAGGGCGACGGTAACTGCTCCAAGGGAAGCGGTCATAAGGCCTACTCCCATGGCTTTATGTATAGATTTCAGATCCCGGTTTCCCCAGTACTGGGCGATAAAGATTGAGGCGCCGCTCCCTGTCCCAAAAAAGAAGAGGATGGTAAGGAAGAACATCTGGTTCGCCAGTCCGACGCCTGCAATCTGCACCTCACCGAGCTGTCCGATCATCAGCATATCTACGAAGGAGAGGGATGATATGAGAAGATTCTGCAGCATAATTGGTCCGGCTATGGATAAAAGGGATGTATAGAAGCGGCGGTCGCCAAGGA
>JAIPFU010000117.1 GCA_021736505.1 Spirochaetia bacterium | reverse complement strand
TAGTGATAGGTTAACAAAAGACTTTATTCGGAGGAATAAATTTGAAAGTTCTTGTTCTCGGTTCTGGTGCAAAAGACCATGCCATAGCATGGATGTTTTCTAAGAGCCGCCGGATTTCCGGCCTGTATATAGCACCGGGAAATGCCGGTACACAGGAAATCGGCATTAATCTTCCTGACATTGACCCTGCGGATAATTCTGCAGTACTTGATTTCTGCAAATCACACGCCATTGACCATGTGTTTGTCGGAACGGAAGCTCCTTTGGCTGCCGGAGTGACCGACACCTTAAGAGAGGCCGGCTTTAACGTTTTCGGCGCTCCAAAAAAAGCTGTTCTGCTGGAGAGTGATAAAGCATTTTCTAGGGAATTTATGGCAAAATATAAGATTCCTCGTTCAATAAACAGTATATTTTCTGATTACGATACGTTTACATCGTTTATGAAGAGAAATTTTGGAAAACGTTTTGTAATAAAACCTAACGGCCTTGCACCAAGCCGTATTATGGTTGATTCTGCAGAAAAAGAGAAGTTGCTCTCCTTCGGCAAACGGCTGCTTGAACAAGATACAGTCATCGTAGAAGAGCATCTCAAGGGCTTCCCCCTGACTCTTACAGTTTTAATCGACGGAGACGGGTATCTGCTGCTGCCGAACTGCTCGGAATACACAAAGTCTGAAGCAGATGACAAAGGTGACCCTACAGGTGGTATGGGATCAGTCTGTCCGGTTCCATTTCTCAATAGGGCTTCCTCACAGAGTATCTGCAAAAATATTGTTGAACCTACCCTGGAAGGGATGAAAAAAGAGGGGCTTTCCTACAAAGGTGTACTCATCTTCAGTCTCATCATGGGAGAAGGAGGAGCTAAAGTGGTAGACTACCACGTACGTTTCAATGATCCGGCTACACAGTCGCTTCTTCCCCTGATTTCATCTGATTTCATCGACATTGTTTCCGCAGTTTCTGAACAGCGTGTAGCATCCTTCCCTCTGGAATTAACACCGCAGTCCGCCGTCGGAGTCGTCATAGCAAGTGAAGGCTATCCCTATAATCCTCAAAAGGACAGACAAGTCAGCCATATCCCCTACATCATTAATGGAAATCATCTTTTATTTCATGGAGCCACAAAAACAGAAAAAAATGCGCTAGTGACCACCGGAGGACGCTGTTTCACCGCTGTAGGACTGGGGACAAACATTATTGAAGCAAATAAAAGAGCATATTCCATTGTTTCTGAAATTGATTTTGAAGGAAGCTGGTACCGAAATGATATCGGCAGCAAATTTTTTCAGGATTAACGGGTACAGGATTAACGGGTAACAGAATCATAACAAAATGAGCAGATAACGCAGATAACAGATAACACAGTTCGGAACAGCCGGGCTTAGTCAGTAAAAAGTTTATAAAAAATAATACCCGCGGCAACTGAAACATTCAGAGAGTCGATATGGCCCTGTGAGGGAACTGTCACTACCCCATCGCAGGTCTCCTTTACCAGCCGGCCGACACCTTTACCCTCAGCCCCCATAACCACAGCCCGTTTTTCAGGAAAAGTCATATCCGGAAGCCGCCGCCCATCCATATCCGCGGCATACACCCAATAATCTGCTTTCTGCAGCTCCTTGATCGCTGAAACAAGATTGGCCACCGTCAGTACCGGAACATACTTTGCGGCGCCTGAGGATACCTTCACGACCGTCTCATTGAGATGTACGCTCCTCCGGGAGGGTATAACCACAAGGTCAACGGCAAAAAGATCTGCACTGCGCAGAATAGCCCCAAGATTATGGGGATCAGTGATTTCATCAAGAAGCACAACTGTAGATTTCTGCTGTTTTTCGGCACTGGAAAGAAGAAAGTCTTTCAGACTTGCTGGAGATTCGGCGGCATGGACTGAACTGCGAGACCCCTTACTGTTCTCGTTCTCATGTGTGCCCAAGGCCTCTTGAGCTGAAGCTGAAGCTGATGCTGATGCTGATGCTGATGCTGATGCACTTCGCGGTAAAACAAGAACTATTCCTTTATGCTGCGTATCAGAGACCAGTTGATCCAGATATTTAGCCGAAACCCGGCGGATCCGAATATTCTGAGCCTCAGCAGCTTTTTTAATTGAACTGTACCTTGCGCCTTTTCTACCACGGTCCAAAAGAAGTTCAGCCCCTTCAGGAGGGGCCTTAATATACTCTTCCACAGCATGGAAACCTACAACGAGCTGTTTAGTTTGTCCGTGTTTCCCATTCATGTAATATCCGACAGCGGCGTAGGTGACGGTGAAGGATTTTCACCAATCACATCCGCCAACTCCTTCATCAACGCCTTGCCCTTCATGGACAGACGTTTTGGAACTTCTACCTTTATCTTTATATACATGTCCCCGCGTTTTTCTTTATTGTGAAGATACGGAACACCCCTTCCCTTAAGACGAAGCATCTTGCCGTTCTGGATTCCTGCAGGAACTTTTACCTTTACCCGGTCACCATCAATGGTCTCAACGGCGATATCATCACCGAGGGAGGCTTGTACAATGGTCAGAGGAATCATACAGTATAAATCATTACCGTCTCGCTCAAAATATTTATGCGGACGAACAGTGATGGAAACAACCAAATCTCCCGCTGGGCCGCCATTAGGTCCAGCATCGCCCTGACCGGGTATATTAATTCGTTTTCCCGAATCAATCCCTGCAGGAATTGTCACCTTCACTTTTTGTTTCTTCTTTGTGATGCCCGTTCCATGACAGACGGAACATGGGTTTTCGATTACATACCCCTCACCGCCGCAGGTAGGACATGTAGAAGCTATGGAAAAGAATCCGGAACTTCTGCGAACCTGCCCTGTTCCTCCGCAGGTTTCACATACCTTTTTACCAGAACCCTTTTCCGCACCGGAACCGCCGCAATGGCTGCATGCTACATGCCGGGTATAGGAAACTTCCACCTTCGTACCAAAAACAGCATCCTTAAAATCAACTTCCAGATTATAGCGAAGACTTGAGCCTCGGGCTGGACCGCCTCGGCCGCCCCGTCCGGACCTACCGCCTCCGCCTCCTCCGCCACCGCCGAAGAAGGTATCAAATATACTACTGAAACCGCCCATATCGTTTCCAAAAATATCACTAAAATCCCTGAAAACGGAAGAGTAATCGTGGGAGGCTCCGCCTCCGTTCATACCCTCCAGACCGGCAAAGCCAAACTGATCATAGGTACTTCGTTTTTGATCATCGCTCAGCACTTCATATGCCTCAGTCCCTTCTTTGAAACGATCCTCAGCAGCTTTATCACCCGGATTTTTATCCGGGTGATTTTTAATAGCAAGTTTCCTATAGGCTTTTTTTATCTCATCTTTAGTTGCATCTTTCGATATGCCTAAAACTTCATAGTAATCTCGTTTAGCCAAAGCAGTTTATCCCTCATTATGGATTTTCATCTCTATAAGTATGTGTACTCTCAATTATTTTTTGTCGTCGTCATCATCAACTACTTCATAGTCCGCGTCTTCCACACCTTCATCGGACGAAGATCCCTGAGAATCAGCACCAGCTTCCTGCCCGGATGCGCCGGCTTGGCCTTCCTCTCCTGGAGCACCCTGCTGCTGAGCACCGGACTGCTTGTAAACCTCTTCAGCTAGTTTGTGTGACGCCTGTTTCAGAGCTTCAGTTTTCTCACGTATCTGCTCTACATCATCACTTTCCATAGCTTTCTTCAGCTCTTCCTTGGCACTCTCAATTGCTGACTTATCACTTTCCCCTACTTTATCACCGAAGTCTTTCAGTGACTTCTCTGTAGAATAGATCAGACTGTCAGCTTCATTTCTAACTTCAATTTTTTCCTTCGCCTTTTTATCTTCTTCAGCATGAAGTTCAGCATCCTTGACCATCTTTTCAATCTCTTCTTCCGAAAGACCTGAGGAAGATTCAATACGGATTTTCTGCTCCTTACCAGTACCAAGGTCTTTGGCTGATACATGCACAATACCGTTAGCATCAATATCAAAAGCCACTTCAATCTGGGGTACACCCCTCGGCGCTGCTGGAATACCTACGAGATCAAATTTACCCAGGGTTCTGTTTTGTGAAGCCATCTCACGTTCCCCCTGAAGGACATGGATAGAAACTGCTGTCTGATTGTCCGCAGCGGTTGAAAAGATCTGACTCTTTCTTGTCGGTACGGTGGTATTTTTCTCAATCAGTTTCGTAAAAACGCCGCCCAGTGTTTCAATACCAAGAGAAAGCGGGGTAACATCAAGCAGGAGAACATCTTTCACGTCTCCTCCCAGAATACCGCCCTGGATAGCAGCTCCCATGGCTACAACTTCATCAGGATTGACGCTTCTATTGGGATCCTTCTTAAAGAGTTCTTTAACCAGTTTCTGTACCGCAGGTATTCTGGTGGATCCACCCACAAGGATTATTTCATTAACATCTTCTGCGGTGGCTCCGGCATCCTTTAGCGCCTGCTGGCAGGGGCCTTTTGTCTTCATAACAAGATCTTCAGTCATCTGCTCAAACTTTGCTCGTGTCAGGTTATACTGAAGATGCTTCGGTCCGCTGGAATCAGCAGTGATGAAGGGCAGGTTTATGTCCGTGGACTGAAGACTGGAAAGTTCGATTTTTGCTTTCTCCGCCGCTTCGCGCAGTCGCTGCAGAGCCATTCTGTCCTTTGAAAGATCTATACCTGCATCATTCTTAAATGATTCTACAAGCCAGTCTATAACTTTCTGGTCAAAGTTGTCTCCACCCAGGTGGGTATCACCATTAGTGGACTTTACTTCAAAAACTCCGTCACCCAGTTCGAGAATGGAAATATCAAATGTTCCGCCACCGAGGTCATATACGGCAATTTTTTCCTCTTTGGAACCATCTTTTCCAAGACCGTAGGCCAGGGAAGCAGCAGTAGGTTCATTGACGATTCGTTTTACGTCTAGACCTGCTATTTTACCGGCATCCTTGGTTGCCTGTCTCTGGGCATCATTGAAATATGCTGGAACGGTGATGACCGCTTCAGTTACAGTTTCGCCGAGATAATCTTCTGCAGATTTCTTCATCTTCTGGAGAATTGCCGCTGAAATCTCAGGGGGGGTGTACTCCTTATCCTGAGCCTTAATTTTCACTTCATCAGCCCCTGCTTTGTTTACATTGTAGGCTACCATACTGATTTCTGAGGGGACTTCCTTGTATCTCCTACCCATAAAGCGTTTGATTGAATAAATCGTATTCTCCGGGTTGGTTACAATCTGGTTTTTCGCGGGCTGCCCGACAAGGCGTTCTCCCTTAGATGTAAAACCGACAATAGAGGGGGTCGTTCTCTGGCCTTCAGCATTCTGAATAACCACGGGTTCGCCGCCTTCCATTACCGCAACACATGAATTTGTTGTTCCTAAGTCAATTCCAA
>JAIPFU010000116.1 GCA_021736505.1 Spirochaetia bacterium | reverse complement strand
CACTGAAACCAAACAGAAAAGAAAACATCTTCAAGCTGATGCTTTTTGATATTGGTTTACTGAACAGCATGAATAATCTCTCACTGAGTTCCATAATAAAACAGAATATCGGCAGTTACAAAGGATACCTAGCTGAAAACTTTACTGCACAGGAACTGATCGCCTATGGGCAGAAAGAACTCTACTCCTGGGCTGGAAGGACATCGGAAATTGAATTCCTGCTGCAGAAAGAAGACCAGGTAATCCCTCTGGAAGTGAAGTCAGGAAAGCGCATTTCAAGAACAAAAAGTCTTGATGTTTTCACGCAGAAGTATAAGCCCCCAGCATCATATACGGCATCCATGCTGGCATATAAGCAGAATGGAACAAGAACAAACATTCCTCTTTATAGTCTTGTTACGCTATTTTGTTGATTTTTGCGCTATTATTTAAGGATGATGCTACTCAACTACTCATCAAATGTTTTTTAGTAAATGAGATTCTTTGCTCTGTTTAATACGCCAACATGCTTACATTCGGTTTCGGTATCATGGTAGATGTTTTAGATTAAGTAACTGCAATTTGAGGGAGGCGTTTTCGACACCTATTTTTGATATGCTACACCCGCCATTTTAAAACGGATGTATATGTGTAGTAAGATGAGTAAGAGGTTCTCTTCCGAGGTTATTAATCCTCATTCGCCCATTCATCTCTAACTTTGCTCTTGGCATCTTCCCACTCTTCAGTGATTATTTCGTTCAAGTTTTTTTCCAGCTCAGCTCTCTCCTCATCCGATTCTGCCCGTAATCTATCCGCCATGTTATTTAACCATTCTTCTCGAATGTCGGGCAATGCCGCTTCCCATCTTTTATCGGCCGCCATCTCTTTATCCTCGACGGTCAAGAGCAGTTGTCTTCCTTCAGCAGCTTCTTCCGATCCCGGTTGGTTTTCAAACAACATTTTGAGGGTCGCCTTGGCTTCGCTGTAATCGCTGCTCTCTAATTGTGCCTTGGCATCCTCAAGCAGCCTTTCTGCTTCATATCTCGAGGTATCAAGTGCTTCAGTAAGCTCCGCGTTATCAGTTTTAAGGTCGTTGACTACGGTAAAACTCATTATGGCGAATACTAATAGTCCTCCGAGAAGGAAAAATAGTACACATTTTACGATAAGACCTCTTTTTTCTTTTTTTTCCATATATAAACTCCTTTGTTTAACACACTTTTAAGATAATAACAATTATTTATAAAGTAAAGTTTTATGCCTGCAATGGATATGCTGCATCAGGAGCTTTCTGCGTGACAGCAGAATAGGTACAATGGTGTCAGGAATATAAAGTCGAAATACATCAGCGACGGCACTATTTTCCGGAATTGTGTAATAATTCTATTCATTGCATTACTTAAGAAAAACTTTTTCAGCTTTTACTTGCGACCGCCAATTTGTTTTCTCTCTACTTTTATAGGCTGTATTCAGGAAAATTATTCTCTAGTATTACTGCACCGTTATTTATAATTCTCTACGCAAAGTTATATAAATCGGTTCCAAATAGTTTTTTATTTTCGAAACCACTACATTGAAAGCAAGCTCCTCTCCTTTTAGTCTCTTAAGATAGGCTTTCCACAAATTCCTATTCCGAGGATTTTCTACAAAGTATGGAGAAAAAATTGCCGGATTTTCAGGAAGTATAGTGTGCCTTGCATGAAAGGTTTGTTTCATTGCTTGTTTTAGTGATTCTGCTGAAATGTAATTTTCTGTTAAGATTTTATAGATATCATAAAAATCTTTCATTCGGCTGTTAGCTGCATCAAGAACTATCATGGCTTCAAATTTTTCTGAGACTACAGATTCTAATGAATAAGCATAAATTCTAAATCCCTTATTATTTAGTAATTCGGGATATTCCATTTCTACTGGTCCAGGATAAATAACATCGCCAAAACCTAGATCAAGTTTCAGCACTGTATGCATTTTCCCCAAGGAGCATGCTACTTTTATGCGTTTTCCTTGATGCTCGGCTCCCACTGTTATATCAAAAAATTCTATACTTTGAGATGTAAAAGTGAGGCCATCATCTGCTTCAATCGATAAAACTTCAAGCAAGATTTTCCTTAGATGCTCATCATCGTTAGGGATCCTCACTACAAGCAGATCGATATCTTGAGTTGGACGACTCGTAAAACCGGAAAGGGAAAAGAGGAGAAGCCCTCCTTTCAGGTAAAAAAAATTTTTATATTTTGATTGAGATATCCTTCTTAGCAGCCCTTCCTGCATATATAAGCGAGATGTCAACACAAAATCCAATCCAGCATTTTTTGAAAATTTTTTTAGCCTTGCCTGTATTGATGCTATCTTATCTTTCATAGAAGTACCTCGAGATATTTATCTAGGATCGATCTGATTCTAAGTTCCTTTGCATAGGAATGTAATATATTAAGACTCCTGTCATCTCTTTTTAAATACTCCTCCAAGGCTTCTTTCATTATATCAATGCCAATTTGATTTCTATAGCGGATAATGTCGCAGATAGTTTTTTCTTTATCGTATATCTGTATTGTCTCGCCTGAGTCAATGGTTTCATTCATAATCCCGGTAGAATAGAAAACCCCCGAAAAATAGTAGATGCGTATTGGAGGATAAACAGGAAGCTTCACTTTTCGACTTTTTGGAATTGCTACATGTATCTCGGGCGGATCCCAGGTTATGAGCCCGTAATAAGAGAGGGCTGTCCCGAGACAGATAACTCCGTTTGGAATAGTGAACAGAGCTTCTTTCAGCGAGCTGTACTGGCTGTAATCTGGAAGATCAGAAAGACAGTAAAGACCATGTTTTATTTTTCTGATAGTTCCGTCGTCCTGAAGCTCTTGGAGATGAATATGGTGCATCCCATGAGCTTTAATATCCTTTGTTCGAACATATCCTGATTGTTCAGAGAAAATCTTTAGTATTTTATCCCGTGTAGTCTGTTTCATTTAATGACATTATACGCGTTACTTACGACTAGGTAAAGTAGTTAACATCAATAAAAAATTTATACACATAGGGCATAGTGCACACGTTGATGTTTTCGTAAACTAATAGGCTGTATCAGTAACGTACTGTCTGGAGTCAGAAAAAAAATGCTTCCCGGAATGTACATCATTTTATATCATGGTGTGTATTTATTGATATTACTGTGTTATCATGGATCACAGTATGTAATCATCAAAACAGAAATTGGAGGTTTTTGGTGATGTAGTTGCTTTCAGCTTCGATATTTCTGGAGTTAATAAAGGCTGTACACTTGATCATCTGGACGGTAGATATGGGTATATACGCCTTCAAGATGCATTGGCCAATAATTTGGGGCTTATTCAGCAATCCCTAAAATAGGATAAATAGTGCTTTTTTACTAAAATAGGTAATAATTTAACTGAGCTATTCAATCGCCATTGATCTCTAAAAAGATCTTATTTACTTTGATGAAATTCTGTAAAATGAACTGTTTAACAAATTTTTCACTGAAACAATATTTCAGAATTCTTACTAAGCATGTGACACGATTTTCTATGTTTTAATTTGCATGATTTAATAGTACATATGAGTACGTTTAAAAAGGCAATTAAATATTCTGGTTCTCAAAGCTACTATTCTATACTTATCAAACGGCTAGGCTGGTACTGTGAGCAGCACCAGCTGAGGAATAAAAGTGATTAGTACTAGAACGAGGATAAGAACAAAAATGATGGGAATAATCTCCTTTATTATTTCATTCAGTGGTACTCCGGACACTCCTGACGTAATGAATAATAGGCCGCCAAAAGGTGGCGTGGAAAGCCCAATCATCATGTTCAATACAATCACTACACCAAAATGCACTAAATCTATTCCAAGTGCCTCTGCTACTGGTAAGACAATAGGAACAAATACAACAATCATCACCATTGTATCTATAAACATTCCCAATAATAAGAATAATATATTCACGAAAATTAACAATAGGTATTTATTCGTTGATACTTGTAAAAGGAAAGCAGAAAATAATTGGGGGATTTTCTCAAATGATATTATATAGGAAAATGAAAAGGCGGCACCGAGGAGGACAGAGATAATACCGGTCGTTTTGGCTGTATCTACAAAAATATCCCATAATTTATTCCACCCTAGTGTTTTATAAATTAAAAACGATACAGAGATTGCCCAGATTCCCGCAATCGCCCCGGCTTCAGTAGGAGTAAAGATACCAGTATAAATGCCTACAAGTAAGATCACAGGAGTGAAAAGTGCTGGTAATGCCTTCAATGTAAGCAACAGCCAGCTTCTTAAAGTGTGTTTTACGAATTCTTTCGGATAATTCCTCTTTCTAGCTATCCATGCTACATATAACATCAGAAAAACTGCTAACAGGACACCTGGGATTATTCCACCTAAAAAAAGTGCTCCAACAGATACCCCAGACATCGTAGCATACAGGATCATCGGGATACTGGGCGGAAAAATTGGGCCAATTGTAGCAGACCCTGCAGTTATCGCACAGGAAAACCCGTCATCATACCCGCTTCGTCGCATTGCTTCAATTTCCATCAGCCCTAGGCCTGATGCATCGGCAGTAGCGGCTCCAGTCATCCCTGAAAAGATCAAGGATGCTAGTACATTAACATGGCCCAAACCACCTTTCCATCTTCCTACCAGCGTATTTGCCCATCCAAAAATTAGATCGGTTACACCTCCACTGTTCATTACTTTGGCTGCGAATATGAAAAGCGGAATAGCAATCATTACATACTTAACATACACCTGATTGAGAAACTGATTTGCAACTAAATCCAGGGTTGCTGCCGGTGATGGATTGAGTATACAGTAAAATATTGAAGAAACCATCATACCCAATGCAATTGGCATTTTTATAAGAAAACAGGTTATAAAAACAACTAGTAGAACTATTAAAGGTAAATTCATAATTTGGATACATCCCCTTTCACTGATGTACGTAATAAAGTGTACAGTCTATATCCATACCGGATAATCATAATTGTAAGAAATATCATGTAAGGAAAGAATATAAAGCTGTATCGTAAAAACTGCATAGTAACTGATCTTTTATAATTCATATAGATTATGAATTGTAGAGAGGGAATCCAAGAAACAGAAAAAGCAACAATTAGTAAAATACAAGAGAGTATATCGAATATCCTTTTCCCTTTTTCAGTTTGTTTATCATACAACAGAGAAAAACTAATAATTTCTCTACTTCGTTCAGCAAAACAGGCTCCAAGGAGAATTATCCATAAAAAGCAAAGAAGAGTAAGCTCTGAAGTCCATAAGATTGGTACAAAGAAGTATCTAGCTGTTATCTGAATTAAAAATGTTATGAACATTAATATAAACATAATTGTAGGCAGATTATAGTGGACCCCTTTGTCAAGACAGCAAATCAGAATTATTAATTTGATTATGCTGTAGCTGAATATACTTCATCAGGGGTTTTAATCCCATGCGTAGTATGCGGTCTTTCAGAATTATACATCTTGATAAAAGAA
>JAIPFU010000115.1 GCA_021736505.1 Spirochaetia bacterium | reverse complement strand
TTTTCGTATCAGAGGTAAACACATCAATAACTACTTCCTCTACACCTTGAGCCCTGCCATACAGAAACATTAAAATTGTAAGACCTAATGTAACAATAGAATTTCTCATTTCTGGTAATACTGCAAGTCTAACCATTTCGGCGGAGTTTTCAGTTTTCAGAAATTTATCAATGGCAAAATATTGACTGATAGGAAGTTTCTTAAAGTTTGAAGAAGTTATCATAGAAACAGTACCAACTGGATGAACACCTTGATACGCCAGTAAATGCATAGCCTCTTCATCAATATCTCTATGGATGGATTCCTCTATATATCCCTTCTCACCTATGAGAACTTTTCTCTGTATGTAAAAAGCATCGTTTAGATGATTATCGTTCGAAGCTAGAACAAACCGAACCATCTCTTTACTTTTTTCAGAAGCGGGAAACGATATGGTAAATTTTGTTCCTTCTCCTATTTTGCTTTCTACATTAATTCTTCCACTGAATTTTTCTACAATTTTATAGCAATTAGACAGACCCAAACCAGTACCTTTTCCAGGTTCTTTTGTAGTAAAAAATGGTGTAAATATCTGATTTAAATTCTCTTTCGGGATACCAATTCCAGAATCTGCTATGGAAACATAAATCACACCATGGTCCTGTTTACATGTCAAAGAAAGTACTCCTTCTTCATCCATGGCTTGTATAGCATTGACCACAATATTCAGAAAAACTTGCTGCAATTCTCCCTCATTAGCAAGAATGGTCGGAAGTGCATGATAATTACGTTCAATTTCAATTTTGGATGTATCCATGCCTCTTTTTGCCAATCGAACTGAAAATTCCAGTGTCCGGATAATATCAATCTCTATTAAATTCTTTTCTTCTTTTCTCGAATAGAGAGAAATCTCTTTTATTACATCCGCCGCATTCATTGAATAACTCAATATATCCTCAGCATATTCCTTTAATTCAGAATCATCATCTATTTCTGAAAGCAGGATTTCTGCAGTGCCGGCTATGCCAGCTAAAGGATTGTTAAGCTCATGTGCTATACCTGCAGCCATAGCTCCAATTCCAGCCATTTTTTCTGTCCGTACTAGTTCAATTTGCATTTTCTTTTGTTCCGTAATATCCTGGATAATCTCAAGAAACATCTGTTTGGAATTCTGCGGAACTTTGACCGAATGAAACTGAAGAGAATAAATGTGTTCATTTACTTCAGCCTCATTTTCCATCATCAACCCCGCATGAAGACAATCAGGGGCTTTACAGAACGGACAGGCCATTTTTCTATCAAAAAACTGCTTATAGCATTTTTTCCCGATAATGTTTTTTCTACTCTTACCGATGAATTTCTCAGCGGCATTATTAATTTCGATAATTGTATAATCAATATCAACTAAGGCTAAAGGGGAACCAATACCATTAAATATAGCTTCAAGTTTATTATTACTGAAAATTAGTTCATTGCCTTGTTTTTTAAGCTGTTCAAAGGATATTGAGTTTTTAAGGGATAATGAACACTGGCCACTGAGGATCTCTAAAGCATCAAGCTCAAATTTTGAAAATATTTTACTATCCTTCGGCGCTCCAATAATAATAAAGCCGCCAATATCTTTTCTGAATACAAGGGGTAAGACTATATCCGCATCTGGCAGGCTTTCACTAACGTTAAACTGTTTTCCGTCGTACTCATTCCAGATAACCGTTCCTCTGCCGGTATTACATAATGATTCAACTCTTCTTTCAATTTGGGGTTCAAAAGCAATATTAACAGTTCCTCCGGTTTTAAGATTTTGTACTCTATCACCGTAAAATGAAAGAATTTTAAAATTATTTTCATCTTTATTAATATAATCGCGAATGATAAAAGCAACCCAGTCTACATTTATTCCTGTTGTGATACTATTGACAACAGCTTTGCCAAGTTCATTCAAATCCACTATCGTTGTCAATTTCTGGCTGAATTCTTTGATTGTCTTTTGATAGGGATGACGGCGAGGAATAATTATTTTATCCACCATATAAGCCATCAGGTTCCGCATGGGATGGATGATAATAGCTGTAACAAAGCCGAGTACTATTGATAGGATGCCTGCATTTCCAGGGTTTAAATCATTTGATGAAGTACTTGTAAACTGAATAACCAGAAAATATATAATTGAAGCCACTGCCCAAAGAATGGTTGTGAAAATTACATTCAAACCTAATTTGGAGTAATTAACGAGTTTAAATTTATAAATTGCATAAAATAATATTAATGCATTCACCGCTGCTGCAAGTATATCAAAAGGATATTTCCCAATAGTCTCATTTAAATTAAGCAGTATTCCGAAAAGCATGATGATAACACCGGCAAAATATAAATAAAAATTTTTCCGTAAACGTTTATCAGACCGACGGGACTCCCAATAAATAATCGCTATTGATATTAATAAATAAATATAGCTTAAAGAATAAGCAAAGACAGCCCAGGGGCCCAACCTATAATAAAACCCATTTGTATTGAAACCAGCATCTTCAACAATGAACCCTTTAATGTTCAAGTAGATGAGAACAATCATAAGTAAATAGCTGTACTTTGAAATATTTCTCAAATAAGGCCGATGAATTTCAAGAATATCCAATATTGCATGTACTAGGGTAAAAGGAACGGCAAATAAACCTACAATCATGAATCGATTCCACATGAGAGGTGTAAGTATCCCTGAATCAGCATGCATCATAAAAGAGCCGAAACTCCAAATGGCCATGGCTGACATGTAGACTTGAAAGGACCAGAAAAATTTTATTCTTCTATATTGAATAAACCCAAAGATGACAAAAAAGATATACAGAATACAAGCTACGGCTGTTATTATAGTGGATAAGTCAATAATCATTTATACAGTATTCCCATAAAGTGTTTTACATTATATTATAAGTATTTATGGAAATAAGCAATTCATTTATCATATTTTTATCCTTTATGGCTGGTACGGGCTATTTTTTTACAGCAATTCATGACTTATCCCAAATTAAAAAGCTACCTTTCCTCTATTTTGTATCCTATGCAGGATATCCTCTAACTTTACTTCCCTTGATCCTTATTCCTTTTAGAGTATCCGTTCATAATGAATTACCTTTATTACTCGTATATGTATTATGGTCATTGGCAGCTGTGTTTTTTTTGTTGCTTATATATTCTGTATGCATAGAAATATATATTTACAACCATAGGCTGAAAACTCCAAAAAATTCTTTGGCTAAAACATCAGCAAGCAAAGATACATATAATAGATTGAATACTAATGGAAAAAAATCTTTTAAAAGGGGAACATACTCTTTTTCAAGACATCCAGGATTTATTTGGTTTACACTTTTAAATCTATTATTTGTTATCCTGTTTTTTACTGCACATATTCTCTATTTGATGATTTTATGTACTTTATTCAATCTTTCTGTTATTATATGGGAAGATCGTTATGCATTCCCTCGCTTGTTTAATGATTATGATGAATATAAGAAAAAAGTACCATTTATCCTATAAAACAAGGATCAGCTTATGCAGAATTTTATTGCGGTAACCGATGATGATCCGTCGATCAGAAAGATTTTAAACATTATGCTTTCAAAAGAAGGCTATTCAGTTCTTACTTTTTCAAATGCTGAAGAGCTTTTCTCTTCCTTGAAAAAAGACAATCATTCTCCCATTGAAATTATAATTATGGACATCAAAATGCCAGGATTATCCGGGCTTGAAGCAATACCTGTCATAAAAAAAACAAAACCTGATATACCCATAATTATGCTAACAGCTTTTAACAATCTTGACACAGGGATGAGTGCTATTCGTTATGGTGCCTTTGATTATTTGTCAAAACCTGTAAGAAAGCAGGAATTGTTTGAGACAATTAAAAGGGCTCATAAAAAAGTTATTACTGATCGAAATTCTAAAATGCAGAAACATGCCAATGATGTTTACAACAGCTATCTAAAAAAACAGATACAAACTCAAACCAAAGAATTGAATAATGCATATCATAAGATTATGAGATCTACCATAGACATGATTGCTGCTTTTTCTGAAACAATTGAACAGAAGGATGTCTATACAAAAGGTCATTGTGGACGGGTAAGGGAGATCTCCATGAAAATAGCTGGACATTTTAATCTTTCTGATAAGGAATTAACTATTCTTGAAGGAGGCGCTCTTCTTCATGATATCGGAAAAATCGGTATACCTGAAAATATCCTCAATAAGATTGAACCGCTTAGCAATGAAGAATTTGGTATTATACAGTCCCATCCCCTGGTGGGTGAAAAAATTTTAAGCCATGTGGATTTTTTCTCAGACTATTTACCTATTATCAGGAATCACCACGAAAGATATGATGGGACAGGATACCCTGATGGTCTATCAGGCAGTGATATCCCTTTATTAGTACGGATCGTATCCATTGCTGATGCTTTTGACGCGATGATGAGTGACAGGGCTTACAGAACGGCTTTCCCCATGGAAAAAGCCGTTTCTGAAATCGAAGCTAATAAAGGCACACAATTTGACCCTAATTTAGTTGATATTTTCCTTAAAAATAAAATTTACACAATCTAATTTTCACTTTTTATCAAAACTAAGAAAGGGCCATTCGTGGGTTAAGAAAATTCTACAGTATCCGATTAATAGCATTATTTACTAATTCATGTAATTTACTTGATGGATGTTCAAATTTTGATAGAAAAATCATGGCTGCTATAATGTAGGGTTTATAGCTCGCTTCTTTATATAGGGGAACACGATAGCGGTCAAACACTGAAGCTTCAACTTCTCCCTCATCGCAGCTTACTCCTGAAATATCTGCGGGTAAGCAGTGCATATACAGGGCATTTCCATCTTTAGTCTTTTTCATCAGATCTTCAGTACACTCCCAATCCTTAAATTTCGCATTATTCATTAAGCATCGACTTTCTAGTGATTCAAGACCATCCCAATCACCATTGCCTACTAATTCTGTACGCTCCTCCATGACGGCGAAGGGGGCCCAGCTTTTCGGATAGACAATATCAGCATCCTGGAAAGCCTCTTCCATGCTGTTAACGCGTTTGTAAGTTCCTCCGCTTTTGCTGGAATTAGCAGAAGCAATATCTTCAATTTCCGGCATTACATTGTATCCTTCAGGATGAGCGAGGACTACATCCATACCGAATCGCGAAAAAAGACCTATAATACCCTGAGGTACCGATAATGGTTTTCCATAGGAAGGAGAGTATGCCCATGTCATGGCTACTTTTTTTCCTTTCAGTTTGTCTACACCGCCAAAATGGTTAATTACATGCAGCATATCAGCCATAGACTGAGTTGGATGATCAATATCACACTGCAGATTCACCAAAGTGGGACGCTGTTCAAGAACTCCATCATCAAATCCTTCCTGAACTGCATCAGCAACTTCCTTCATGTATGTGTGACCTTTCCCAATGTACATATCATCACGGATTCCTATTATATCAGCCATAAAGGATATCATATTCGCAGTTTCCCTGACTG
>JAIPFU010000114.1 GCA_021736505.1 Spirochaetia bacterium | reverse complement strand
TTAGCCATCTTTTTCAACCTCTCTTCTTATCGAATTTAAAATATATGTATTGTTTAATAAAAGGCAATTTGATCTGCTCATAAGTAAAATACAAATTCTTTTCCCCAATATCAACAAAAAAATGCAAAAATTTTATTTCCATTAGCAGAATTTACTGCGAAGTTCTAAAAATTAGTAAATCACCATGTTTTCACTCGGTCATATGCACAATTCAGATGATCTCTATTCAATAGCTCTTAATTCAAACCGCCCAAAATTGATAGGTCTTTAATCAAGCGCTCTCTACTGTCCCCTTCAAGCCGATCTCCTCAGCTGCTTCCCGCATACCCATGATCGTCCAGGTAATGACGTCGGTAAGCTCCATTTCCAGCATATCTGCTCCCTTCTGAATTAGTTCCCGGTCAACTCCGGCGGAAAAGGCACGAGTCTTCCACTTCTTCTTCACTGACTTCGCCTTCATATCCAGGACACTTTTCGAAGGCCGAACCATGGCCGTCGCTGCAACCAGTCCCGTCAGCTCGTCTATGGTGAACAGAGTCTTTTCCAGCCTGGTTTTCGGTTCAACATCTGTTACTATGGTCCAGCCGTGACTAAGGACTGCTCTGATGTGATCCTCCGGCCAGCCGGCTTCTTCCAAAATCGGCCGGGTATGCTGCAGATGCTCTTCCGGGTGCTCCTCATAATCTATATCATGGGCCAGCCCAATATTCCCCCACAGCTCTTCATCCTCACCAAACTGACGGGCAAAATACCGCATCACCGCCTCCACAGCAAGTATATGATTCATCAGGTTCTCCGAATGGATGTGCTGCTGTACAAGTTTCAGTGTATTTTCTCTTGTGATGTCGGCCATAACTGTATTCCTCTCTTTTTTTCTTTTTTCCAGTATGTTTTTCTGGTATTTGCTGATGCTTCCGCTCTGTGTTTCCGCCTGCTGCATCGCTGCGCATCCGCTCCTTTCATGTAATGTACTGATCTTACATGATTCTGACAAGCTCCCCTGCGTAGAGAAGGCGCTCATCTTCCTGCTGTGCCGGTGCTCCGGCGTCGGATGCAGATACAGCTGCGGATGCCCTTGCTGATGCTGGTGCTGACCCTGTTTCTGATCCTGTTCCTGATCCTGTTCCTGATCCTGTTCCGTCTGCGTACTTCCCGTCAAGATTTTTCACCTCGGAGGGCTTTATCTTGGAGGGCTTCCCCATTCTCAGGGCACCGTCTTCAGCTACACCGATCACAAGTCCCCGGAGAATTTCATCAGCGTAGGCATCACCAGGAATATATTCCGCTATCCGCCCTCTGCCGTAAAGATGCTTATCCAGTTCGCTGCGCCACTCTGCATTTATCAGGGCGCTTTGTACAGAATAGAGCAGCTCCTGAAAGAGGTTTTCCACCGAAAAGGACATTCCGAATTCCAGTATCAGAGACGATGCTTCACGCTTGAGGGGCGGAAAACTCCGCTGATTGACGTTGAGGCCTATCCCAATGAGTACCCTGTCACCACGTCCCTCACAGAGGATGCCGCAGACTTTTCGCCCGCTTATCAGAACATCATTGGGCCATTTCACCTGTACTTCGGCGGAACAATTTCCCGCCTGTTTTATGCTTTCCAGCAGGTGCAGCACCCCTAGGCCAACGCGCAGCGGCACTGTCTGCAGCAAGCCGGGTATCCGTTCCCGTTTCAGTACGATGGTGGTGATGAGATTCTGCCCAGCTTCCCCTTGCCATGCACGTCCGGGAACCCTGCCCCGACCTTTTCGCTGGTAGTCAGTACGAACCACCAATTCCGCCGTATCCTTTTCTTTCCCGGGTGAGGATGCCGTGCCTGACTGCTGCGCTTTTCGCGACAATGAATGCGCCAGCTCCATAGTGGAGTCAGTTTCCGAGCAGTACCAGACAGGTCCGGGAGAAAAGGGGTTCATCACCCGGGGTTGAAGAATGAGTCCGTTTGGTGCTGGCTGCTTGCTGTTTTCCATGGTGCTGCAATTATGGCACATTTTCAGAAAAAGCTCCATACGCCAGCGCTCAGGCATCATCCTGTATCATGAATTCCTCCTCAATTCCGCTCTGAGCGGAGGGGTAAATCATCTTGAAGAATCATTTTCAAGCTGGACATTTTTGTATAGATATACGATACTATAGTATAAATATACAGGTACCCTGGGGGGATGGATAGATGCGGGAACGTCAGAATCGGCTGAATAAAATCAAGGAACTTATCAAGAATAATCGTATCGAGAGTCAGGAGTCGCTGCTGGAGCTGCTGTCAAGGGACGGTTACATGGTAACCCAGGCAACTTTGTCGCGGGATTTGAAAATGCTCAAGGTAGGGAAAATTTCTGACGGCTGGACGGGGTATTATTATGCGCTGCCGGAAAAGGAACTCATCTCTGAATCGGAAAAAAGCTACATTCAGGATGTACGGCGCGGGGTTCTCTCCATTGAGTTCAGCAGCAATATCGGGGTTATCAAGACACGGCAGGGGCATGCAGACAGCGTTGCCCTGGCGCTGGACATTCTCTCCATTCCTGAAATCCTGGGCTCCGTAGCCGGAGACGATACTATCTTCATCATTCTCAGAGAGGGGATGACGAAGGAGGACCTCATCGAAAGCTTCAACAAGCGCATTCCGGAAGTGGACACCTGAACTCTACCAGAAACCAGCATTCACTTTTTTTAATTTCGTAGATGCAATCAACACACGAAACTCTTCATGTAATTCGCTTATGATGGTATGATGGGGTGGTTGGTTGGTAGTTAGTTAGTTGGTTGGTTGGTTGGTAGGTTGGTAGTTAGTTGGTTGGTTGGTTCGTTGGTTAGTTCGTTGGTTCGTTGGTTCGTTGGTTCGTTGGTTCGTTGGTTCGTTGGTTCGTTGGTTCGTTGGTTGGTTGGGTGGGTTCGCTGGTTTTGGATTCGGTCTCGGAGAAAAAATCAACATTTCGGAGAAAAAATCCACATTCGTTGGTTCGTATGGAGGCTTATATGAATATACATTATACAAATCTTGATAAAACAAAAACTTTTCCCGAGCTCGCAAAGGCTGAGAGAAAGAATATTGCGGATCTCTTGAGTGCGAAGCGAATTGCTGAAAAGCAGATTCCTGCGGGAGCATCTCTCACATACAATTACGCAGCTATGCCAATAGATACTGGCATTCAGGAGATTCTGCAGAAGTTGGCCGATGAGGTTCAGGCTGTAGATAAATATCAGGCTCTCCTGAACGGCAGAGTCATGAACACCGGAGAGTCCCGACGGGTGCTGCATCATCTGCTGAGGGGGCAGCTTGGAAAAACCGTTGAGGCAGACGGCGAAAATAAGGCGGAATTTTACAGCGAGCAGTTCCGGAGAATTGGTGATTTTGCTGGGATGATTCATAACGGCGAAATCCGCGGTTCCACGGGAAAGCCCTTCAAGACGGTGGTACAAATCGGTATCGGCGGCTCAGATCTCGGACCGAGGGCGCTCTACCTGGCTCTCAAAGGCTATGTGCAGGCTTCCGAAACGGGAGAGAAGATGCAGGCGCGCTTTATTTCCAATGTTGATCCTGATGATGCCGCAGCGGTTCTCGGGGATTTGGACTTTTCAGAGACCCTCTTTATCCTGGTCAGCAAGAGCGGAACCACCCAGGAGACTCTGACTAACCGCGACCTGGCCTTACAACTGATGGACGACTATAGCCGACGGACCGGTGAAAAACTGAACCCCGCCTGCCATATGACTGCGGTCACCAGTAAGAGCAGTCCACTGGCTGATTCTTCAGATTTTCTGGACAGCTTTTTTATTGATGATTATATCGGCGGACGATACTCTTCATCCAGCGCTGTTGGCGGTCTGGTGCTCAGCCTTGCTTTCGGACCGGATGTCTTCAGGGAATTCCTGGCCGGCGCCCATGAGGCGGACAGCCTCGCCCTGGAACGGGACATTCAAAAGAATGCAGCCTTGATGGATGCCCTCATTGGGGTCTACCTGCGCAATGTGCTGCACTATCCAGCCACCGCTGTACTGCCCTACTCCCAGGCGCTGAGTCGTTTCCCGGCACACTTGCAGCAGCTTGATATGGAAAGCAACGGGAAACAGGTAAACCGTGACGGGAAGCCTGTCAGCTATAGCACTGGCCCTGTCATTTTCGGGGAACCCGGCACAAATGGACAGCACTCGTTTTACCAACTCCTGCATCAGGGAACGGACATCGTTCCGCTGCAATTCATCGCCTTCCGTTCCAGCCAGTACGGTATTGATACGATTGACAGCGCTGATACTGCTGACAAGGTAAAAAGAGGCGGAGCTCCTTCAAGCCACGCGAAACTCCAGGCAAACCTGACTGCTCAGATCATTGCTTTCGCCCGGGGCAAAGAGGATGAGAACCGAAATAGACATTTTCCCGGCGGCAGACCCTCAAGCCTCCTTGTTGGAGACCGACTGACGCCGAAAACTCTCGGCGCTCTCCTTGCCCATTTTGAGAATAAGGTGATGTTTCAGGGTTTTATTTGGAATATTAACTCCTTCGATCAAGAGGGAGTGCAGCTCGGCAAGGTGCTGACGAAGCAGGTGCTCGCCTCAGATACGGAGTCCGGTTCCGACCCGCTGCTGGATGCCTATTTTGCGCAGCTGATGAATTAGATTTTAGTTTTACATATGTTCTTGCATATATAAGTTTCAACCTTCAATATGACGATAGGAATGAATGAGTTTTTCGCCTAAGGGTCTCTGTCGATCTGATTCAACATGGCTGAACCAGTCGATTAACTCATTCATCATCCGTTGAGTCCTCTGCTGATGCGTTGAAGAAACATCAAACTTCTCTTCCGGATCAGATTCAAGATTAAAAAGCAGCGGTGCTGCAGGTTTCGGACGTGTTCGGATCGGTATCTTTTCTGGTTCACAGACTGTATCCCCTTGTTTTGTATACTTTGCGTCAACATCCATATCAACAATACTCTGAGGATCATTTGAAGGCATAACAGAGTTAACCTCCGGCTGCACAAGTTTCCATGAACCGTCCCGAACAGCAGCATTTGATTCAACAAAAGGAGTAAATCTGTTCCACTGCCAGAAAATCTTTCTACCGCTGCGGCTTTCTTTATTACCTTGTAGAAGGGGAAATATGTTTTCACCGTCTATCTCATTTTCATTCGGAACAGAAACACCGCATACAGATAAAAGAGTGGAATACCAATCCGTCATATGAACAATTTCATCACATGTAATTCCGGATCCTAAAGCTTCCGGCCATTGTATTATCAAGGGAACTCTTATTCCCCCTTCATACACTAATGTTTTTGCTCCCCGGTAATTACAATTATATCTCTTTAGACTGTCTTCCCCTTCTCCGCCAAAATCAGGACCGTTATCACTGGTAAAAACAACAATCGTATTATTCTCAAGGCCCTGTTTTTTAATTTCATCTAAAATCCGACCTATTCCCTTATCCATCCTTTCGATCATGGCATATAAGGTACTTACAGCCTGCGTATAAGAACCTTTTTCTGTATAGTACTTAAGATCTTCAGCAGGCGCCTGAATTGGAAAATGAGGCGCATTATACGCTATATGGAGAAAAAAT
>JAIPFU010000113.1 GCA_021736505.1 Spirochaetia bacterium | reverse complement strand
GATTTTTCCGTCTGTCCTGTTCTGTGTTTTCTTATTCATCTTTTCCATCCATGATTTGTTCCAAGCTTGTATTTAATGCGTACTCCAGATCCAGCAGACCTGTTACGTAATTGTATTTCTCTTTCAGGAGCTCATACTGAGCTTTATTCAACTCAATTTCGGCATTCTGCACTTCCAGCAGCTCTCTGCTTCCCGCATTGTAGGCTTCTTCAGCCAGCTGATACGCACGTTCAGCCATTTCTGTATTCAGACGAAGGCTATCCATGCTGCTGCGAGATTTATTCAGGCTTCGTACCAGGGAGCTTATTTCCATTTCTGCCCCCTCAATGGCCTGCATCAGCCCAAGCTGCAGACTCTGCTTCTGCTCATCCAGTTCGGCCAGGCTCACCCGCATTTTGCTGTTGGGAAGAAGCCCTTCCAGGTTCATGGCCACGGTCAGGCGGAACATCCCGCTTTGCTGGTTCCAGTCCGTATCAAACCAGTTCGTATCGAAGGGATCATTCATTGACGGGTCCGCATTCCAGCTCAGCATCAGGTTCGGCGTAAAGGCACGTTTCATGGTTGAGGTTTTTGCGGTTTCAATACTTTTGATGCCGTAGAGCATAGATTTCAGATCCAGCCTGCCGGCGAGGTACTCTTCGATCAGCGGTTCTGCTTCAAGCTCCACGGGATCCGCCTCGATGCTGCCGTCAATTTCCAGTTTGGTGCTCTGCGCCAGCCCCAGGGTCATTTTAAATCCGGCTAAGGTCTGCTGATACCCGAGGTCCATGGATTCCAAGGCGGGTTTCAGGTTCTCCCATGCCACCCTGGCGGAGAGCACGCTGAGTTCCGGCACCAGTCCATTATCATAATTGATTTTCGCCTGTTCATAGCGATCCTCTGCAGCTGAAATCTGCTGGAGAAAGAGTTCCCGGTTCTCCTGCATGAGGACCAGGTTGTAGAAACTTTTCCGCACATCCCGCTCCAGCTTCTGCTTCGCCTGCTCATAGCTGATCAGCCCGGAGGCGTAGTCGAGTTTGGTTGATGTGATACCGTCGAAGAGCGCTAAATTGAGCATCAGGTCGAAATTGATCCCCGCTGCAGCGTTCCAGGGGGACATGTCCTGCTCCACATACATCATTCCTGAATTAGCAGTTGAAAAGGGGATGACATCTCCTGAAGAGGGATCAATCATGGGAACATTATTTTGATACGGCAGCCAGCCGCCCATTCCAGCCGGAGCCGAGTTGCCGCGGATGAGGGAGGAGGAGACCTGTACGGTGGGGATGAAGTTGTTCCACACCGTGCTCATGGCCCGCCGTTTCTTTACCAGCTCCAGCTGCTCGCCTTTCAGGCTGAGATTATATTTCAGCGCAAGCTCCACCGCCTCATCGACGTCCACGGCGATCTCATCTGTACTCCGGATACGCTGACGATTCAGCAGGGAGGCATTTGCGGCATCCCGCAAAAGATACTCTGAAGCTGCTCCGTTTTCACCGCCGATGCCGAAACCGGAATCACCAGTCAGTCCGTAAAAGGCTTCGTCACTCGGGCTGGAGGCTTCCTGCAGGGCAGTTTCATCCAAATCCGGCGCGGCAAGCTGCTTCATCTCATCCAGAGTCATGGATTCAAGCATAAGTGTATCTTCATTCATTGGAACACTCTTTGTATCGGCTTCATTCTGTCCGCCAGCATAAACAGCGGAAATCCACAGCGTAGTCATCATCATAAAACACAAAAATCTTTTTCCGTACATATTCAGGCCCCTTCAATTCCATATAAAAATAAACGATGCAGCGTCCGTAGTACGGGAAACAGCTGCGGTAAATCTTTTTCAAGACGATAATGGCGGGTTATTTCCTGCATTAAAAAGAAATTCATAAAACGCACCACCATTCCCAGGGATATCCCGGGTCCTTCTTCGGTATTGCAGATACCCTGCTCCCGGGCTTTATCAATAAAATCGTAATAGTGCTGTATGTCAGAAATGGGATCCTGGGGGGGAGTAAAATCAAATTCCTGGAAGCGGTACCAATTCATGGCGGCCAGGATTTCCGGGCGTTCCCACATGTAGCGGACAAAGAGCACAAAATAGGCGTAGAGCTGCTCGGGGAAATGCTGCCGATGATTCACGCGCTCTTGGATCATGTGTCCGATGGTGTGCCGTTCCCTGTTGATAATTTCCCAGAGCATCTGGTCGCGGTTCTCAAAATAGAAGTAGAGACTGCTTTTACTCATCCCCAGCTGTTTTGCCACTCGCTCTACGGTTGCGTTGAACAGACCATCCTCCGCAACAACCCTGCTGACTGCCTTAAAGATGCGATTGGTTTCGGGGATATCTGCGTTACTTATCATGCATTCCTTTTCGATGGTCTGGAATGCTTCGGGGGTGAGTTCCGCATCCTTATGTCTTAGGGAACCGCCGGCAAAACCATTCAGTACCCATTGTGAATTAATTTTAATAAGTTCCTCGGAGGAGGCAGGGACTTCGGAAGGAGAAACGGCAGCGAAGGAAACAGCTTCTGCTGAGCCTTGCTGGTCAGCAGGTGGGTGCAGAGCCATTTTGGTACATCCCTCGGTAACTAGGAGAAAACTTGCAACAGTAACAATATACCGGGTTACGGCGGGTATTTGTTCATGAGGAACGGACAAAGCGCTGAATATCTTTTCTGGAAAAAAATTCTGAAACTGACTGGCGGCATTATCTATGATGAGACCGCCGATTTCAGCTTTGTTCAAAAAGTGAATTTGTGCAAAACTGAGATAATAGGAGTGTTCAGCAAAAAATGCGACAAAATGTGTATTAAAAGCATTCATTGCAGATACGAAGGTATCTTCAGTGCGGGCATGTATTACTTTTTGTGCTATCTCCTGATATAGTTGTATGAAGGTCTGCTCCATGGCGTTAAGGAGCTCTTCCTTTCCGGAAAAATATCTGTACAAGGCGGTTTTGCTGATTCCAAGTTCCTGAGCTATGGAGGCGAGGCTGGTATTTCTAAAAGATGATTTTCCCCACACTTTAAAGGCGGTATCAATAATTTCCTGTTTTCGGCGTAACTGTTTTTCCGTCATATGCTCATTTGTTCTTTTTATAGTGCTGTTCATGCTATTCATGGTATTTTTGCTATTTTTGCTATTTTTGCTATGCAAAGCAGTAAGCTGCTAATTTTGTTACCGACTGTTCGGTAACAAAATATATTTCCTCCATATTAAAGTCAATAGCACAATGCGAAAATGTGTCTTGTTTATAAACTTTTTAACAAAAGATGGGTTCGTGAAGAATTATTACTCTGCTGAAGAGCCAATCACTAAGCATTGTGCCATCAAAACTTCAATCATCCGAAAACTTCAGAATGTTTGGAGTTTGAAGTTTGAGTGTTTGAGTGTTTGAGTGTTTGAAAAAAATTTTAGTTGCGCTTATTCACATTTTTGTATATTATTGTATTAAATCAGTATAAATATACACTATAAGAGACAGAATAGTGTATATTGATAAACTCATACAGATATGTACGTATCATAACAAAACAACAAATTAACAGCTTTTCAGCTGAATTCATATATTAAAATCCGGAATATGCATGCATACCAGCATACCGGAAACAGTATTTAAAAAAGCGTTTTTTAATGCCGCTAAAGCAGTTGCTTTACCTCAGTTACGTTCAGCATCAGCAGTGCTAAGCGTCAGTCTCAAAAGCTCCAGCTTTTCAGCATAGCTCCAACAACTGCTGCTTGTAGAGCTGCAGGAGCTCCTAAGCTTATTGCTATGATTACTATGATCATTGCTCGGTAATTTGCAGCTGCCCTTATACATAGGGAAAAGCGCTTGTTCAATAGGTGCGTAAAACAGGTAAAACCTGAAAACATACTCCCGTCGAAATCTCAAAACGAAGGGAAGAAAACTGTTTTATGATGTTTATGGAGGAAACCATGATGAAAAAAACATTAGTCATTGCATTGATTCTCTGTCTGTCCGCGGCAGCTGTATTTGCCCAGGGACAGTCTGACGGAGCAAAATCAGCGCGGAAGTTCGTAACAATCGGAACTGGCGGAGTAACCGGAGTCTATTATCCCACCGGCGGCGCCATCAGTAAAATGGTCAATCAAAAAAGTGATGAGTACAATCTGAAAGCCACCGTAGAATCGACGGGAGGATCTGTTTACAATGTAAACGCTATCATGTCTGGTGATCTGGAATTCGGTATCGTTCAATCCGATAGACAGTATCAAGCGTACAACGGCTTGGCTGAATGGGAGGGAACTCCGCAGGAAGATCTGAGGGCAGTATTCTCCATCCATCCTGAATCTATTTCACTTCTTGCCGCAGACGATGCCGATATCAACTCGTTCATGGACTTGAGAGGTAAAATTGTCAACATCGGGAATCCCGGTTCAGGTCAGCGCGGAAATGCTCTGGATGCATTTGAAGCCTTCGGAATTGATGTGGACACTGAGCTGAATGCGGAGGGTCTTCAAGCTGCTGAAGCTGCAAGCGCACTGCAGGATGGAATGATCGATGCATATTTTTATACCGTCGGACACCCCAACGGTTCTTTCAAGGAAGCAACAGCGGGAACCCGGAAAGCCCATTTTGTTGATATTACAGGGCCGGAAATTGATGCGCTCATCGAGAAACTTCCCTATTACGCAAACTCTATCATCAGCATTGATGATTACCCAAATGCAACTAATACAGAAGATGTCCGTACCTTCGGTGTAAAAGCAACCCTCTGTTCTTCTGCAGATGTTTCAGATGACGCTGTGTATGCCGTTACCAAGGAAGTCTTCGAAAACTTTGAAGAGTTCAAGACGCTTCACCCGGCCTATGCTGCTTTAGAAAAAGAAGACCTGCTGGCTGGACTTTCCGCTCCAATTCATCCCGGAGCTATGAAATACTACGAAGAGGCTGGCCTCAAATAGAAGAAGCTTGGTAATTATCATGCGCATAAACAAATGCGAATAAGTATATTGGATGGGCAGACTGCAGGCTGTTCTGAACAGCTGTAAATGGCTTCTGCCCATTCAGTACGTATAGTAAGTATGCAAAGCTAAGTATGTAAAGCCGTACTTTTTCATGTATTCCCATGCATGGCACGTCTTTTGGAACTCCACGTTCAATGAGAATCGATGTGCCATGCATGCTTTTCCTTTTTAAAAGAACACTGATGTAAATAAAGCCGAACTCGCGCATAGGGAAAAGATCAGGAAGAAGAGTTTAGAAGCCAATTCAAGGAGATCGAGGTGAAAGAAAAATTCAGCAAAGAAAAAAAGAACAGAAAAAAACAGAACGATGAAAACTTTACTGAAAATTCTCCATCCTCAAAACAGGGGGAATCTACGGGTTCACAAGCTAACTCATCTGCTCAAGGGGCTCCGTATACCCAAAACAGCGTTGACATCTCGACTGCAGAATTGCTGCAGAAGGGCTTTTCTGATGAGTTCACAGATGAGGAATTTCTTGAAGCACAGAAGATAGCTGAAGATGCAGAAGGCGGAACCAGACATGTAACGGAGGGCTGGACAAAATGGATAGTTCCAGTGATTGCCGTATCCTGGTCGATCTTTCAGATGCTCATAGCCTCGGTCCTGCTCCTTGACAGCACCATCATTCGTTCCATCCACCTTGCTTTTGCCATAACCTTGGTCT
>JAIPFU010000112.1 GCA_021736505.1 Spirochaetia bacterium | reverse complement strand
TCGTTGAGCAGGGAATTGAGGCGGGGCTCCCCTTTTCAGAGATTATCACCGTTGGGAACAGCGCCCAGATTGGAGTGGAAGAGGTTCTTGCCCATTGGGCTGTGGAGGCTGATGCAGAGCTTGATGCTGAGGCTGATGCGGAGGTGGAGATAGAGGCTGCCTCCAGACAGTTCAGGAAGCCTCTGCTGCTCTATATTGAAAGCATCCGGCATCCCCAGGCCTTCCTTAAGCACGCCCAGACCCTTGCATCAAAGGGATTTCCCCTATGTGCTGTAAAAGCCGGCAGCTCAGAAGCCGGCAGCCGCGCAGCCGCCTCTCACACCGGCGCCATGACCAGCCCGGACCATTTTATCGATGCCCTCTTCCGCAAGGCTGGACTTATACGCTGCGCAGGACGGCAGGACTTAATCACCGCCGCTTCAATCCTCCGATATCCTCCCCTGAAGGGGCGGAGAATCGCCGTGGTCACCCATGCCGGGGGACCGGGGGTCATGCTCACCGATGAGCTAAGCCGCCAGGGCTTTTCTATTCCTCAGCTCTCCCCTGAAACAAGAGCATTTCTGCTGAAACATCTTCATCCAGGCTCCTCGGCAGGCAATCCCATCGATTTCCTCGCCACGGGAACGGCGGATCAGCTGGATATCATCCTGCAGACCCTGCGGTTCCAGCGCAGCCCTGGTGATCATCCTGAAAAACCTGCTTCCGCAGGAGAGACTTCCAAAACAAAGACCTCAGCAGACACAGTCGCGGCCTTGGAGTGTGACGGCATCTGCGTTATCTTTGGAAGTCCCGGGCTGACTTCGGTGGAGGATGTCTATACACTTCTGATTCACCATATATCCCAATCGAACATACCGATTTACCCGATTCTCCCCTCCCCGATTACTGCGGGAAAGGAGATGGAACTGTTTCGCCAAGCGGGGTACCCCTTTTTCACTGATGAACAGCAGTTTGCCCGCATTCTCGGGTTGACCTTTCGCGATTCGGGGAGTATCAGCAATGTGCCGCGTAACAGGGTCGACGAATTCAATGAGCCTTTGCCGACTGCGGAGGCATCAGCAAGATCCGCTTTAGCCCCCTCTTCCAGCAAAATTCGCAGCTTACGGGAAAAAGTTCACCACATAACGGCTGAGGCGCCAAGTTTTTCTCATGGCTTCCTCAACCTAGACGATGCCCGTAAAGTCATTGCTGCAGCGGGCATTCCCATCCCTGAAGGAGAAAAGCTGAATCCTATTCTGCAAGATGATAAAAAATCTATCCGTGCAGGTAGAGCAGCAGTCAGCGCACTGACCCAGAAGGTCCCCTTCCCCTGGGCGATAAAAGCTGTGGGGCCCCTGCACAAATCAGACGTGGGGGGTGTCGCTGTGGGGATATGGGATGCTGAAGAGGCTTTGCGTGAGGGTATGCGTATTTCTGCAATACCGGAAACGAGCGGTCTACTTATTCATCATATGGCGGAGGGGACTGAATTTTTCTGCGGGATTACTCAGGATCCCCGCTTCGGGCATCTGCTGGTGGTTGGCCTGGGGGGGGTGTATGTTGAAATTCTCAGGGATACGGCATCAGAGCTGCTTCCGCTTTCGCGGGAAGGCGCGCAGGCCATGATCCGCAAGCTCAAGAGTTATCCCTTGATTACAGGGATACGCGGGAAGGCCCCGCTGGACGAAGCAGGGATGGCGGATACGCTTGTGAAGCTTTCCGATTTAATCTTAGCAGTGCCGGAAATTACTGAAATGGACGTAAATCCGCTTTTCGTCTCTTCATTCGGGGTGAGCGCTGCGGATGTTCGGATCCGCATGGCTGCGTTCTGAATCTTATTATTTTCACTGGATTAATTACTCTTTTTTGCGTAACTTTAGAGTAAGTCAGTTGTTTAAACCTATGTTGTTAAACTTCATATGTGTATACAAAATAAGTGCAAAGAGGGGAAAAAATGAAAAAGAGTATTGTATGTGTATTAATATTGCTGTTTCTCGGGGGGATGTTCAGCATCTCGGCAATCGATGATAGTGATGATAGTTATGTACTTCCAGGTGATTTAGGAGAGGACTTTCCGCTGGATCTTCCAGCCACCGGAGAGGTGCGGGATGCCCGTGTATTTGCCTTGGGCGGCGCTTTTACAGCCGTGTCGGATGATGTGAACGCGCTTTTCTACAACCCCGCCGGCTTAGCGTATCTGAATAACGGCGATTTGCGAATCGGCGGTTCCGCTTTCTTTGATTTCAACAGTGAGCTTGCCATGAATGAGGATGTTCTGGCTAAGGATATATTTACAGCTATAGGAAATTCTGACGCATATGAGTATAATAGTGATGATGAAATTGAATATGTTGGCGGCGGCAGTCTTACTGAAGAGGACGAAGATATCTTAGTAGAGCAAGTCATTCCCATGATGGTTCTGCATAAAGTAATGGACAGGATGCAGCTGATTCCCAATGTCTCCTATGCAGGAAAGAACTGGGGAGTAGGTTCCAGCGCATCCATGACTGTTGAACCTTTAAGGAAAGAAAATGAAGACGACGAAATGCATAATATTTTCCAAATAACCCAGGAAACTGGTATTATCGGCGGTATGGGCTTTGATCTCGGACCCGCTGCAGTAGGTGTAAATGCCCGCTATTTCAAGGAAATAAGTACTCCATTCACCTTCGATTACGACCCTTTTTCCGATCTTGAAGGGGTTGATGAAGATATAATGGATGCACTCGCTGATGATGGTCAAGAAGAATACACCCTGGAAATGGGCGTCGGCGGCATGGTCACCTTAGGGAGTCTGACCCTGGGAACCTATGTGGATAATTTTCTGAATATTGTGGTTGATGAAAGCGGCGAACTTGCAGAAGACAATGTACTTGATAAAGCATGGGAAACGGCAAATGTCGGTATCGCCTTTGAACCAAGCAACCGTAAAGGATCCCAAAGACGGGGACTGATCAATTTCCTGGCAGCGGCGGACTTGAATAATATCGGCGATGACGAAAACAGAGTACTCAGTTTAGGCTCTGAAATGGGTCTGCATCTGGGAGAAGTAATTACCATGGATGGCCGAGTCGGATACAAACAGCACCTCCCCGGTGAACTTGATGAAATCGAAGAAATTATCAATATCAACCAGGGTGAGATCACCATGGGAATGGGTTTCAAGGCTCTGTTCTTCAAATTTGATGCCGGTGTCTCCTTCCCTGCTGTTATGGTCAAACACGCCATGGAATTTTCCGAGAACGAAACAGGTCCGGAAACTGATGAAGATCTATTTGATTACTTTTCTGAATACGGTGAGCATTTTCCAAAATTCATGATCTCCGGCGGACTGAGTTTCTAAGTCTTCTTTTTCACAGACGATATTTAGGAACTTTTGAGACGATAGAAAGAAAAAATAACAAGTATATAAAATTCATTGCGGCTGCCCTTTTGGGGCAGTCGTTTTTTTTACAAATTTTTAGATAGGTATGTAACCTTTTTTGGACTTGTTTGTCTATATAGTGAACGGGCTTTTACTGTTTTTCTTCCTTTAATAACGTAGGCTCGTACATGTAAGCCTGTCTGAAGTTCTGCTGAGCATCAGAGGCATTCATGGCGAGTCGGATGAGGCGGTTCCCCTTTTAACCGGTTTTTGCATCAATCAGGGACTGCAGGAATTTTTCAGCATTCAGCAGTCCAAGCATTCACTGTGCAAAACAGTGTAAATCTTCTATTGTCATGAACTTTTATTGAAGCCAAAGCCTTTTTTAAAAAGTTCATAAAAACCTTCCAAAAAATTGGGCAGCGCAGTAACGCTGTCCTCTTTTTTTCTATGCTAGTATTTCTATAGCCGCCTTCATCCAATAATAAGGAGGAGCCATAAAGGGTACGCAGCTTTTCCTACGCACCCGCCCCATAGAGTCTCTCACCGCTGCGCATCAGCCTTGGAAACATGAACATAAGATACATAATAAACAACAGCATAATCAGGAAGCCCGTTATCCATACAGGCGCATGAAGAAACAGAAGAAGTACAGCGAAGCCTCCAGCCGCCGCGAAGAGCAGCAGATTGCAGCCCATGGATATCAGCACATTCATATTCTGCTTCATCGCCTGCTGCGGGTGTGTCCAGTGCAGCAGCGGCCTTTTTACATCAATTAACAAGCCTGTTACGGCAGTAGACAGCAGCGCTGCAAGCCCTCCGGGAAGCATATACACAAGATGGAAAGCATCAATCCCCAGTAAAATTACTGCTCCAAGAATATAGAGAACAAATGTGGGGTAGAAAAACACAAGAATTAGCAGCAGTTTTGCCTGAAGCTGCATTCCCGAGGAGACTGGCAGGATTCTGCTGATTCTGAAAGACTCCCCCTCTCTGGAAATACTGGTGGCAGGAACGCTTCCCAATACAAAAAAGATCATAAATGCCCCAAAAACTATCAGTTCCAAGCCGTGTATATCTTCAATGACTTTTACATATTGGCTCACCTCGTTCTCCATCCCTGAAAACCTGAAACTTACATATCCGAGAAGAAGAATGATAGGGAATATGATAATCTGCCCGAATGATTCCATGATGAATGTTGAATTTGAAGTGATAATTTCCCATTCCCGCAGGAACAGTGTTCTGCGGATGCTTCGTTTTCTACATTTTTCTTGGGTGAGATCGATTCTACCGTCAGATAATGTGGATACGGCCTTTTTTGAGGCCGCCTTTTCTTCCTGAATCTTGTATCTTCTTTGCAGACTGTATGCCAATACACCGCTTACGGAGGCTGAAAAGAGAAGAAAACGCAAAAGATCAAAAATTGAGTTCCTGCTGATGCTTCGGATGCCCCAGACAAGGGGCTGTAGACGGCTGTAGAGCTGCTCAATACGCTGGGAGAGGAACATCATCAGCTGCTCTCGGGTTTCAGGGCTGGCTTCCATCCTGCTGAGCAGCAGTTGGAGGCTGAATACCGCCGCCAGGATCACTAGCATCCCCGCCACTTCAAAGGCAACATGATGCCGACTGAATCCTGCCAAGCGAATCAGCAAGGAAGCAGCATACACCGAAATCATGATGGGAGCAAGATTTCCAACTGCGATAATAATCAGGCTGTGTATAACGAGCTGCAGGGACCAGCCGCTCTGGGAGGCAAAGATGATTATCGCCGGAACCATCAGCAGCAGGTGCAGAGGCAGCATATAGAGATAGACGATGGATATCCTGGAAGCTGCAATCTCATAGTTTCTCAGGGGCAGTTGTCGCAGCAGACGGATATCCTTGGAACGATAGAGCACCGATATTCCGCTGGTGAAGGAGAGGACAAGGCTGAGAACCCAGCTCGCGACCAATGCACTGAGCAGAATAAGGTCCGGATACCCAAATTCCTGTCCGAGCTGGTAGAGGGCCTGGTAATTCATCACCAGAAATGTACCCATACCTATGGCCCCTGCAAATAATCCCAGAAGCCCGAGTATGTACAGATACAGCCGCCCTTCCCTTCTGTACTCCTGCACATTCCCTTTTGCCAGAAACGAGGCCCCCGCCAAATAGGCTTTAGTGATCAGCAGTATGTGTTTCATTGGTTAACTCCAGGAATATCTGCTCCAGAGTAGAATTGGTCTCCCCCGAAGCTTTCTTCAGCTCCTCGAAGGGAGCACATGCTATAAGGGATCCATTTTGGATGATGCCTACGCGATCGCAGAGCCTTTCTGCAACTTCCATGACATGGGTGGAGAAAAAGACGGTCTTCCCGGCATCGCA
>JAIPFU010000111.1 GCA_021736505.1 Spirochaetia bacterium | reverse complement strand
TCATGAAGAACTTGACAGTACAGAGTTATACAAACATGATATACTACAGTATGAGGCGAAAAATTTTTAAACCAGAAGTCTTTCAGGGACGGAAAAGGGACAAAAACTATTTTGAAGGGTGGTACTTCAAGCATAGTACGGGGAGAGTACCGTGCCCGGAAGCTGAAAAAACGACACATGCTGAAAAAGCGGATAGCAAGAAACAAGACATCAGAGAAACAGATAGCCGGCAGTCGGCCTTCGGAAAACGGGAAGAATCGGAAATCGTGGGGGAACGAAAAACAATAGCACTGATTCCCGGTATTTCCTTGGCGGGGGGTGATGATCGCCATGCCTTTATTCAGGTTCTGGATGGATACAATAATTCTTCCCACTATATCCCCTTTCCCTTGGAATCCTTCTATGCCAGCAGACGGCGGCTTTTTATACAAATAGGAAAAAATGAATTCAGCCCTGATGGGATGGAAGTTGATATCCAGCATCCGGAAATCAAACTGCGGGGGAAGATATCGTATGAAAAATTCAGCCCCTTTCCTGTACGGCTTGCAGCTCCGGGAATTATGGGATGGTACGGGTATATCCCCTTTATGGAGTGCTTTCATGGGGTAGTTTCCATGAATCATCAGCTGAAAGGGAGTTTGGAGCTGAACGGTGAGACCCTTAATTTCGACGGAGGAAAGGGCTATGTAGAAAAGGACTGGGGTAAATCTTTTCCCCGGGATTATATCTGGGCGCACTGCAGTGATTTTCCAGATAGTGATGCCTCCTTTCTGCTCTCCATCGCTACGATTCCCTGGCTCAGGAGGGAGTTTACTGGTTTTCTCTGTTTCCTTAAAACTGGAGACAGCCTCTACCGCTTTGCAACCTACACCGGCGCTGCAATTGATGAAATGGCGGTAATGGAGAATTCAGTCTCCATTAGGCTGCATGACAGAAATTATGATCTCTGGGTTTCCGTACAGGGCAAGGAGGCGAAGCTGCTGGCCGCACCGGATAAAGGCAAAATGGAGCGTTTTATCAAGGAGAGTGTTGATTCAAAAGTCAGGGTGACTCTGAAAGATAAAAGCGGCAAAGTTCTGTTTGATCAGACGGGGAATCCTGCGGGTTATGAGATGGTTGGCGATGTGGAGCAGCTTTTGTAACGTTTTCCCGAGCAGTTACTGTCAGCTGCAGACTGCAGCGGCTGAAGGCTGATCTGCTGCTTAGCCCGGTAGCATTTTTCCAGCGCTTCAGCATCATCAAATATTGCATGTCTTCTCACTTTTACCTACAATACGGATACAGTAATCACAGCAGGGAGGAACTATGGTAGTTTGCAAATTTGGGGGGACATCTCTGGCAACGGCTGAGCAGATCCGGAAGGCCGCTGATATTATCGCCATGGATGCGGAGAGGCGGTTTATCGTGGTATCGGCGCCGGGAAAACGCTTTAAGGATGATGTCAAGGTGACGGACCTCCTCTATACGTGTTATCGAAAAGCCCAGGCCGGGGAGTCATTTTCGGCTGAGTTTACCGATATCACGGGACGCTTTCATGAGATTTCTGAGGGATTAGGGATTGATTTTGAGCCGGTTAAAGAGGCTCTGGATGTGGTGGAGCGAGATTTACAAGAAGGCGCTTCAGAAGATTATGCTGCTTCCAGAGGAGAGTTCCTCTGCGGTATGATGGTTTCTGAGTACCTGGGCTATATGATCATTGACCCGGCAGATGTCCTGATTCTGGATAAACGTGGTCTTGTGGACTCACAAAGCTATGAGCGCCTTGCTGCGGCTGTTTCGCCTGAGGGCTCGTATGTTATGCCGGGATTCTATGGAGCTTTGAGAGATGGAAGGGTGAAGACTTTCTCCCGAGGCGGATCCGATATTTCCGGCGCCGCAGCTGCGAGAGCAGTGCATGCCTTACGCTATGAAAATTGGACCGATGTGTCGGGAATACTCATGGCGGATCCCAGGATTGTTGATAATCCCGAGGAGATAAGCGAAATAACGTATCAGGAAATTCGGGAGCTAGCCTCCATCGGTGCCGGTGTATTCCATGAAGAAGCCATAGCACCGGTGAGGGAAGCGGGCATTCCCATCCAGATAAAAAATACCAACGATCCGAAGGCTCAGGGGACGATAATTGAGCAGGAGCGGGAATTAGCAGATAAGCCGATTATCGGCATATCTGGAAAGAACAACTACAGCCGGCTCTATATTAAGAAAAACTTACTCAACCGATATCCGGATTATCAACTGCAGATAATGACGATTCTCAAGGTGCAGGGGATCCAGCCGGAATTCACCTCCGTCGGTTTTGATTCCATCTCCTACTATTTTCCATCCAGCTTGATAAAGGATCGTGATGCGCTTATCCGGCGAATTACTACGGAACTCCATCCGGATGAGGTCTGTACTGACCAGGAAGTGGGTATGATCGGTATTGTGGGAGAGGGTATGTACGACAAGCCAGGAGTGCTGAGCATCATTGGAGCAGCCCTGGCTCTTGAGGGGATTTCCGTCCGCTATGTGAATTACGGCGGATCCATCATAACCTGTATTATCGGTGTTGATGCTGATGTTTTTGAAAAGGCCATCCGAGTCTGTGCCCGTGCCATTAAGGAGTGGGATGCCGCAGCCGAGTAAAGGTGAGTGAAGGGCAGCTTTATGAGCTCTTGAAGATATCGAGGGCATCAAAGGTGTCGAAGGTGTTGAAAGTCTTGAAGGTGTCGAAAGTCTCGAAGGTCTCGAAAAATAGCTTGACCACATGGTGATCGATGCTTCTTTCTGGTACTGGAATGATTTTCAGTTTCGATTCTGCTCTTTTTTTCGGTTCCGACGTCTTTTTTACTGCTGCCCCCGCAGCTCGCTTCGTTTTTGTATAAGTGAAAAGTCTTCCTGCAGCAAAACTTTTCCTGATGAGCTCATTTTCATGCGGAGGGCGGCTCTCTTTTTTCATCAAGTTAATGAGCCGGGCTATGCGAAACAGGCTTACCATCTCTCGCGAAGTGAGGGTACTGTTCCACGGATAGAGGGATGAACCTTTGCACAAGGAAGGAGCTTGCTCACGGAACTGCTGCATCTTGGTGAAGCCTGGGAGTCCGGGGACTGTGTAGAACGGGGAGATGCCGACGCGCCCCGGGATCGATGCCAGATACATGAGTGCTGAGACCGCTTTAGCTGGAGTATCGGCGCTGTGACCTGCTATGACATAATTGATCACCGGGATTTTTCGTTCCGTTGCATGTACTGCCAGCTTTTTCAGGTGATCCAGAGAAGATGGCCGAGCCGCCAGGGCTGTTTCGGCCTTCCCGATTATTCCGGCGGAAAAATTAAACTGCCGGAATCCTAGATCAATAAGTCTGTCCAGAAGCGGAATATCGATGTACAGATAATCGATGCCGTTTTCTGCGGTGAATGAGGCGTGTGGATACTGCTGTTTTATCTCTGTCAGCAGGTCCAGAAAGAAATCCGTATCTGCCAGAATATTATCATCCTCAATAGAGAGTATCAGACTTTTCTTTTGTACGAACTTTTTTGATGCATGAGCATCATCATGAATTTGAGCGTGAGCATGATGAGCGTAGGGCGCCATGGCATCATGAACGGCCTGGAGGGATCTGCTGAGTGACGGTCGCCTGAATCCCGGACCGTGGCCGAGCCGGCCGGGGCAGAATGCACAGTGTTTCGGGCAGCCGCGGCTGAAGACTGCTGAAAACTGGATGCTACGCCGTGTTTCTCTTACTTTGCTGCAGAAAGGGGAAATTGTTTCCCCTTGAGCCTGGGGAAGCGGGTCTTTGGTGCATGAATTTCGGCTCTTAGGATTGTTCGGGGATACTGTTTGAGTATACAAGCCCGGAATATGTACAGCTTCCAAGGCTTCAGCTACGGCATGATTTTTACGGGCTTCATGGTTTTTTCTGAACTCAGGAGTTGCGACGGATTGCAGAGTATCAAGCAGGGTATCAAGCAGGGGAGGAATGATGACTTCGGCTTCCCCCCGGATAACGCCGTCGGCATCCGTATTCTCTAGAAACCATTCAGGAAAGGCCGAAACGCCCGCTCCTCCGACAAAAATCAGCACTTTCTGATCGTTATGCCGGATAGCCCGTATCAATTCAGCAGAGTCCTCTGCATACGCAAAGGCAAAGCAGGCAACAAAAATTATGTCCCGTTCTTTGCTGCATATCGCTTCTGCGCATAAGGAAAAACTCGGTCCATACTGCTTATACGAAGTGAAGAACGATGTTCCTCCCGTCTCTCCCGGCATAAGAAGTTCTTTAAGATAATTTAATTCCCGAGGAAGCGGTAGAGTATGAGGCGAGGGCTTTGCTGCAGGAAAATTGAAGAGCTGCACACTATGGCCGGAAGAGAGAATCAAACTTTCGACAATGCGAGCCCCTAGGGCTGATGCGCGGTGCGGTGTGTAATAAAAATCTCTTACCGGAGGTACGGCAACTGCGATCTGCATAGTATTTCCGTTTTTCACTTGTCAAAAGTATTGTTTATAAGGCTTTTTGCTGCTTAATTGTAATAGTATACAATATCTGGTAACAAAGGGCCTAAAAAAGACCGTCCTGAAATAAGGACGGTCAAGAATTTTCTTTTTACTTACATTTTTTACAGGTACTGATCAGGTGAGAATAGCGTTATCAGTTTCACCGTCGAAATACACAACCTTATCAAATACCACGTCCAGACTGATGTCCGCACCAACTTCCATTTTTACGTTCGGGTCAATTCGGGCAATCAGCTGATGTTTAGATGTGTTCACATACACATGCGTTTCAGCACCTAAGGGCTCGATAACGTTAACCTTAGCATTAATGGTCTGATCTTTTACTTTCTTTGGAACGAAGTTCATATCTTCAGGTCTGATTCCAAAGGTTACGCGTTTATCCACATAATCTTTGAGGCGTTTCTGATGACTCGCAGGAAGCTTAATTCTGAAGTCGCCTTCGTCAGCTAAAATTGTATCACCTTCTTTTACAATTTTAACTCCCAGGAAGTTCATTGGTGGTGATCCGATGAAGCCTGCTACAAACTTATTCGTTGGATTGTTATAGAGATCCAAAGGACCTCCAATCTGCTGAATAAGGCCCAGTTTCATAACTACAATTTTGTCTGCCATGGTCATAGCTTCAACCTGGTCATGGGTTACATAAATCATAGTTGCGTCAAGTCGGTGATGCAGACTTGAAATCTCAGCACGCATCTGTACTCGTAATTTCGCATCGAGATTGGAAAGTGGTTCGTCAAAGAGGAATACTTTCGGTTTACGTACAATAGCACGTCCTACGGCAACACGCTGACGCTGACCACCGGAAAGAGCCTTCGGCTTTCTATCCAGCAGTTCCTCGATGTCAAGAATTTTAGCAGCTTCATTTACACGCTGTTCAATTTCCTCTTTCGGGAACTTTCGGATTTTGAGACCGAATGCCATGTTGTCATAGACACTCATATGCGGATACAGTGCATAGTTCTGAAAAACCATTGCAATGTCACGATCCTTGGGAGGAACGTCATTGACAATTTTACCATCAATGGTTAATTCACCACTGGTAATGTCTTCAAGACCTGCAACCATACGAAGAGTGGTAGATTTACCACATCCGGAAGGACCAACCAGGACAACAAATTCCTGGTCTTCGACGAAAATGTTCGCATTATCAACTGCTTTTACATTGCCGTCGTACACTTTAGTAATGTTGTTTAATACAACTTGTGCCATATTAACCCCCTAATTATCTTATAGTATTAACAATACAATGGTTTTGTGTTACTGTCAATGTTGAATATCTA
>JAIPFU010000110.1 GCA_021736505.1 Spirochaetia bacterium | reverse complement strand
ACGAAGGCTACTCCATGAAGGATGTCGTGTTTCCGATACGGGTTATGAAACAGCTTGGAATTAACCGCCTGCTTGTGACAAATGCCGCAGGGGGAGTAAATGAATCTTTCAGCCCCGGGGATTTGATGCTTATCAGTGATCATATTAAGCTTTTTGATGAAAGTCCTCTCCGGGGACCTAATGTTGATGCCTTAGGACCGCGATTCAATGATTTATCCGCTGCCTATACTCCTCGTCTCAGGGCAATGGCCAATTCAGTTGCCATGGATATGGAAATTGAGCTGAAGGAAGGGGTCTATGCCCATATGGCCGGCCCAAGTTTTGAAACACCTGCTGAAATCCGTATGCTGAGAACGCTGGGTGCCGATGCTGTGGGTATGTCAACGGTGCCGGAGGTTATCGCCGCCGCCCACGGCGGAATGGAGATTCTGGGAATCTCCTGCATCACAAACATGGCTGCAGGCATACTTGATCAGCCGCTGAATCATGAAGAGGTGATGGAGACGGGACGTATGGTGGAAAGAAAATTTTCACAGCTGGTGCGCGGTATCCTAAGAAACTGGGATTAAGAGATTCTAAAGCAGGATGAGACAGAAAAAGTACCAGTCTGGAGATATCATGGAAACTGGACAGACGAAAATGGCGGAGGGATTGCCGGATCTGGAGCAGGTGAAAAAAATACTCGGATTGGAGCCCTTGGAAGGTGAAGGCGGGTATTTTCGCAGGATCTATACTGGAGAAGTATGTAATACCGCTGAGGGGCTGCCGAGTACGTCCATATACTATGTGATTACTCCGGATTCATACTCCTCACTGCACAGGCTGAAGCATGATGAAATCTGGTATTTCTGCATGGGAGATCCTTCGGAGCAGCTGCTGCTTTTTCCCGACGGCAGATCCGCTGTTCTTACAATGGGAACAGGCCTTCTGCATGGTCAGCAGCTCTCTTCAATAGTGCCAGCTGGAGTCTGGCAGGGAACGCGGCTCCTCCCCGGGGGAAAATATGCTGTATTCGGTGTAAGTATGCCCAGAGGGTATTCAGCGGAAATCTATGAACAGGGAGACCAGGCGATTCTGGCTGAGCAGTATCCGGTGATGAAAGAGATCATTGAAGCGTTCCAAGACTGAAGCTGAATCCGGAGGAGGTAAAATGGGGAAAAGAGAGCATCAGGAAGGACCAAAGGGTCTTCAGATCGATCTTTCCGGAGTTAAGGCGATTATTACCGGCGGTGCTGTGCATATCGGCGCTTCTATAAGCAGAATCCTGGTTCAGGCCGGGGCAGATGTTGTTGCGGTGTATCACTCCAGTGCTCGGGAGGCGGAGGTGCTGGCTGCAGAGATGTGTGAAATCGGTCCGGGCAGGATCTACCCCTTTCAAGCTGATGTGGGGGATGAAGCCTCGGTGGCGAAACTTTTTTCCTCTGTTGAGCAGCAGCATGGAGGAGCGGATCTCCTGATAAATAATGCTGGTATCCTGCATATGTCTTCCCAGGAAGAGTTGTCCCTTGAGGATTGGGATCGGGTCTTCCGAATTAATGTTCGGGGAATGTTTCTCTGTTCTCGGGCTGCTGTGAAACAGATGCATGGGTCTGTACACGCCGGAATTATCAATATTGCCAGTATCAATGCGTTCAGACCGGGATTTGGGAATACTGCCCATTATGATGCCGGTAAGGGGGCCGTTGTCACCTATACCAGGTCTTTAGCGGCAGAACTTGCCGGGAAGGGTATTCGGGTTAATGCTGTTGCCCCCGGCTTGGTGGAGACTCCTGAACTTCTTCAGCGAGCGCCGGAACTGGTGGAGACTGTGAAAAACAGATCCCCCATGCATCGACTGGTACAGAGTGAAGAAATTGCCCAGGCGGTTCTGTTCCTTGCATCTCCCCTTGCTTCCGGGATAACCGGTCAAGTGATAACTGTTGATGCAGGATATACCTTAGCATGATATAATACTCCATCATGGCAAAGAAGAAAGCAGAAAAAAACGGTGACAAGCAGAAAAAACACACAAAAATTCTTTGTGTATCCGATGAAATTGATCCTCTTGTCTATTCAAAGAATGTGAAAGAGCGATACGGAGATGTAGATCTGGTCCTCAGTGCCGGCGACCTGCCGATGAGATATTTGGGCTTTATTGTCTCTATGCTGAATAAGCCCCTCTACTTTGTTTTCGGCAACCATAACCTGAAACACTACCATCGTTTCAAACATCCCAAGCAGTCAGCCGATGGACACCCTCTGTATCCAGGGACAGAAATGAATTTGGGAACGGAATATTTCGGTTCAGTGTTTATTGACCGGAAAGTGAAATATATTAGGAGAAGCGACTTGATCATTGTCGGCCTTGGCGGCAGTATGCGCTACAATAATGGAGAAAACCAGTATACGGAGTTTCAAATGTACTGGAAAATCTTCAGCCTGTTTCCGAAACTCCTGATGCAGAGAATTTTTCACGGCCGCTGGTGCGATATCCTTTTGACACACGCGACGCCATTTGGTATCCATGACAAGAGTGATCGATGCCATGTGGGGTTCAAGGCCTTTCTCTTCTTCATGAGAGTCTTTAAGCCGAAATATCTCCTCCATGGGCACGTGCATCTTCTTGACTTGAATGAAGTCAGAGAGGCAAGGTATCGTGAAACTGAAATTATTAATGTATTCGGTCATTACGTACTGGAGGTGAAATCTTAGATGGACAATTTTTCGAACCGCGCAAGGGACGATTTTTCAAAGGCTAGAAACCGCGCCCTTTTTCAATCAATAATACAGCTGCTGGGGAAGGAGAGAAAAGAGCTGCTTCCCTTTGATGAAGTGAAAGGCCTTGTGAAACCGCAGAGTGAAAATTATCTTGGAGTTAAGACAATTTCTGTTGATAAGATTGTCGGCAGTGAGGGCCGGTATTATGATTTTACCCATACCTATTTGCCCAAAAAGGAGATGCTCCGCTCCCGCTGGGTGAGTGTAGACAAGGCTCACCTGCAGAATGTTATTCTTCCGCCGATCCGCGTTTTTAAGCTCGGAGGCGGTTATTTTGTACGGGACGGCAACCACCGGGTTTCCGTGGCTCGCATGCAGGGAGTAGAATTTATTGATGCCGAGGTGATAGAGTTGGATTCTGTTATCGATATCACCCCTGATATGACACAGGAAGATCTTAAGCGGGAAATTACCAACTATGAGCGGAAGGTTTTTATAGATAATTCCGGGCTGGGTGATGTCCTGGATATGAATGAGATAAGTTTTACTGCACCTGGCAGATACAGGGAACTTCTTAACCATATTCATGTACATAAGTATTATATCAATTTAGATAAGAAAGAGGAGATCCCGCTGAAGGAAGCTGCGGAATCCTGGTACAATAATGTCTTTCTTCCCGTAGTTGAGTTAATGAAAAAGGAAAAGGTACTCTCCCGCTTTCCTGGCAGGACTCAGGCGGACCTCTACATCTGGATTGTTAAGCACTGGGATGATCTAAAAAATAAATATGGGGAACAGTTCCCCCTTGAAGATGCCGCTAAGGATTATTCAAGCAAGTACGGTTCTGGGTTTTTAAAACGGCTGAAGAGTTTTTTTACTGGCAGTAAAAAAATAGACAGCTAAGGCAGTAATGTGAGTAACAGCAGTTATAATAGCAGTGATACCGATACAGATATTGAAACAGATACCCAAGCCATGCCTGCATCTAGACTGAAAAATTTCTTTCTAGATGCAGTCTAGATGCAGTATTTCAGATGCAGTATGCTTTGTCTCGATATAAACTGCTGGGCTTGTCCTGGCTTGTTCTGGGTATTGATAGTTTCATTTTACCGTATCAGCAAGGAGCTTTGCATAAAAGCGGATAGCCTTTTCCAGTCTATCTGACGGCCGCACCTGGCTTTCCGGTCCGGAGTGGTGCATTATTCCGCAGACGGGCTGCTGCGGGTCAATATGGTTGACCTGCCTACCCACCGGAATATGAACCATTCCCATATGCTGAGCATAATGCAGCATGGCCTGAAGGGTGAGTGAGCCTCCGCCTTCAGAATAGGAGCAGCTAGTAAAACAGGCAAAGTATTTTCCGCTTAGGTTGCCTTCATTAAAATATATTGATGAATTATCCATAAAGCTTTTCATTTCCGCAGACACATTTCCAAAATAGGTGGGGCTTCCGAGAATAACGAGATCACTTTTAAGAAGTGTTTCTGCGTTCGCTATCGGCAAATCTGAGATTTCTTCATAATAATCGTTTGCCGATTCAAGTTTGTTAGCCCATATATGCAGGTCGTCATCTTCTACATGATATAATCGTGCATCGATTTCTTCTTCCTTTAATGCATCCTGGAGTGCTGTAGCAATGAGATAGTTATTTCCGCAAACACTGTGAAAGATTATTGAACAACGTTTCATGATCATGTACCTCCGTTATGGCAGTATATCATGTTAAACAATTTAGACTAGAGAAAATTTCAAATTAGATTGCTTTTTTACTCTGTATTTGTTATTTTTTCATACATATAAAAAAGTATTGTGTTCAAGGTTAGGCTCAGCTTGGTTCTGCTGATATGTTTTGCTTGATTGCTTTTTCTTTCTGATGATTCTGCTTTCCGCTGAATTGCCTGCCATGGAGGAATCATGAAATTTAAAACCCTATTATTTTCTTTGCTTACAGTATCACTGCTGATGTTCTACCTATCCGGGTGCAGCCTTTGGCTCACAGATGAAATTCCGGATTATTCACAGATTACAGATATGGATGAACTTGAAGTTGATGAATCCTTTGACTACCGCACCACGCGGCTAGTGTCCATATCCCTTGATTATGGATCAGAGTACGCTTCAGTTCCTGTGCTTCTCTACGGAACCTCCGATGACGATCCTGATAATCGTTCTTCCGAAGATGAGGCAAGAAGTTTGCTTGGCAAGATAGTTCTTGACAGTTCCGGAACGTTTACCGGCAATGTTTCGGTTCCATTCGTATTTAAACATATTGAATCAGTTCCCCTATACCTGGGCCTTCCGTCTAAACTTATTCCCATAAATACCATGGAAGCCGCTTCGGTGGAATATACTGCAAGAGCAAGAAGGGAACTTAATGCTTCTATTTTAAGCAGATCAGCAGGAAGCAGCACTGCAGCATCAGAAGAGATGGATTCCCGAAGTATAGATTCCCGAAGTTATGAGGAGAACGGCTTCAGATATGTGCTTCCGTTTTCCAGTAATTCCGCAATGGCCGCCTATGGGCTGCCGGAGGGAATGGTGAGTGTTGACGTTTCTTCGGACCTGCTGGAAAATATCAATGCTTCCCTGCCGGAATATCAATCAGTTCCTGAAGCGCATCCTGAATTTTTGGAAGATGAAGATAATGTTACGAATCTTTCCCTTACAGCAGAGGCTAATGTAGCGGTGACCTTTATCCATGAAGGGGCTGCATATACCAATGCCCTCGCTTTCCTTGCATACCCGGAACTGGAAGCTCCAATCAATGCCCCGGGGATGCGGGATGATCTTGATGGGGATGATGTGAATGATATGAGCATTATCTTTCCTAATGCCTCCTTTGCGTACAGCGGCGGAATGTTGGAGACCGGTGATACCGTAGAATTGGGAAGCTTTCCTGCCGGGACGGTGCTTTACTGGGCCTTGATCTCCAACAGCTGGTCAAATTCCAGGGGGGAAAATGACGAGAAGGTGATTTACTTTTCCAATCCGGAGTGGAATCCTGAGTCTGATCCTAGTAAAAAACAGCATACCGTGCTGTTAAAAGATCTCAGCGGCGATGATGAAGTCACCTTTGTCGTAGGCTTCGAAGACCTGAATCGCAGTTACGGC
>JAIPFU010000109.1 GCA_021736505.1 Spirochaetia bacterium | reverse complement strand
GGGTGCTAATACCATGGTGAGTGAGATAAATGATGCCTTTATTCATCCACATAAAGGATTTTTTGTTCATGAGGCAGTACTCGATCATGATGAATTTGATTCGCTGCTGGACATAAAGGGCTGTAAGCCTTTCTACGTACCAGAAAAGTGGGATCTGCTTAACTATTTGGATGAATGCTACGTTCAGCCGACACAGGAGTATACCGCTCTGATATACTTTGTGAAGGAACATTTTTATCCTGAGAATACTATGGATACGCAGAATCAGGTAATTCTTGGAGATGGAGAATTTCTGGAGGAAAGTGTGTTTTTAAATAGTGGTTTAGTTTCGGATAGTAATATAATTTCTGATGTTGGTTGGGTTGCAGATGGTTGGTATAGCGCAGAAATGTTATGCCGAGATATCCATGGAACATGCAAATTTGGAGGGGATATATCTGACGTCATTTGGCTGTTAGATGACTTTGGCATCACCATAGAGAATAAACATCAGACCAATGAATTAACGCAGCTTGTCGAAGAATTTTCCGAAAAAATAAGAATGTGGGAGCATAATGGGCTTTCAAGGTGTGAGATTGAAGGACTGGAACATATGGAAGGTGAGGAAGATGTATATTTAGAAGGTGAGGGGGAGGTGGGGATTGAAGGTGAGGAGAAAGTGGGGATTGAGGATATGTTTTGAGGTTCAGTGAAATCAGACACAAGGAATTAGAGATTGAGGAAATAGGGCTAACATCGCGGGTGCCAGTTACCGCACCCACATAACCCTTGTAATTCTAGAAAGGATTTTTTATTAATTAATTATAAAATAAATAATTATAAGTCAATTAAATTGAGAAGGGATCAAAGTGGAACCTGGCACTTTAAAACCAATTAGGAGTACAGACTCCTTATGAAGTTCTAAGACTTAGATAAAACGAGGTCCTATGTCCCTTAATAATACACTAGTTATGTGATTAACTAGGACTATCATAAATCAATTATTATTAGGAGGAATGATTCGCATGCCGATGAAAACTGGCGGGTATCGAATCATGATGAGATATCAGGATATGAAGAAGTATAAAGGAAGTGGTAGGAGTATTGTTGCAACATCAAGGAAAATTGCAACGATTGTACATTCGATGCTTACTAAGCGGAGGGCGTTTGATCCAGCAATGATGCTCAGTAGACAGTGAGAAAAAAATTTGTAGGCTTTTTACGGCTTAGAGGGTTTACTTTTTATAGGAGGAGGAATACATATGATAGAAAAATTAGTTAATGAGTGGGAAAAGGCTGGAATTCAACAAGGTGATGTAATTTTATTACACAGTAGTCTTAAAAGAACTTTAACTCGCTATTCAATTAATGGTATTAAATTAACACCTGAGGATATACTGGAATCATTTTTAGTTGCAATTGGTCCATTGGGTACTATTTTATTGCCTTTATTTAATTTTGATTATACAAAAGGGATTCCCTTTGATATACGACATACTCCTTCTAAAATGGGGGTACTAACTGAAGTAGGTCGTTTACATCCTTCTGCAGTAAGAACTGGACATCCAATCTATTCATTTGCTGTAATTGGAAATGCTTCTAGTAAATTTAAAAATGTTAACAATTATAGTGGTTATGGTTCAGATTCACCATTTTCTTTACTAAGATTAATGAATGGTAAAATTGCAGTTTTAGATCTTCAAGATCAAAATAGTATGACTTTTTATCATCATGTTGAAGAAATGAATGAAGTAGATTATCGTTATCACAAAGAGTTTTCTGCTTTATATACTGATGTATTTGGAATTACTGAAAAGAAAACCTATAGTTTATTTGTAAGGAATTTGAAGAAAAATGTGTTAACTCATGTTAATCCAACTGGTGAGTTGTTATGGGAAAAAGGATTATATCATGGTGATAGGCCAAATATTGGTTCCGGGTTAAGGGTAATTAAGGCTAATGATATGTTTGACTTTGTTTCAAATATTATTACTTCTGGAAAAGCTAAGAACTTTTTATATAGAATTAAAGGGGAATAATATGAATTTAGGTAAGCAAATGCATGAGCTTTGTAGAGAATTATTTCCAATTTGTCGTAGCATAACTGGAAATGGATTTCGCCAATCTTTGTCAATCATTTCAAAGCATATTCCGGGTTTGAAAATTTTTGAGGTTCCAACCGGAACAAAATGTTTTGATTGGGAAGTTCCAAAGGAATGGAATATTAAAGATGCATATATCATAACACCTGATGGAAAGAAAATCTGCCAATTTAATAAATCAAACCTTCATGTGGTTGGATATTCAACACCTGTTAACAAATATATTGACTTTGATGAATTACAAGAACATTTATATTCTTTACCTGAACAACCTAATGCTATACCCTATGTTACATCGTATTATAAGGAACGATGGGGATTTTGTATCTCTCAAGTTGAAAGAGACAAACTTATTCCTGGCCAATATAAAGTATATATTGATAGTGAACTAAAAAATGGTCATCTAACATATGCTGAATTAATAATTCCAGGTATATCCGAAAAAGAAATTTTTTTATCAACTTATTTGTGTCATCCTTCTATGGCGAATAATGAACTTTCTGGTCCAGTTGTTACTACTTTTCTTGCCAAATGGCTTGCTAAGCAAAAAACAAGAAAATATACTTATCGTATTGTAATTATTCCTGAAACAATTGGTTCTATAACTTATTTAAGTAGGAATTATCAGGTTATGAAGGATAAAATTGTTGCAGGTTTTAATATTACTTGTGTTGGCGACGATCGGGCATATTCTTTTTTACCATCTCGCAAAGGAAATACACTTGCAGATAAAGTTGCACAACATGTATTAAAGCATTCACATCCTGATTTTTTAAAATATAGTTTTTTAGAAAGAGGAAGTGATGAGCGCCAATATTGTAGTCCTGGTATAGATTTACCTATTTGTTCAATAATGAGAACTAAATATGGTTGTTTTCCTGAATACCACACTTCTCTTGATGATTTGAATCTTGTTACACCATCAGGTTTATTTGGTGGTTTTAGAATACTTCAAAAAGCTATAGAATGTTTAGAAATTAATAGTATTTTATGTTCCACTGTGCTTTGTGAACCGCAACTGGGGAAAAGAGGTTTATACCCAACAATAAGTATGAAAAATGGTAATTTAAAAATAAGAGAAATGATGAATTTTATTGCTTATTGTGATTCAAATTTAAGTAATCTTGAAATAGCAGATTTAATTAATGTTCCTCTTTGGACAATTAAAAAGACAATAGAATTGTTAAAAAAGGAGGGTTTGCTAGAAGTAAAAGAACTAGATAAATAATATGGAAAATAATAAAATTTTGTCACATTTTAATAGAAATGATATAAAGTAGTATTATTACAAATAAATATTTTTTATTAAAATTTTAAAGTAGTGATATTCTTATTTTGGAAAATTTTTGCACTTATGACTTCAATTCAGAAATTACAAATCAGGGAGAATTATAAAAATGAGAAAAATAGGTATCATTGGTACTGGATATTATGTTCCATCCAAGGTTGTAACAAACAAAGATTTGGAGAAGACACTAGATACAAGCGATGACTGGATATTCTCAAAAGTTGGAATTAAAGAACGGAGAGTAGCAGCTAATCACGAAGCAACCAGTGACTTAGCGTTATATGCTGCACAAAATGCTATTCAAAATGCAGGTATTCACGCAGAAGATTTAGATCTCATTATTTTAGCAACTTCAAGTCCTGATATGATCCAACCGCCAACTGCATCAATTGTTCAGGGAAAACTAGGAGCTTATAACGCTGCTGCCTTCGATGTAGGTGCAGTATGTGCTGGTTTTGTATATGCAATTTCAGTTGGATATTCAATGATAGCTGCAGACAAAAGTTATCAAAATGTGCTTGTGATTGGATCAGAAACATATTCACGTATTATGGATTGGAAAGATCGCTCAACATGTGTCTATTTCGGCGATGGGGCTGGAGCTTGTGTCCTATCAGATTCTGTAGACTCGGAAGGTATAATAAAAAAGTTTTTAATGACAGAGGGACAAGGAGCTTCAGTTATTCAATTTCTGGCTGGAGGTTCAAGGTATCCTGCTACACAAGATACTTTGGAAAAAAATATGCATCGTTTCCAAATGGAAGGTAAAGCTGTTTGGGAATTTGCTACACGAGTGATGCCTATAGCTGTAAGGAAAGTTGTATCCGATGCAGGATTAACATTAGAGGATATTGACTGGGTGATACCACATCAAGCTAATATTAATATTATAAAAAAATGCTTTGAAGAACTGGATTTACCGATGGAAAAAACGTATACCACGATAAAAAAATATGCAAATACATCCGGAGCTTCAATTATTATCACGTTGGCGGAAGCTGCTAGTAAAGGTCTTCTAAAAAAAGGAGATAAGATCGTTCTCGTTGGTTTTGGTGGTGGTTTATCCTACGGTGCTATGCTATTGGAATGGTAAAAGGTTAGATTGGTATGAGAAAGATTGCTTTTGTAACTGGCGGTTCTCTAGGTATTGGTAGATCTATTGTTAAGGCTTTGTCAAAAGAGTATCACGTATATTTCACTTATCGTTCCCATAAAGATGAAGCAATATCGATTGAATCTCAATTTATTCAGGGTATTCAAGTAGATTCAAGAAATTATTCAGATATTCAAACGGTTATTAATGAGATTATTTCAAAAAAACCAATATCAGTCCTTGTAAATAATGCTGGAATTACAAAAGATAAGACATGTAGAAAAATGACCAAAGATAATTGGGATGACGTTATAGAAGTTAATCTTAATTCTGCTTTTTACTATACCCAAGCTTGTTTGGATGCAATGATCGAATCTGGGTGGGGGAGAATAATAAATATTTCTTCTGTCATTGGGGTTACTGGTGGTTTCGGACAAACAAATTACGCTGCGGCAAAGGCAGGATTAATTGGTTTTACAAAATCTCTTGCTTTAGAATTAGCTTCCAAGAACATAACTGTCAATGCTATAGCTCCAGGTTTTATATATACAGAAATGACAAAAAAAATCCCTTCAAAGATAAAAAATAATATAACTGAAAAGATACCAATGGGAAGATTTGGTAAATGTGATGAAATTTCTTCGTTTGTGCAATTTCTGGCTTCAGAAAAATCATCATACATTACAGGACAAGTAATACACATAAATGGCGGATTTGCATAGCATAATATTATTAAATTAATAGAACAAAGTTAATTATATCACCGCGGGAGCCAGGTGGAGAATCCTGAGCAAAATGAGCCAGGGTTCCGGCAGAGTTGAGCCAGTACAGCGGGTGCCAGGCACCGTGCCCGCAGAACCCTCGTAACTCCAGAAATGATGTTTGGTAAGTAATTTCATGATAAATAGTTGTGAATCTTTTAGGTTGATAGGGGTTCTGGGTGGAGCCTGGCTATTGATGCTCATAACCCATATAAATTACGGCAGCGTTTTAGTTCTGCCTGTTGTTTGTCTTTTTTATTAGCTGGGAGGTTAAACCTGAAAACCAGAGAAATTGGAATTTTTTAATACGAGCAGTAAAAAGAGGTTTTTTTATGGTGCTAGTACACATAGATATACGGGTAAAAGGTTTACTTCTAGTGGATATACTTGCCTTAAAACGAAAATGTGGATTTTTTCTCCGAGACCAAATCCACATCTCCGAAAAAGAAAGAGACGAAAGCCGAATGAAATGGAAAATTGACTTGAAAGCGAGTGATTCTGCACGAAATTTTTCAGGTAGGCAGAACGCAGGCGTCAGGCATCAGAATGAAAAACGGGGGGCTTAATTGTGCGAGTGGTAGTCGGAATTTGGAGCGAGAAGGCAAAAAAATATGGCTGAACAAGCATCGTAAAAGTGATCG
>JAIPFU010000108.1 GCA_021736505.1 Spirochaetia bacterium | reverse complement strand
AGTTTTTGGTTTTTGAATGCGGGAAGGATATTGGTATTGATATCCCGCATTCTTTTATCCTTTTCTTCAAGTATCTCATTTTTTATTCCGGTAATCTACTTCTTTTCTCATATTTTTTTCGCGGGTATCTACATATGTAGCCGTTCAGCAAGCTATAGATGAAGCTGATGTAAGGGTCTTGCAAGATTCAATTGTTACCGGAGAGACACAGATGGAATCAGTAATTGATTTGCTTGGTGGTAAGGGAAAGATAGCAATAATGATGGGTGAACCCGGGACATTAGTTGCCCAAGAACGCATTCAAGGTAATATGAATATTCTAGAGAAATATACCCAAGTTGAACTTGTAGCTGAAGAAGTAGGTAATTGGCAACGGGATGAGGGAATGGCTATAATGGAAAATTGGTTATCAGCAGGTATAGATATTGATGCAATAGTTGCAAGTAATGATGAAATGGCTCTAGGTGCCGTATTAGCTTTAGAAAATGAAGGGGTAAGGGATGATTATATTGTTTCAGGAATAGATGCAACTCCAATTGCTTTGGAATTCATGAAAGAAGGTCGACTTGACCATACAATGTTTGCTGATGCTAAGACTTTATCTGAAAAGGCATTAGAATCTGCTATGAAGCTAATAAAAGATGGACAAGCAGAAGATGTTATTATAAAAGATGTTCCTGTATATCCTGAAAATGTTGATGAGTTTTTAGCACTTTATGAATAAATATAACATCTTTCTTAACCTGAGATAATTATTAATTATTTTGTACGGAGAGAAATAATATTATTTCTCTCCGTGCGATTATATAAAAAAGCTTTATGTGTTTGTTAAGATAAAAAAATCAAGAAGGGTATAATATCAGTGACTAATAATAAAATTCTTGAAATGAAAAACGTTTCAAAAACGTTTCCTGGGGTAAAGGCTCTAGATAATGTGAATTTTGCCATTAAAGAAGGAACAGTACATGCAATTGTAGGAGAAAATGGAGCGGGTAAATCTACTCTGATGAAGATCATTATTGGGCTCTATACAGTTTATAATGGGGTTTTGATTTTCGAAGGTAAAAAACAACATTTTAAGAATACAAATGATGCATTAATTAATGGTATATCAATGATTCATCAAGAACTAAGTTCTGCTCTTGAGCTTACAGTAACACAAAATATTTTTCTTGGGAAAGAGATAATATTTAGTAAGAGTAAATTACTTAATAAAAAAGAAATGAAAAATAAAGCGAGAAGGATACTGCATAAGATAGGAATAATGGATATTGATCCTGATATAAAAATGAAAAACCTTAGTGTTGCAAAACAGCAATTATGTGAAATTGCTAAAGCTGTATCATATGAATCAAAGATTATTTTGATGGATGAACCTACTTCTGCTCTTGCTGGAAGCGATGTTGATAAATTGTTTGAGACAATACATAGATTAAAAGAATCTGGGACAACTATTCTTTATGTAACTCATAAAATGGATGAGATTTTTAAAATCGCAGACAATATATCTGTTTTTAGAAATGGGAAACATATAGATACAGTAAAAAAAGAAGATACTGATAGTAATCAACTTGTTAAAATGATGGTTGGTAGATCTATAAATAATTTTTTCCCAAAGGTACATGTTGACATAGGTTTAAAATTATTAGAAGTAAAGAACTTAAGTCGTGAGGGAGAATTTAAATCAATAAATTTTTTCGTAAGAAGTGGAGAAATACTAGGAGTTGCAGGTTTAGTAGGTGCAGGAAGATCAGAGATAATGGAGACTTTATTTGGAATTCGAAAGAAAACTAACGGAGAAATACTTATTAAAGGTAAGAGTGTTCAAATTAATTCTCCCAGAGATGCTATTAATAATGGGTTTGCATTATTAACCGAAGATCGTAAGAGCAAAGGCTGTTTTTTGGAACTAAGTGTAATGATAAATATTTTAATAGCTTCTATTAAAAAATATACAGGAGGTATGTTAGTTAATAAAAAAGAAGGTCTTAAAAAATCAAACACAATGGTAGAAGCTCTTTCGATTAAAACTTCATCCCTGGAAAATAGGATAAAGAATCTATCTGGTGGAAATCAGCAAAAAGTACTAGTTGGTAGATGGTTGTTAACTAATCCAGAAATTCTTATTGTTGATGAACCAACTCGTGGAATTGATGTAGGTGCTAAAGTTGAAATTCATCGTATGATAGTTGATTTAGCTAAACAGGGGAAAGCAATAATAATGATATCTTCTGAATTACCTGAAGTGATTTCTATGAGTGATAGAATTATGGTAGTAAAAGAAGGTCAAATAACTGGTATCCTTAATGCAAAAAAGACAAGTCAAGAAGAAATTATGCAATATTGTACAAAAATAAAAATCTAAGAAAAGACAATACCTAGGAGAATCAGGATGGAAGTTTCAATCAAGCAATTATTTAATAGAGAAAACAGAGGGAAATTCTTCGAAAAATATGGTACTATTTTAATTCTTGTTATAATGATTGTTTTTATGACAATAATAAAACCTAGTTTTTTTACTTTCAACAATTTGACAAATATTATAAGACAGCAAACTCCAATTGCAATAATGGCATTAGGAGTGACTTTCACAATTATCTCAGGAGGTATAGATATTTCGGGAGGATCTGTAATTGCTATGTCTGCAGTTACTTTATCCGTATTTGCAAAAGTTAACCCAGATGGTTTAGCTTTACCACTAATAATCCCAATTTTAGCTAGTATAATATCTGCTGGCTTAGCAGGGATGCTAAATGGATTAGTAATATCTTATGGTAGAGTACCTCCATTTATTGCAACCTTAGGTATGATGTCAATTGCTAGAGGGATTGCGCTTATCATTTCAAAAGGCCGACCTATTACTGGTTTTACGGAAGCTTTTGATTTTATTGGGGGGGGATCGATTTTGGGAATACATTTTCCTATATTTATTCTTATACTTGTGTATTTTATAGGTTTTATTATTCTCCATTTAACAAAATTTGGTACTTATGTATTTGCAATTGGAAGTAGTCAGATGGCAGCTGAAGTTTCTGGAATAAATGTTAGAAACATTAAAATGTATATTTATACTTTGTCGAGTATTTTTACTGGCATAGCAGCAATTATACTTGCTTCTCGTACATTATCTGGACAACCGGGGGTAGGTCAAGGTTGGGAATTGGATGCAATAACAGCAGTAATTATCGGTGGTGCAAGTTTTACAGGAGGTATTGGTACGGTTTTTGGTACTCTTATTGGTGCTTTAATAATGGGAGTTCTCATTAATGGTATGACAATTCTTCAAATCCCACCATCGGTTCAAATGGTTGTAAGAGGATCAGTAATTGTTTTTGCAGTATTAATGGATGAAAGGAAACATAAGTATAAAAATTAATTAGATAAAAATATTTCTGTTAAATTGAATAGGAGAAATTTGTGAAATTACATAGAAAAACAGTTATTGTTACCGGTGGTGGGAATGGTATAGGTGAAGGGATATGTCTTAAAATGGCAAAAGAGGGAGCTAAGGTTGTTGTAGCGGATATTGATCAAGATGCTGCAGAGAAAACTGTAAAAAAAATTATGGAATTTGGAGGAGTGGCTATTCCTGTTGAGACTGATGTTACACAGAAAAAATCTGCAGATGAAATGATAAAAACAACTCTGAATAAATTTGGAACTCTTGATATTTTAGTGAATAATGCAGGAACGGATATCAAAGGGGCTGTAGAAGAACTTCAAGAATCAACCTGGGATAAGCTTATGGTTCTTAATCTAAAAGGTGTTTTTCTTTCTACTCAAGCTGCTGTGAGAGTTATGAAAAAAAGGAGATATGGTAGAATTGTCAATATCTCATCTATTGCTGGGAAAACAGGGGAGCCATATACGAGTCCTTATTGTACAACAAAATTTGGTGTGATTGGTTTTACACAATCGATAGCGCTTGAATTAGGAATATTCAATATAACTATAAATGCTGTTTGCCCAGGTCCAGTAGAAACTGATCTTATTAAAAAAAGTATTTCACAAACGGCAAAATTGAATAACAGAACCTATGATGAAGAATTATATGAGAAATTTTTAAGACTAACTCCTCTTGGTCGTCTTGGGAAGCCTGAAGATGTTGCTAATGCAGTAGTTTTTCTAGCTTCTGATGAAGCCTCTTTTATTACGGGTAGTTCTTTAAATGTTTCCGGTGGCAGGGAAATGCATTGATACTACCCCCCCCCCAAAAAAAAACTTCATTATTAGTAATAGTATTCAATTAGTTTAAATTAATCAAGCAAAATAAAAACACTTTGGAGGAAGAATAATGAAAGCCGCAGTTTTTGAAGATATTGGGAAATTAGTTATAAAGAATGTTGAGAAACCTAAACTCCAAAAAAGTACTGATGCTTTGATAAGAGTAAAGGGAATTGGAATTTGTGGTACTGATTTACACATTCTACAGGACCCGCCGGCACATCCTGCTAAGAAAGGTGCAATTTTGGGACATGAATTTACTGGCGAAATAGTAGAAATTGGATCAGATGTTTACGGTTTTGATGTAGGAGAACAAGTGCTTATTGATCCGCATCCCGGGTGCGGTGTGTGTGATGAATGCAGAAGAGGTTTTCCCGATAAATGTATTCCCCTGCATGAAACTTGTGAAGAGGAGGGGCACCCCAACACAATAGGTATTTTTTCTGACGGTGCTTATACCAATTATGTTATTGTTCCGAGACAATCTCTGTATAAAATAAGCAAGAATGTTCCTTTCCATATAGCTGCCTTGGCAGAGCCGTTGTCCTGCGTTGTGAATGCTACCAATAAGCTGAAAGTTCAGCCTGGGGAGAATGTGGTAATTCTTGGAGCAGGGCCTATAGGACTGCTGTTTACTATGTTGATGAAGGCTAACGGAGCTTCTAAATTGATTGTTTCGGAACCTTCGGAATATCGCAGAAATGCAGCGCTGGAATGCGGAGCTGATCTTGTTGTGAATCCAATAACAGAAAATCTAGAAGAAATTGTACTTCAGGAGATGGGCAAAGGTCCAGATGTATGTATTGAGGCTGTTGGACCGCTTCTACCGCTGGCAATTAGGCTTGTAAGAGCTGGAGGTAAAGTTCTTCAATTTGGACATGATGAAACAGTTAATCCAGAAATTCCAGTTGGAGTTCTTCTAAAAAAAGAAGTTGAAATTTATGGTGCTTTTATTGGGAAGCATTCTTTTGAAAAAACAGTAAGAATTATGGAAAGTGGTAAACTTCCTTTGGAAAAAGTTATATCACACATTATGCCGCTCCATGATATTCATAAAGCTATACAATTATTAAGGAATGGGGAAGGGTTGAAAATAATCATTACTCCAGAAGAAGAATAGAACTCTGAAGCCCATGAAGAGGCGTGATACTTACACTACGTCTTTCATGGGTAAGAGATTTAATAAAACATTCTTTCAATTCACAAATGAAAAGCTATGTATTTTTTACAATTAATAAATAGGGAACAGTTATGATTAGGCAAATAACCATAGGAATGTATACTTTCCTAAATGATAATCACAAAGATTTAACAAAAGATTCGTTATATGAGTATTTGAATGAACAATATAAACTTGCTGAAAAAGACACTTATACTTATTTCCATCAGTCCCTTCAGTATCTGAATGAAACCTATTTCTTTAATTGTACCTTACAGAAAAATTCTGAAAAAAATCTATTTATAATTTCAAATACGTTTATACCATTTGGTTTTAACGGTGAATTCTTTGACTACAACGGTATTTACGGTCAGGAAATTCCAGTGTCTTGGGAGAATGCAGTAATTCTGCATACATTATTCCCCTATACGAAACCTGTTTCATTGCGGGATAAAAAGACGACCTTCGGCTGCGGGGACAGACTGGGCTTAGCTACCC
>JAIPFU010000107.1 GCA_021736505.1 Spirochaetia bacterium | reverse complement strand
CCACACTGAATCTCTTTTTTTTAGTTCTTTATCAATCATACATGACTCCTTATCATTTTTTTTGTGCTTATTAATTCACTATATTTTTTTTGTTTTAACAAAACTTTATAGGGAAAAAGGAACATTCAGCTCTTCTGTATAGCTGCGTAATTCCTTCATCAATTCAGGGGGTATCGGAATTCCCTCCTTGTTCCGTTCCTCTTCTTTCTGATATTCCAGCTCCCCCGGGATAACCTGTTTACTTGATGCATCAACCATTGGAGTACCGTGCACCATATCCACCCATTGAGAAATTCTTTCCTTATAATCACTTTCATGGATAAAGAATCCAGGATCCACAGCGCAGAATAGGTGTGTTGTAAGGCTGGGATCTTCAGCATGTTTATACATACTCCTCAGGTCCTGCAGAAAAGGTCCCCCGCTCAGGACTCCAGTTATGATATCCACAAAGAGCGAAAGCCCGAATCCTTTATGAAGGCCCACGGGAAGCAGAAATCCTTCAAACCCTTTGACAGGATCATCAGTTTCCAGCCCCTCTTTGGTCACCGCCCACTCCTTAGGGATTTTTTCCCCTTTTTTTGCAGCAAGAAGCAGTTTCCCCCCAGCCACAGCTGACAATGATATATCCAGAACAAATGGGAATGGTCCGTTCAAGGGAGCCGCAAGGGCAATAGGATTGTTTCCAGCAGAAGGTTGCGCATTACCCTTCATCCCGATATTAGGAATGACGTTTGTAGTTGATATCCCGATCATCCCCTCTTCTGCGGCACTTCTCGCGTATAAGGCTGCGGCGCCGTAATGATTACTGTTCCGCATCAGAACAAAGCCGATCCCGAACTCTTTCGCCCGCTGCAGGGCTTCATCCATACCTCGTTTACCGACGATATAACCCAAACCAGCATCTCCATCCATAAGTGCCATGGGACTATGTTCACCTTTCAGGATCTTAATGTCAGGCTTCGGGTTGACGGCTCCGGAAAGCAGGCGTTTCAAATATATCGGCATACGCAGCACCCCGTGAGAATCAACACCCCAGAGATTGGTTCTTATCATATATTCAGAAGATATTTCAGCATCTTCTTCTGACAAATTCCCATGCAGAAACAAGTTCTTCAATAAATCCTTCAGGATGTCAGGCTGCATTCGATATTCTTCAGACATACTATACTCCATTCATACTTATAATTATTTACCCATGAACAGCGTTAAGGAACGCTTGAACATGTATACGTATACACAATTCTTCAAAAAAAATTCTTTCTCTTTTCCACTATCTTTATCTGCGACTATCACCACTGCAGCAGATAAACTGAACTGCTTGCAGTTATAAACAAGGTCCTTTCATTATCACCCCAGCTTAAATTGGCCGCTGTTTCGGGAATATAGATTTGCCCCAGAACTTCTCCCTCCGGTGATAGTACATATATTCCCCCCGGTCCAGTTGTAAATAGATACCCATTCCGATTGACCTTCATACCATCAACTACACCCTTTCCTTTTCCCGGTTTACCTTCTTCATGTGTTCCTTCTTCATGTATTTCTGCGAAAACTTTCTTATTCCTCAAAAATCCTGCTGGATCCACATCAAAGCTGTATATGATACCGCTGTCGCTGTCATTTAAATATAGTACTTCCTCATCCGGCGAGAAGCAGAGCCCATTAGGTTTGGAAATTTCATTATCCAGAAGATGCAGGTACGCATTCATGGGGTCATAGAGATATACTCCCTGAAACGAAAGCTCCTGCGGGCGCGGTATACCCACCCTTGGAGACCTCCCCGGATTTGGATCAGTAAAGTAGATCCGACCTGAGGAAGAAACCGCTACATCATTAGGACTATTCAGCGAACTGCCGTTATATGACTGCACAAGAACCGTATAGGTGCCGTCGGGTTCGGTTTTAGTTACCCTGCTTGTACCATGTTCGCAAGTAATAAGATTCCCCTTCCCATCGAGAGCATTGCCGTTGGCCAAGTAGCTGTTGCTCCTCTGCAGACTTATCCCCTCCTCTTTATTCCACCGATATAGGGCGTTGCCGGGAATATCACTGAAAATCAGAGCTTTCTCTTTCCGGAGCCAGACAGGCCCTTCCACAAATCGGAATCCCCCGGCAAGCTGCTGCAGTGAGGCATTTTCCGGTATCAGCTCGTTAAAACTGGAGTGATACGCTTTTCTGCTTATCCTAACTGGAGCCTTGTTAAAAGATTCAGCAATAGGTGTCTGCACCTTATCTGCCAGGGGAAAGAATGTCATGATTTACATACCTCCTACACTGATTCCCAGCATATTGGGGAACCAAAGAGATACTGCAGGTATAAAGGTTACAATCATGAGCACAACAATGAGGATGATGATCCACGGTATGATAGCCTTGGCTATATCATCAAACTTTATATTGCTGATTTGGCATGCCATAAAGAGATTGGCTCCCAGAGGCGGTGTTATAAATCCAATAGCCAGGTTCAGCACCATGATAACACCGAATTGAATGGGATTTACTCCAAGCTCCTGTACAATAGGAAGCAGTATCGGCACCAGAATAATTATTGATGCATTTGTTTCCATGAACGTCCCGACAATAAGCAGGAGAAAATTTATCAGCAGAAGGATTACAATTTTGTTTGTAGTCAGGGAGAGAATATATTCTGCAATTATGACTGGAACTTGGGTTATGGTAAGAATCCGCCCGAAACCTGAAGATGTTCCAATAATGATAAGTACGGTTGATACAATCAGTATCGAGTTAAAACCTATTTTGGGCAGATCACTATATGCAACCTCTTTATAGATATATTTACTCACAATAAATCCGTACACAACTGCAATAGCGGCAGCTTCGGTGGGAGTGAATACCCCGCCGTAGATACCTCCGAGAACAATTACCGGAACGAGTAAAGCCGGGATGGCATCAACCACAGCCGCAATCTTCTCCTTAAAGGTATAGGTTTTATCATCTCCTGTGTAACCGTGTTTTCGAGAATATACAATGGTATAAATACTGAGAACGATACCAACGAGAAGTCCCGGTACTACCCCCGCCATGAATATACCAGTAACCGATACTCCCGCAGCAATGGCATATATAACCATTGGGATACTGGGAGGGATAATTACCCCTACCGTACCGGATGCAGATATGAGTGCCCCGGAAAAGGTTTTATCGTAGCCCCTATGGACCATGCTTGGTATCATGATAAGTCCGATAGCAGCTACTGTAGCTGAACCGGTACCTGATATTGCTGCGAAGAAAAGGCAAGCTGCTATGGTCACCACACCAAGCCCGCCGGTCATTCTTCCGAAAAAGAGCCCCGCTACGTTAAGCAGTCTGCGCGAAATTCCGCCTCTGCCCATTAAATCTCCTGCAAAAGTGAAAAGCGGTACAGCCATAAGCGGAAACGAATTGAGACCGCCCATCATTGCCTGTGCAAAGGCATCAAAACTTATTGGATTTGCAAAGAGTATTGTAATGATCGATGCCAGCCCTAGGGCTATTCCAATGGGTACTGTTAAAAACAGCAGCACCAGAAACGATCCGAACAGTATTGGTATAACCATATTTCCTCCAGGCCGATTATTTTTCGCCTCATCCAAGCTCTTCTGAATGCTCATTGAATGGATGGGGAATGGGGAATTCGGCGTCTTTTTTACTTATTCTTCTTTTTCTTGCCCCATAGCTGCCAAGGGTTTCAGTTTGCCGAACAGCAGCGTCTCTTCTTCCGTACTTTTATAACGATGAAAAATTGTAATGGAATCTGAAAAATGCAGTATCTTCCACACAATATTCTGCACTAGCCTTATACTGTTCAGCAGAAAACCGATGAGTCCGGAACCGTAAAGTATATTCATGGACACTGGTATGGTTACAGCCATATCACCATAGTAGCTTGTAGATCTTGTAAGACTCCAGCAGAATAAAAACAGCGCCAATGAAAAGACTAAAAACATGATGTCTGAAATCAACATCAGTACTTTCTTGCCGGTATCCGGAAATAGATTTAGAACCACTGAAAGCTTGATGTGCCTGCTGTTTCTCGTAGCATAGCTGATACAGAAATAGATCACCCATACAAATAAATATCGGGCAAGTTCTTCCGCCCATGAAAAACCTGCTTGAAACACAAAGCGCAGAATAACCTGACCTGCCACAAGAATAACCATGACAAAAAACAGAATAATAGCCAGAAGCGGTTCAAAATTCACATCAAGCCATTTCAATCCTTTTCGTATCGCTGTCATGCAATCACCATCCTTCGATAATATCAAATTCCATCTGAAATATTCTAAATCCTGTTTTTTTTAAAAATACCTAACAGCTGCTTCTCTTTTCAGATTTGCAGACTTGCATCTTTGCAGATTTACATCTTTTCAGATTTGCATCTTTTACATCAAATACTGCTTTTGCCTGCACAGCAGCATTTCATAATTCAGGATATTTCAGACGGGTATTAACGGGGCAGTAAAAGATACATACCCCGCTTATACCTCAATATGTTACAGTCCGGATCTAGCGTTCCGCAACAACTTCTTCCATAACAAGCTCATAAACATCCTTTCCGGCTGTTTCAATAATCTCATTCTCAATGGCACTATTCATCAAATCACCAAGTTCACGTTTTGTAGGAATCGGAACTTCGTTAATTTTAACACCGGCTTCTTCCAGCTTTCCAAGAACTTCAGCTTCCTGCTGAGCTACAAAATCACGGTCAAGATCAATAGTTCTTTCAGCAGCATCTGCAATTATGTTCTGATCCTCTTCAGATAAGCCGTCCCAGAACCGCTGATTCACATACCAAAGGAAGTTTGTATAAATGTGCTGTGTAAGAGACCAGTACTCCTGAGCTTCATAAAATCGTGCATTATAGAAACTCGTGGTAGCACATTCCTGCCCGTCTATTAAATTCTGCTGAAGAGACGTAAACACTTCTGTCCAGCTGAGCGTAGTCAGATTACATCCGGCTGCTGACCAGGCTTTAATCTGCATAGGGCTGTATCCGCGAATCTTTAAACCCTGCAAGTCTTCGACTTCTTCAATAGGCCTTTTGCTATTGGAAAAATTCCTGAACCCAATTTCCATATAACCGAGACCCTTGATATCAAATCTCTCCAGAGGTTTCATTAACTCTTCACCCGCTTTTCCATCAAGGACTTTATGAGCATGTTCTGCATTATCAAAAAGATAAAAAAGATCCCACACCATAAATTCAGGAATAGTCTGTGTCAGCAATGTGGTCGCTGCAGCGGACATTTGAATATCACCTCTCCTGACTTGTTCGAAGGTATCTGAAACAGATCCCATCTGGCCGCCGGGGAAAATTTTCACAGAAATTCTTCCCTCAGTCTCTTCTTCTAGTATTTTCTTAAATTCTAAGAACGCTTTATGCGCTGGAGTAGAAACAGCATTATCATGAGCTAATTTAATTTCAATCGTTCCATCTCCAGCTTCTCCCTGTTGTCCCTGGGAAAATACAGGCGCCAAGGCAAAGGCAACTAGCAATGCAGCTGCAGCAAAGACTTTGGCTTTCTTCATTCCTTTTTTCTTCATACATAACCTCCATGTAGTAAACCATATACTTAATGTATACGTATTCATTTGATTTATTAATATACTAGCAGACATTATTAGTTTGTCAACTTTTTTTCTAATAAATTATTAATTTTTTTAAAATATTTTTATATTATTTTTTTTAATTGAGTTATTACTCTTTTATATATGGGTATAAAAAGTAAATACGTATACATTAGCAGTCAACACCAACTTTATATATTCAGCATAAATGAAGTATCAAAGCCTATTCATAACTGATTTTCTTTTGATGATACTTCCTGGAACCATTTTTATCAGCATTTCATTGCTCTGATTCTCAATATTATTGAACAGAACTTCAACTGCTGTCGTCACCATGCGGTGAACCGGTTGGTCAATGGTGGAAAGTTCATAATG
>JAIPFU010000106.1 GCA_021736505.1 Spirochaetia bacterium | reverse complement strand
CGTATATTCCCAACGGCTGTAGGGGTTTTATCTCAGTACGCAATACAGTGTGTGCTTGGGCTTCTGCTGACCTTCCTCATGATAAAGACAATTTTCCCCGATCTCTTTCCGGCCTTCGGCTTCCTACTCCCTCTGGGCTTTGTACTTGGACCGGGACAGGCTTACGCCATCGGCAGCGGTTGGGAGGTCTTCGGCTTTACTGGAGCCGGTTCCACAGGTCTTACCTTTGCGGCTATAGGCTTTCTCTACGGCTGTTTCGGCGGGGTCTTTATGATCAACTGGGGACTGAAAAAAGGATGGATACAGGAATCTGAAGTTAAAAAAATCCGGGACAAAGGTGTACGCAGCGGTATTTTGGGGAAAAAGGAGAAACGGCCTGTGGGATCATACAATTCCACCGAAACCGAGGCTATAGATTCCATGACTTTTCATGCCGCCATTGTATTCGGGGTTTATCTGCTAAGTTACGGACTGCTGACCCTTTTAACTATTCTGCTGGGCTTCCTCGGGAATCTAGGAACTGAGCTTGCCGTAAACCTATGGGGGATTAACTTCATATTCTCCGCTGTTATTGCCATGCTGGTAAAATTTTTCATGAAGAAAATTGATATTCATTATGTTATTGACAACGGCTCATTAACCAGAATTTCCGGCCTTTCCGTAGACCTTATGGTGACGGCAGCCATTGCAGCCATCTCCTTGGTTGTGGTAGGCCAGTACTGGCTGCCGATTCTTATCTTATCCTCCGTGGGCGGGCTGATTGCCTTCTATACTCTTCCCTGGATAACTTCACGCATGTTTGAGGATCACCAGTTCTTCCGTTCCCTCATCCTCTTCGGTGTTTCCACCGGTACCATGCCCACCGGGCTGGCCCTGCTTCGGGTGGTGGATCCAGATTTTGAGAGTCCCGTTGCTTCAGATTATATGTATGCTTCAGGAATTACCTTCATGCTTGCCATTCCCCTGATTCTTTCCATCAATCTGCCGGCCTACAGTGTGACCCAAAATAATCCGACCCTCTTCTGGCTGGCTGTGCTGGTAAGTTTCGGCTACCTGCTCTTTGTGGTTATTTCATTTTTCTTGATTTCACGAAGGCGGTCGCTCTCTCAAGCAAAGCACTTGTGGTATCGGAAAGAGCGGGAAGAAAAGAAACAGTAAGCATTTATACAATAGTCGAAATACATTGCAGACAACATGAATTGCAGACGACATGAATTGTTAGCAGCAGGGAGAAAGACAGGTAATGAGCCGAAAAGATGGTAAAGATAGAGAGCAAACTACGGTTGAACAGCTGAAACAAGCTTCGAAAGCATTGCTTAAGGGAATACAAGAGCTTGATTTCCTTCATGAGTATTCCTGGGTATATAACCCCTTGGAGTATGCCTCTTCACCGCGCAATACCTATTTAGAGCGTTTCGGCTCCGGGCCGAAGCGAGTGCTTTTTCTCGGAATGAATCCCGGCCCCTGGGGTATGGCCCAGACCGGAGTTCCCTTCGGTGAAATTAACTCTGTCCGAGACTGGATGATGATTGAAGAGAGCGTCGGTATACCCCCGGCAGAGCATCCTAAACGCCCTATCCATGGGTTTTCCTGCAAAAAAAGTGAAGTCAGCGGCAGGCGTTTGTGGGGGCTCATGCAGGAGCGCTTCGGTTCACCGGAAGCCTTTTTCGCAGACCATTTCGTTATGAATTACTGTCCACTGGTTTTTATGGAAGAGTCCGGGAAGAACAGAACACCGGACAAGCTTCCTGCAGGTGAGCGGAAACAAATTGAGGCTTTATGCGATGCATATACTCTGGAGACGATAAAAATTCTTAAACCAGCTTTTCTGGTTGGAATCGGAGGCTATGCGGAGAAGAAATTTCAGTCAATTGTCAAAAATTTCTCTGAAGAGCTGCCGTGGAATCCGAAAATTTCAAAAATCCTCCACCCAAGCCCAGCCAGTCCTGCTGCAAATAAGGGATGGCCGCAGGCAGCTGAAAGTCAAATGGCAGCTGCTGGAATATGGCTCGATTGAAAAGCTGCATAACCGTTTAACTGCGGAAAAAGGTTTTTTATGGTGATACTGGACGGCTCGCTTACGGCCCCTTGATGAAGCTCAAAAGTTCAAGCCGCAAGTTCGCCTCAAGCTGCTCTCAAGGAGAAACGCGCTTTTGGAGCAAATCAATTATTCCGGGTTCCGGGTTTCCAGGTCAATAAGCTGCTTTTTGAATTTTCTGCCCGCCCTGTATGATCCAAGCTTCCCCGAAGCTGGAACTATCCTGTGGCATGGGATGAAAATCAGGATCGGATTTGCCCCCACAGCCCGTCCTACGGCACGCTGTGCCCGGGGAGCCTCTATCTGTTCAGCAATCCTTTGATAGCTCACCTGTTCACCGTAAGGAACGGAAAGCACCGCTTTCCAGACCTTTCTTTGGAAATCAGTACCCTTTGGAGCGAGGGTAATGGAGAAATGCATGAGTTCTCCATCAAAATACCTGTCTAATTGTTCAAAAACGCGTTTCACTGAATCCGGTGGATCTTCATCTGCTGTAAGAGCATAGCGGGGAATACAGCAGGATCCTGAGTCCGGAGGGCTTGTATCGCAGTGATATATAACACCCTTCGGGGTGAAGCCCAGAAAAAGTTCTCCAAAGGGTGATTGGTAAGGATAGAGTAGTTTATCTAACATAGCATAAATATATCAATACTTAAGCTCAGTTCCAAGAGAAAAAGTCATTCGCGGCATTCCCTTTTCCTCATCAAGGCTGGGGAGACCATAAACTTCCGGCTCCAAAGAGCCTAATGCAATGGAAGCGGTCCCGATCAAGCTGAATCCCTCCATGGGTTTCCAGATGACGCCGGGAATAAGCAGAGCAGAAAGATCAATCGGGGAAATCATACTCCGGAGCATCAGATCCATGGTACTGTCAGCAGGGTAGCTTACATCCGTATAAAGCTGAAGACCGTAATAACTGTCTGCCCCTAAACCGGTATCCTTTTTTTCCCAAATACCATCAGGAAGGATTTCTCCCTCCGCCCGGATGGAGATCATATCTCTGAAACCGATGGGGATGCTTGTATAGAAACCTGCAGTGACTCCCATGTTTGCGTAGGCAGCATCAGTAAAATTTTTATCTAGGTTGGCGCTGCTGTAAATACCGAGAAAATAGTCGACTTCAAGATTACCCTGTACTGATGCATAAGCCCGAAGGCTTCCGTTTCCCCCGGTGTTCTGAAAAAGAGCCCCGGATTCAAGTTTCAGTGAGCTGCCGCCGGAACCCGGGATAAACTGTCCCCTGGCTCCTGCTGCAAAATCTGCTGAATCCTGATCGAGACTGCTTCCCGGCAGCAGAATGCCTTCCAGAAAACTGAAGCTGCTGAAATACCAGGAGACGGTATTCTGAAAGAGGTATGCATCACTGATTTCAGAAGCCGCTAGATCCGTATTAGCCATGGGAATATTTAGAACTCTGTCCCCGGCGTTGAAGACAAGGCCGTCACTCCAGGATATTGGGGCTTTACCCGCGGTAAGCCTGATATCATCAAAACGGGCTTTGAGATAGGCTTTTGAGACAGAGAGAGAAGGGGTTTCACCATTTGAAACGGGGAAATCCCCTTGAACTTCCAATTCCCCTTTGAGATTGCGGTTTCCAGAGTAAGCAGCCCCCAGATGAATACGGCCGAGGCCGGAAAGCTTAGGATTGAAATCATTTTCAAATACAGCAATGGAGAAGAACGAAGAATCTGCAGTGAGCTCTGCATCAGCAGCTAGTGCAAAAGGAGAAAAAAGAAAGTACATCACAGCAAGCAGAATCAGCAGTACATTACGGGGGTTTTTTGCATAAAAAAGCATCTGAATTTTACCTCCTTCCTACCAGGTGAGTTCCTGGAGGCTGAAAAAGTCGTTAGATATGTCTACACCCAGTTTTATCTCATCTATGGAGAATGTAGTTGAAGAACTCTTTTTCAGAACATCCCGCATGGTCATCTTTCCCGGGAATTTTTTCCCCTCCTGAGTGATATAGTCCTTTACTTCCATAACTTTTAAAAGCTTATCCGAACGGCTGTACATTTCCGCTTTTCTGGTAACGTACTCATCCTCATCAATCCAGACAATTTCTTTGGGGTAGGGGACATTTCTGCCCTTTGCGGTGAGCTCAATTTTCCAGCATGAGTGCCCGTCTATCTCTTCCTTTCCCAGCAGTTCCGCCGAGTAGTCATCAAGAAGCCCCTTCCCTCCGGTCATATCTTCATAAGAAAAATCGGAACCCATAACAGAATTCCGCAGCGCAGCCCCCTGCAGGCGGATAATCTCATCAGCATCCGGGAAATAGAGGTAGAGGGTATCAGGAGTTTTCAGGATCTTCTGACCATCCTCATCCCCGCCGATAAATTCAATGAGAGATTCATCTTCACCCCTTGCCCAGGATATGAAATGGGTAGTTTTCGTGCCGAACCTATTTTCTATGTACATAGATCCTTCAACTTTTGCCGTGTCATGAACCTCATTATTCTCCATCTTCTGAATGATCTCTTCGGGACTTACCGCAGCTGCATTATAGGAAACACAGAGCAGGGTAAGCATTAATAAGCTGATATATATGATAGTTTTTCGCATACGGACCTCCGGGACCAGTACTGGTCAAAATTTGGTATTTTTTACAGACTATTTGTATGAACAAGCGCTTATAGGCTATCAGAGTTTCATGGTTTCAAACCCTCAAAGCTTCAATCGGTTCGATCTTTGCCGCTTTTCTGGAAGGTCCAATACTTGCCAGTGCTGAAATAACCACTGCAAAAATAAAGACAAGTATGGTGGAACCCGCGGTGAGAACCGGACGGACAACGGGATCTATTTCAAAATCGACTCCTTCCATCGCCTGGGTGAAATCGATGCCGATTTTTGACATCGGGTAGGTTATACCAACTCCTAGAAGTGTACCCAGGAATGCAGCTATGATGCTGATAAACAAGGCTTCCAGCAGAAATAATCTGACAACTTCTCCTGAAGACATACCGAGTGCTGTTATGGTGCCGATCTCTTTAGTACGCTCATAAATCGCCATTTTCATAGTATTAATGATAACAGTACTTGCCAGGAGGAAGAAAATAAGTGCTATGAAATAATAGATATAACGGGCAAGCAGCAGCAGTGAATATGTCTGGGAAATTGAATCCAGGGACTGAACAGCTAATTCGTGAAATCCAGCATTATGCAGGATGCTGCTGACTTCCTGGGCGGTCTCTTTCCTGGCACTGCCGGGATCCAGCTTAATCAGTACCTCCGTGGCGGCATCGTCCATACGCAGAAAATACTGCATCCGGTCGATGGGTGCCAAAAAGGTCATTTTATTCAGCTGGCCAATGGGATAGTTGAGCAGACCGGAAATTTCTAATGTAATAGCATTTATTCCGAAAGACTGTGTCTGGGTCATGATGGTCATGGAATCACCGACGGACAAACCCAGATCATCAGCAAGTGTTCTTCCTATTAAGGCTTTGTCTTCTCCCTTCTCAGGAATTTCACCCTCAATGAGCACCCGCTCGAGTTCCTGATACTCCTCCTCCCGGGAAAAGTCAACTCCGTAACCCAGGGCATTATGATTTTCACCCTCCTGGTAAATTGCCGTGGGAAAACTGACTCGAGGGGAGGTGAGGGCAATACCCTCAACTTCTTTGATCACATCAATAACTTCATCATACTGCTTTATGTTCAAGTGAAGCGGGTTCACCATTTCATGTTTGTTATATTCCGCATTGCGTATTCGTACTTCACCAGTATAATAGGTAGTAATATTGTAGAACATATCCTGCTGCATACCTTCAATTAAGCCGAAGAAAAATACAAAAGCTGCAGCGGTTAGACCGATTGCCAATCCGGATAATAATGAACGTGTTTTATTTCTGAAAACATTCCGAACGGCTATTTTTCTTAATTTCATGGTTCCTCCTAGAATTGCTTTCCATCCTTACGAATGAGATT
>JAIPFU010000105.1 GCA_021736505.1 Spirochaetia bacterium | reverse complement strand
AAAGAACATCTTTTTGAGCCTTTCTACACAACCAGAGAGGTCGGAGAGGGGACAGGACTTGGGATGTCCATGGTTTACGGAGCAGTAAAACAGAATAACGGGCTTATCCGCATCGACAGTGAAGTGGGAAAAGGTACAAGCATTACAATTTTCTTTCCCATAGAAACAGCTGATGGGGACCAGGAAGATACTGCGAAAACCAGCATCCATACCTATTTAGATACGGGCTTAACTGAAATCGGTAATGTACAGAGCGACGAATCCGGCAGCTCCCATGAAGTCAGTCTGCATGAAAACGACTTGTTGATGCCGAAGGGGACAGAAACAGTTCTGTTTGCAGAGGACGAATCCTCATTTCAGCAGCTGGACACATCGCTTCTGGAACAGTTGGGATATACCGTCTTTCCTGCTCAGGATCCTGAACATGCCCTGAAAATAGCAGCAGAGCAGAAGGGACCAATCCATCTCCTTATAACTGATGTCGTTATGCCCTTCATGGACGGAACAGAATTGGCCCGGAAGCTTTCAGCACTGCATCCGGAAATGCAGGTTCTTTATATCTCCGGTTATACCGAAAACACCATAATTGATCACGGCATTGCTGAAGGGGATATTTATTTCCTGCAGAAACCCTTTACCAATCGGGCCTTGGCTGAAAAAATACGCTTTATCCTGGATTATCATAAATAATTCCTTGAAGGAGTCTTATGGATAAGTCTCATGGATGAGAGTCTCATGGAGGAAAAGGAGAGAAAATGGCTGAAGATATACTGAATATAGATATTCGCGAAGCGGGGATAGATGATTTACCGGCGGTTTTCCATTTAGGTGAGAAGGTCTTTACCTCCCAGGATTATTCTAACCTCTACAGAACCTGGGATGAATACGAAGTTACTACTTATTTCAATCAGGAATCTGAAAATTTCTTTGTTGCTGTGCATAATGAGAACATAGTCGGCTTCGCCATGGGAACAACCATCGAAAAATCCCGTTCCGCCTGGAGCTACGGACATTTAGTGTGGCTGGGCATTGAACCTGAATATGCCCGCAGCGGAGTGGGAAGTATGCTTTTTGATCATTTTAAGCTGCGGATGAAAAAAATCGGAATTCGGATGATGATGGTAGATACCCAGGCTGACAATACCGCCGCCATAGATTTTTTCCGCAAAAAGGGTTTTGAAAATCCCACGGACCATGTCTATTTCACCATGAAGCTGTAGGAGGGGCATCCATAATGCGTACATCTGACAGAATATGTGACAGCCGAATTGACAGGGAACGTCTGCATGCATTATTTAAAGAAATGGTAGACATCTACAGCCCCTCCGGCAAGGAGGATGTGCTTACCAGCTTTCTCGTGGAGTATCTTGAAGGGCGGGATATGAATGTCCTCCTCAGGCCAGTGGATGAACAGCGCTTCAATATTGAGATATCCGCCAGGCAGGCGGTTCCTGATACTCTTTTCTTGGGACACATCGATACGGTCCCCGCTTTTGATATTGAAGAATACAGCTTTTCAGAAGAAAACGAGATTTGCCAAGGTCTAGGAACCGCTGATATGAAAGGCGGATGTGCAGCATTGATTGAAGCCTTTATATCCGCATCGGAAGGAGGATTTCTCCCAAAAAATGTTCTGCTCTGCCTGGTTGTAGGAGAGGAGGAGAGCGGTGACGGGACAAAAACCCTCCTTGATGCCTATCAATTCAAGCATGCTCTGGTGGCTGAACCCACAAGCCTCATCCCCTGCACCAGCCATTACGGCTACATAGAGCTGCTCCTGAATGTCTACGGTTATCGCCGCCACGCAGCCATGTCAGATTACAGCAGCCATACCATCCGATCCATGCTTCGCCTGCTGCTTCAACTGGATGACCGCATACTTAAAAATGAAGCTGATACGGTCCTGAATATTCGCGACCTGCACAGTTCTGAATCAGGATTTGCTGTTCCCGACCGCTGCTCCACCGCTATGGACATCCACCTGCCTCCTGACTGGGATGCAGCTAAGTACGCTGATGAATTAAACACATTTCTAAAAGAATACCTGGATAAAAGCGCGGCTAACACCTATGACATCGAAATGCCCTTCATCAGCGGCGGTTATATAATCCCCCGGGATGATCCGTTCACCGCTGTACTGCAGAAAGTCTTTTCAGCAGCCTCGCTGGAGTGGGCCCCCGGTTCATTCAAGAGCCATTCTGATGCAAATCTCCTGCGGGACACCGGCTGTACGCCCATAATACTCGGGCCGGGATCCTTGGCAGCCGCTCACACAAGGGATGAGTTTGTAGATTTTAATGAGCTTGTTTCAGCCTCCGCCCTCTACACTGAACTGCTCCGGAATTTACAGCAGGAATAATTTCGGCGCTGCAGAAGAGGTGCAGAATTAGCGCAAAATAGGATCAGAAGAGAACTTGAAGGGAACACAAAGAGCATCAAGCAAAGAGCATCAAGCTAAGAGCAGGAGACTGCCTGCCATGACAAGCATTCCCGCGATCAACCCCCCTATGGCTAGGTGATGCTCACCGTATTCCTCAGCCGTTGGAAGCAGTTCATCTAGAGAGATATAGACCATAATACCCGCTACACTGGCAAATATGAGCCCAAAGGCAAGTTCATTAAATAAGCTCCGCAGAATGAAAAATCCGAGAATCGCCCCCAGTGGTTCCGATAAACCGGAAGCTAGAGATATCCAAAAAGCTTTTTTCTTATTTTTTGTGGCATAATAGACTGGAATGGACACAGCCACCCCTTCTGGAATATTGTGGATAGCAATGGCAACTGCTATGCTGATACCCAAGGCAGGATCTGCAACAGCACTCATAAACGTTGCCAAACCTTCAGGAAAGTTATGAATAGCTATTGCCAAGGCGGAAAACATTCCCATACGGTAGAGATTCTTCGTCTCACTTTCCGTCCTCACCCTTTGTCCTATTCCACCGGCAGCTGAAGCTTCTTTGCCATCGTTTTGGGCAGCCTTCTCTTCGCAGGGATTCGGTTTATTGATATTGCCGATCTCATGGGGGTTTTCGTAGGATGGAATAAGTTTATCAATGATTGCTATGACAGCAATCCCGGTAAAAAAAGCAGCAACAGTATAGGTGTAACCCATTTTATCACCCAAGGAAGCAGACAAGGACTCCCGGGCTTTTACAAATATTTCAATCAGGGACACATAGATCATCACCCCGGCAGAAAACCCCAAAGTTGCAGATAAATATTTCGGGTTAAAATCTTTTGCAAAGAAGGCCATAATACTGCCGATTCCAGTGGATAAGCCGGCAAATATTGTAAGTCCCAAAGCAAATAGCAGCGTGCTTGTTTCCATGTAAACTCTCCATTGTACATACTTGTTTGCGTTTATATCTACAATCCTAAAAATCCACGCAGCGTTAAGCTGCTCACCATAGATATGACGCTTTCACCAATTATACAATTTCAGAGTAACATGTCCACCCTTAGGAGAATTTGCTTAAGCCTTCCTTTGATCTTCCTGAATGGTTCATGTAAGTTTCTGAACCCGCCACTGGGAATCGACCCAAAGGGCTGTAATCGGGGTATCCCTGTATTGCTCTCCAAGTAATCGCCTCAGTTCAGTAAGCGCCTGGAGCACTTGCCGTTTCCGCTCTTCTTCCTCAGCAGGATTACCAGCACAATCATAATGCCCAAGCACCGCAATACCCTGGGAATCATGTTTTTCCAAGGATATAAGAACGCGTTCCAGGATGGACTGCAGTTTTTCTTCATGCTCACGCAACTGCGGGAAAGCTAGGAATTTTTCAGGTCCGGCTTCCGTAACTGTATCCACTGCATCCACCTTGAAATGTTTGTGCAAATAAGAATGCACGGGAAGCTGAATTCTTCCATCCATACACATAACTGCAGTATAAAACTTCATAATATCTCCTCTGAATAATAATTTTGCGGTGGCAAAAAACTTTGTGACATCCTTCTGAGAAAGCATCGGAAAGCTTCTCAGCCATTCAAAATAGACATACTATAAACAATCACTAAGTATTGTGCCAGTGTATAAGCAAAAACCGGCGATTCTTCTTAATGTGAATACAATCACATAATACTGCATTATTTTGTTTTTACCTATAATTATCTTATTTAATATTACAATTTTATTAATTATTAGTAAATAAGTATGGTTTAACTATTTACAACCCTTATAAAACCTTATATGATGTTGAAAATCATTATTAAAAGAATCATAAATTAGGGGGATTTCTGTGAAAAAAATTGGTGTGTTATTATTTCTGACTTTTTTTGTCATAGGTATTTCTTCCTGCGACAATGCTGCAGAAGAGGCTGAAACCGCAGAGGCGGCAAAAGCCCCGGTAGAAGAAACAGCACCGGTGGAAGAAGAGCCGCAGGACGGTATTCTTGTGGAAAACGCGTTCTGGTTTACCCATGTGGACGGGCATAAGAAAGAAACAGAAAAGATTGGCTATGTACTCTTTGAGTATGAACAATTGGAAAATGTAAAGTATCAGGTCGGATATATTGCCTGTACATGCAGGGGACCGCAGGTAAACTACTGGTCAGTGGCATATGTGGAACTAAGCAAGGAAGATGGTTCAGTCAGCTTTATATCCTGGGATGAAGATTCTACCGGCCATTATACCGCAGGTATGTACGGTGACAGCTATGTAACTTGGGAAGGTGTGGAAGCCCACGACCTCCTTCATACATATGTTGAAGATAATATTGTCGGGAAACCCCAGGAATATGTGAATGACCTGAAAGCAATGCATGGTGATGTTGATGAATATACAGGTGCAACTGTAACACCCAACAATGCTGTAAGAATGCTTCAGGGATTATTCACCTATCACAACGAACGATATATGTAAATTTCTCACTGTTTACCATTAATTTTTAGGAAATTTTTAGGAGATTATATGAAAAAATTACTATTGCTTGCAGCATCCATGCTGCTCATTTTCAGTTTTGTCGCTTGCAGCAACGGCCAGGAGGAAGCTGCGGCTCCCACTCCAGCGCCGGCACCAGCGGAAGTTGTAGAACTCACCGGTAACGAAGATATCAACATGGGAACCATTGATGAATATCTTGATGAAGATGTCCGTTTTATTGATTTACGAAACTTTTCAGATATGTTCAACGGCGGATATATTGCAGGTTTTGAAGTCGTTCCTTTCTTCGAATACCTTGAGGGAAGAGCGCTGGTACGGAACAACAGCTGGGAATTTTCATCCGAGGATGTGGTAAGCAAAGCCATATTGCAGAATGTATTCGGAGATAAGGATGATGCTGTAGTCCTCATGTGCGGCTCAGGAACGAGGGCAGGATATGTAAAGGATGCCTTGGAAGAGCTGGGTTATACAAAAGTCTATAATGCCGGCGGTATCAGCGATTACAACGGCGACAACAAGGTCCTCGGCGATGGTGAATTTTCCGGTGCAAGGGCCTTGCCTGCTGAAGTGACTATGGATAACATCGATTCACTTCTTCGTCGCCCAGGTGCTAAGTATGTTGATTTGAGAAATGTTGCTGATAAATATACAGCAGGCTATATTGATAGTTTTGAGCTTGTTTCCTTTTTTGAATATTTTGACGGACGGGCGCTTGTCCGGAATAACGGCTGGGAATTCTCCGCTGAAGATATCGAATCCAAGATCATACTGGAGAATGTTTTCGGGGACAAGAACAGGGAAATTTTCCTCATGTGCGGTTCAGGCACCAGAGCTGGGTATGTACTCGATGCCCTGGAAGAGCTGGGATACACAAAGGTCTATAATGCCGGCGGTATCTCCGATTACAGTGGTGACAACATGATCTTCGGTGATGACAGTTTTGAGCTGGAACTCAAATAACGAAGATCAAATAATTTCCACCAACAGTCACAAGCAGTCAGCTTTTTGACTGAAACGCGCATTTCCTGTTACTTGTACAGAAAAGGCCTACCGCTGCTTCAGGGGATTTCCCCGGGGCAGCGGTTTTTTTG
>JAIPFU010000104.1 GCA_021736505.1 Spirochaetia bacterium | reverse complement strand
GGGAAGAGTTTCGAGAAGCTTTACTTAGTTCAGGAAGTGGAAAAAGTGAAGACGGGATTGATTCCATGGTTAATGCAGTTAAGAGCAAAGTGGAACTGATTGTTGAATCACGCTTGGATGAACTGACTCCGCAGATGGTAAAACAGATTGTAAAAGAGATGATAGCTAAGCATCTCGGATGGCTGGTAGTCTGGGGAGGAGTTTTCGGCGGAGCCATCGGTTTAGTGATGAGTCTGCTTCCTGCATAATTCTCCGTGAATTTAGGGTACTAGGATCCGTTGATAAAATGACCGGTAAGTCATTTTACGTTTGCTGAATCTGTCCCCAATTTCTGTTTATAGAATTTCCCGAACTCATTGTCTGCTCGAGCTATTGAGGCGAGAATAGCTTCCATGCTTTTTCCCCGGCTTTGTTTAGCTGCGGCAATAACTGTTTCATTTTCTAAGCTGTCGAGAAATTCTGCAGCATGGAGCAGCGCCTCTTCATCCTCTTTCGGGATTGCAAGAAAGCCGTGCTGGTCAGCGTGCAGTAACTGACCGGGTTCTATTGGACAGCCGAAGGCGGAAACTGAACAATTCCAGCGAACAGGGTAACTCCATGCGTGTCCGACGCATAATCGTCGTGCCAGTACATTGAAACCTGTTTCCCGAATCTCATCAATGTCCCGTACTGCTCCATCTGTGATAGTTCCGACGCAGCCTAAAGCCAAGTGAATGTTGGTATTTACTTCCCCCCAAAAGGCTCCCAAGGCCTTCGGGCTGTCAAGATCCTGAACAACAACAATTTTGGGACCCTCAATTGATGCAATATAAGCTCTATATTCATTCCAGGCATCCATATTCTGTTTTGGATGTTCCGGATTTCCCGGTTCAATAACAACGGTAACAGCTCTTCCTGCCATGATGCCCTGTTTCGGGGTGAACTGGCTAACTGGGTCAAGGTTGAAGCAGCTGGTTCTCGGATGATCAGTTACAGCTTCCCAGCCGTTATAGACAGCCGGTGTGTTCCAGCGCTGCAGTTTCAGCAATGTCTCTATGGTCATGCATTCCTCCGTTAATTTTTCACAACTTGTATCGTTTACAAATGAATTAAGTAAAATTCAGAAAACAGAGCCGTATGCAGTACATACAAGTTATAAAATATCTGTTGATATATCATATACTACATGAGAACTGCCGGCTCTGTCAATTTTATTTGATGAAAATCCAGATGATACCTAAAAAAGATGTACATAATAGGTGATCCAATTATTATTTATTATGCAGGTGGGCCATTACTAACTATTCTGCCCGTTGATGAAGTTCAAGAAAAGAGAATTTACGCAAGGTGATCAGCTATATTAAAAAACATAAAATAGCACTTGATATATCACAAGAAATAGTATATTATACTTTTAAGGAGGCTCCTCTGATGAAGAATTTTACTGTTCCAGAAAAACTGCGGAATGGCATTATGATGTATGGTACTTTGGTTGTATCAAGTTCTCCGTTATGGCCTGAAGTTATTGCTGCCGGCGGTGTTGATTTTGTGTTTATTGATACCGAGCACATCCCCTTGAACCGGGAGCAGACTGCTCTCATGTGCAGGATGTATGCAGCAATGGGTCTGCCTCCTTTGCTAAGAATTCCTTCTCCCGATCCAGTAAAAGCAAGAATGGCTCTAGACGGCGGTGCTGCTGGCATCATTGCTCCCTATATAGAAAATAAGGAACAAGTTGAAGGATTAATCGGTTCCGTTAAAAAAAGACCTATCCAGGGGGAAAGTCTGCAAAGAATTCTCAAGACTTCAGAGTATGCTTCTCAGGAGCTGGAATCCTATGTAGCCGTACAGAATCAGCATAGTGCGCTTATTCTGAATATTGAGAGCAGAACGGCGGTGGATAGCTTGCACGAAATTCTCAAGTACCCGGAAGTTGATGCCGTACTCATTGGTCCCCATGATCTATCCTGCAGTATGGGAATACCGGAGCAATATGATAATTCGATTTTCAAGGAGATGGTTATTCATATTATCAGAACCGCTCGGGAATTTGGTAAAGGTGCCGGATACCATAAAGGCTACGGAGGCGCGGGGATAGCCTTTGAAAAAGAGCTTATACAGCAGGGTATGAACCTTGTCCTCCATGAAGCAGATATCATTGCAGTACAGGAAAAAATCAGGCAAGATATAGATAGCTTAAAAAATTCAGCAGCGGATATAAGCATGGATACTTCTACACAGCAAGGGACAAAGTAAGGTCAATATCCTTTAAAACTGAGGGGTGAAATCCCAGGATGTTCTTGAGATGAACAATATGGCGGAGAAAAACAATGGGTTCAGAAAAAACGTGTCTGAAAAATCACTTGATATATCAGAAGAAATGATTTATTATTGGTATTATGGATAAAGAAACTCATATGAATGCAGACTTGAAAGATAATGTGCCTAAGCAGAAAAGTTCACTCTCTAAGGAAGTGTATGAAAAACTGCTGGATCGGTTTATGCAGAATGAACTGGTTCCTGGAAATGTGCTTAACAGAAGAAAGCTGGCTGATGAACTCGGAGTGAGCGTAGCGCCTGTACTTGAAGCAATTCTGCAGTTGGAAATTGAAGGCTTTGTAGAAAGCATACCGAGAAAAGGTACTATCGTAAAACCGATACGGAAAGAGGATGTCTTTAATCAGCTCATTCTCAGAGAGGCAATTGAATGCCAGGCTGCCCGGCATTATCATGGGAAGCCTATAGTTGACCATAAAGAACGCTTAATTGAACTGGCAAGAAAAGTTGAAGAGACAGAAGCCGACAGTCCGGAACACTGGGAGCAGGAGATTGAGTTTCATAAAAACTTAGTTGTTTTATCCTCCTGCAGTGCTCTTGAGCGGGAATTTGTCCGGATAACTAAGTTGGGTATCTTCTATAATATGAATAGAATTCTGCTTCCTGTGGATAAGCAGGAGAGAAAAAGTCATATTGAACTCGTGGAGCAGTTGACAACTGAGAATGCCGATGAAGCGGAATATATCATACGGCAGCATCTGCGGAGCGGTAAGCACCACCTCTTTGTGGATAATTAAACAAAGAAATGTTTTTGAAAAATAGTGCAGCATAGGGAATGAGATAGTATCTATGCGGGAGAAAAAATTATACATTTTTTGATATATCATAAGATATATTGATAAAGGGGGCTTCGTGAAACCACTAGCAGGATTATTTACCGCATTACTTACACCCTTCGACGAAGAGGGAAAGATCAATGAGCAGGCCCTGCGCCAGCTTACAGCAAAGAATATTGAAAAAGGTATCAACGGTTTTTATGTCTGCGGAAGTACCGCAGAGGCTTTTCTTCTCAGTTTTGAAGAACGCAAGCGCATTTTAGAAACCGTTCTGGATGAAACAGCCGGGAAAGTGAAGGTCATATGCCATATTGGAGCAATTTCTACGGATTTTTCCATCAAACTCGGCCTTCATGCTCAGGAAACTGGCGCCGATGCCGTTTCATCAATACCCCCTTTTTACTATAAATTCTCTGAAGATGAACTTATAGGATATTATACCGATATTGCTGACAGCATACAGCTTCCTCTCATCCCGTATAATTTTCCAGGTCTTTCCGGTGTCTCCCTGACAAGCGAAATGATGAGCCGGCTCAGGGAGCACAAGAATATTATCGGAGTTAAATTTACATCCAATGATCTGTATCAGCTTGAGGGTATGAAAAACGATGACCCCGATCTGCTGATATATAATGGACTTGATGAAATATTCCTTGCAGGCCTATCCATGGGAGCCGATGGAGCTATAGGGAGTACATTTAATTTCATGCCCGAAAAATATATCAATATACAAAAAGCTTATAAACAGGGAGATATGAGGAAAGCAGCTGAACTGCAGACAGATGCCAATGAAGTGATTCGCGTATTGCTGAAAACCGGCAAATTGCTGAATGCACAGAAGTATGTACTGGAGAAACAGCATATACAAAGTGGTATGTGTCGGAGACCCTTTCTTCCCCTGACGGAAGATGATAAGCGTTTGGTTGATGAAGTATTTGAACAGAGACTGCAGGAATAGGGAGAGCAGATATGTATGCGGATACTGAAAAACACCTGGATGCTGAAAACCGTCTGGAAGAGGTGATCCTCTATATACTCAATTTGGATTTAGGAGATCGGCAGCGGATTACTGAGGAGCGTCACAGATCTGCTCTGCAATATGAGTCAGTAGATCGACTTCCCATTATTTTTTCCTACCCTTTGGAAGGGGAAGATGTGTTTCAGCCCTTTCCCAATAGTTCGATATACAGCAGCCCTGCTGCCATGATGTACAATGAGCTTGTGAGTGCCTGGGGACAGAGTATTGTTTGCCGTGACAGGCTTTCAGATGATCTTCCGTTGACCATTCGCCCCAATTGGGGGACGGTCACCGTGGCATCCCTTTTTGGCTTCCCGCCGGAGCAGAGAGATGAGCAGACTCCCTGGATAAAGCGGACTGATGAACAGTTTTCTTTGGAAGATGCTTTGAATACTGCTGCAGATATAGAAAATAATGTCTGGGTAAATAAGGTTATTGAGAGTTATGAATTCTATCATGAACAGTTGCGTCGCTATCCGGAACTGGCTGAGCTTCTGACGATAACCTTGCCGGATCTGCAGGGACCCTTGGATTCACTTGAACAGGTTATTGGGCAGGAGCTATTCATTGATATGCTGACTAGACCTGATTTAGTTCAGCAAGCGCTCATGAAGACTGCCGAAATGCAGCTGAACTGTATGAAACGTTTCCAGCCCTATGTTACTGAAAGGATGGACGGTTTCTCTCATCAGCATGGAGTACTGCTCAAGGGTAATATTCTTATCCGGAATGACTCAGTAGTCATGATCTCATCGGAGATATATAGAGATCTTGTAAAACCCGCAGATGAGTATGTACTTCAAAAGGTCCATGGCGGAGGCATCCACTCCTGCGGAAAATTTGATCATACCGCTGATGCCATGCTGGATAGTGAAAATCTGCAGTGTTTGGATTTCGGACAGCCGTATATGAACGATATTGATGTGATATATAAGAGGGCGGAAGCGAAGAAGATCCCACTGCTTAGAATACAGCCAAAGAAAGAGGATCTGCTGTCTGGGAGAATTATGGAAAAGTATCCCACTGGAGTTTCGCTTCTCTATCATGCTGAATCAGTAAGAGAAGCCCGGGAGCTTTTTGAAGCATATGCTGAAGCATCAGTAAAAAGATCATGATTGATCAAAAACAGGAGAAGGTTTATGGAGACGACCATCGCAGTGAATGGAGAAACTGCTTTTGACTGTATAGTCTGCGGAGGCGGAATGAGCGGCATTGCGGCTGCTGTAACAGCAGCACGAAATGGTTTAAAAACGGCCCTTGTAGAACAATCAGGAGCCTTGGGAGGGGTAGCCGTGAACAGCGGCATAAATCATCTTCTCGGCGGCAGATACTACAACAAAAAGACAGGGCGGGTCGAACGGAAAATCGGCGGAGTATTCGATGAATTAACAGATCGCCTTATCTCCATCGGCGGAGCAATAGAACCAGATACTATAGATGTACAAAATAACCCGCATGGCTGGTATCCGCGCATGGCGGCAGGTATTCCCTTTGATGGAAATAGAATGAAACTGTTTCTCGATACTATATGTCTTGAGGAAGGGATACAGCCGTATCTGCAGACAAGGATTATCAGCCTTCAGCGGTATGAAAAGAGAGTTGTTTCTCTCACAGCGCATAATAAAAGCGGTCTGTTTTCATTACGGGGAGATGTCATTATCGATGCAACTGGAGATGCTGATATTGCTGCCATGGCGGGATGCTCCTATCAGAAGGGAAGAGAAGAGGATGGGCTGATGACTCCTGCGTCGCTGGAATTTCATGTAGATCAAGTGGATCGTGAAGCGCTCTTAGCCTATCAGAATGAACACCAGTCTCCCAAGCTTGTGGAAATCATCGAAGATCTGAAACATAAAGGGATATGGGATTTCCCTTTTGAAATATTTGTCACTGTGCAGCTTAATG